>DASWJG010000168.1:0-18791 GCA_036397315.1 Methyloceanibacter sp. | reverse complement strand
TTGCGTCGCCGGCCGCGATGGCTTTCAGCAGGGCTCGCTCTTCGGCCTGCGATTGCATGGCATCACCGCCGCTCGCGAAACCTTGGACGCCGCGCTGGGCCAAAAGGTTCAAACGGCAGGCGGCATGTCGCGAAACCATGCCAGATCGGCCGCCAAAAGAACAGGCAAAGACCACCCAGCATCTCGAGGCTAACGCAATTTCAACAGCTAAATCCGGGTCTTAACCCTGAGCGGGCACATCGCGGGCGCGGCCGTGAACCTCTTTCTGGGTTGGCGCGACTAAGGGCCGAGACAAACGTGCCCATTGTCACCGCTAGGAGACCAACCATGCCGACTACCCTCCGCGCTCATTTTTCCCGTCCGCGTCAGTATGCGGAGTGTATAATCGCGCCGAATAGCGTGCTGCCTCTCACGTCCCCTTGCCTTGGGGGAAGAGTGATCATGGGCCATTGCGCGGTTCTCGATGCCCGGTACCGGGCGACAAGATGGCTGTGCGCCGCTGTTCTCGGCCTTGCCGCGATTTTTTCCCTCCCACTCGGCGCGCGAGCGCAAGACACCGCCATCATGACCCGCGGCGATGCCGCCGTCACGGCGTTCTCCGGCGCGCGGCAAGTGGGCGAGGTGCCGCCCGACCTCCATCCGCTTGATCTCACTTTCATCGATACCAACGGCGCCACGCTTCAGGTGTTCGACCTGACTGCGCTCGGCGGCGGGCCTTCCGGTCAGGTCGCCAATGCGCCGGTCAAATTCCAGGCGACGGCCGGCGAGATCGGCCAGGTGTTCGGCGTGACGCTCGACGGCGACACGGCCAATGCGACGCCGAATATCTACGTCACGTCGACCTCGCTGTTTGGCTTGCAGATCGTCAGTGCCGAAGGCGATCGCCTGGTCAAAGGCGAGCCTGGCGCCCGCTGGATGACCGGCCAGTTCGGCCTCGGCAAGGGCGGCACGCCCGGCTCGGTGTGGAAGATCGACGGGGTGACCGGCTTGATCTCGCTCTTCGCCAACATCGAGCACGACGGCAAGGACAATGCCGGTCCCGGCCTCGGTGCCATCGCCTATGACCCCACGACGCACCAGTTCTTCGTCAGCGACCTCGAGACCGGGCTCATCCACCGCCTCGGCCTTGACGGCAGCGATCATGGCACCTTCGATCATGGCACCGCCGGCCGCGCCAAGGCCGGTCTTGAGCCTGTGGCTTACGATGACGCAGGACGCATGAGCATTGAGAGCCCCGCGTTCGACATCGAGAATCCGTCGACTTGGGGATTCGCCGACAAGCGCCGCAAAGTGTTCGCCGTCGCGGTGCAAGACGGACGGCTCTACTACTCGGTCGACGAGGGCCCGCAGATCTGGTCGGTCGGCCTCAACCCGGACGGCAGCTTCGCCGACGACGCGGAGCTCGAGATCGATGTCACGGGCACGCCCAATGGCAATGTCATCACCGCTATCGCGTTCGACGGCGCCGGCTCACTCTACCTCGCGCAGCGGGGCGAGATCGTTGGCAGCTACGACTACAGCGTCTTCGCCAAGCCGGAAGCCTCGGCCGTGTTGCGCTATGTCTGGAGCGAAACCGACCAGCGCTGGTCGGTTGAGCCTGACGATTACGCTATCGGCCTCAAGCCCCCGCACCGCTCGAGCGAAGGCGGCATCGCGCTGAATTACGGCTACGATCCTGACGGCAACATCGACTACAACCAATGTCGCGCAACGCTGTGGACCACGGGCGAGCATCTGCGTGAAGGTGAGGACGCCGAGCGCATCGCTCAAGGCGGTGCGAGCATCATCCACGGGCTGCAAGGCAACGACAAGAGCAAGGTGCGTCCGGCCAACGTGCCCCCTCACGAATCTTGGTTCGTCGACAATGACGGCCTGTTCCTGGACGCCAACGTCTACGGCCATGTCGGCGACATCGCGATTTTCAATCCGTGCGATAAGCGGACGATCGCCGAGTCCGAGCCGCTGCCGTACCCACCGCTCTTCCCATACTATCCGCCCCTTCCGGAGCCGGAGGAGCCGGAGGAGCACGTAGGGCCCGGCATCTTCATCGACAAACTCTGCGGTCCCGCCATCTTCGGCGGTGAGATTCATTGCACCATCACCGTCACCAATGTCGGTGAGACGCCGTCCGACCCGATCGACATCTGGGATGCCGCGACAATCCTGTCCGGTCCTGGCGCAGGCGGCGGCATCATCATCGCCGGCGTCGCCCCCGACGGCCCCGACTGGATCTGTTCGCCGACACCGACGCCCGATTTGTGGTGCAGCCTGCCACCAGATGCCCTCGATCCGGGCGAGACAAGATCGATCGACGTGTGGATCGATACCGGCCCGCTATTCGCCGCCGGCGATTTCGGCTTCCGCAACTGTGCGGTGCTCAATGAGCCCTGGGACGATGTCGCCTGCGACGACGGCGGCACCGACATCACCGTCACCAAGACCGCGCCGGCGATGTGCGTGCCCGGCGCCGACTGCACCTTTACCGTGACCATCACGAACACGGGCACGCTGGGCTTCAGCGGCCCCGTGCAGCTGACCGACAATATGTTCATGGGCTGGCCGTTCCCCGGGCCGTTTGGCCTACCCATCACGGCAATTGCGCCCGATCTTGGCTGCGCGCCGCCCCCGGCCGCGATCGACTTCTCGTGCGTTGCAACCCTCACTCTGCCGCCCGGCGGCTCACAGACCTTTGACATTACGGTGCCGATGCCGCTGGCGGGTCCGTTCCCTGGCTATTGGGTTCAAAATTGCTTCGCGGTATCGGCCCCCGGCCTGCCGCCTCCCGCCTTGCCGCTCGCACCTGGCGCGACCAGTCCGGCTGCAAGCTGCGTCTGGGTGCCGGTCGGCGCACCTCCGCCCTTGAGCAATCTCAGGATGGTCAAGACGGCCTTGAATGGCGGCGCTTGCTACAAGGCGGGGATCGACATTCGTTGCGACTACGAGATCGAGATCATCAATGACGGTCCCTCACCGTATTTCGGTCCCGTAACTTTCGACGACACGTTTCCAGCAGCGGCAACGCTGGTTGCTCCCTTCCCAGCGGGTTGGGGCTGCGTGTTCGGCCCACCATTGACCTGCGGCCTGGCCGCTGCGGCAATCCCCGTTAGCGGCTCGATCACCGTCCCGGTGAGCATGACAATCCCGCTCGCCCCGCTGGAGATCGCCGGCTGCACCATGCCGAATACCGCGACGCTCACCGTGCCGGCTGCCGGCACCGTTTCCAACTTCTTCGCTGGCGACGACACGAGTACCGCGTTGGCCGACGCCTTCATTGAATGGGTGCTGCCAACCGGCGAGGTGCTGGTCACCTGCGATCCCACCAATCTCAAGCTGACCAAGGTTGCACAGGGCGACTGCGTCGCCTCTGAGGGCGGTTATCGCTGCGACTACACGGTGAAGGTCACCAATGAGGGTCCCGATCCCTACAAGGGTCTGATCGAGATCGACGAGCTGTTCGGCTTTGCGCCGTCATCGGTCACGTTCTCGCCGGAATGGGGTCACTCGGGAGGTGGCGCGAGCTATCATCTGACGCTCCCCAATGTCGACCTCGAGATGGGAGAGAGCGCCGAGCTCAAGGTGACGGCCACCGTTCCGGAGGGCAAGCAATGCCGACTCAAGAACACTGCCATCATGACGCGGCCCGAGGCCCCCACGCGGTTCAACAACGTTGCCGGCGACGACGCCGCTTCAGCCTGGGCCAAGATCCCGTCAAAGAGCTGCGTCAAGCCTGACCGGCCGCAATGCGAGCCTAAGACCAACGAGCTCCGCAGCGAGAGCGGGGCCTGCGTCTGCAAGTCGGGCTTTGTCCGCAACGCGAACGGCCAGTGCGTCGGCCTCGCTGAGCCGCCGCTCACTGAGCCGCCAGTCACCGAGCCGCAGCTATGCCCCGACGGCAAGCCGGTGCCGAAGAGCGGGCGCTGCCCGGAAGCGCCGCAGCTATGCGAGCCAGGCCCGAACGAGCGGCGCAATGAGCAGGATCAGTGCGTGTGCAAGTCGGGCTTCGAGCGCGACCGCTATGGACGCTGCATCGAAGAGGAGGACCCCGAAGGCGAATGCGAAGACAAGGGCTGGGTCTGGAACGACAAGACCGAGACCTGTTTGCCGCCGACCACCCCGCCAACAGCGTGCGGGCCGAACGAGGTGCGCAATGCGCAAGGTCAGTGCGTATGCAAATCGGGCTACCAGCGCGACAAGAATGGACGTTGCGTCGCGCCGCCAACCCCGCCAACAGCGTGCGGGCCGAACGAGATGCGCAATGCGCAAGGCCAGTGCGTGTGCAAGCCCGGTTTTGAGCGCAACAAGTATGGCCGTTGCGTCGAGGAGTCGGACCCTGCCGAAGACTGCAGAGAGAAAGGCGGCGTTTGGGATGACAAGCGCGAGCGCTGCCTGCCGCCTGTGAGCCCGCCCGAGGAGTGCAAGCGGAAAGGTTGGATCTGGGATGGCAAGCGCTGCCTGAGTCCTGCCGACGCCTGCAAGCTCAAGGGCGGAATATGGGACGGCAAGCGCTGCCTGCCGCCGACGAACCCGGCCGACGAATGCAGGAAGAAGGGTGGGATTTGGGACGGCAAGCGCTGCCTGAGCCCCGCCGACGCCTGCAAGGCTAAGGGTTGGAACTGGACCGGCCAGCGCTGCCTGCCGCCGACGAGTCCCGCCGACGAATGCCGAAAGAAGGGCTGGACCTGGGACGGCAAGAGCTGCAAGCCGCCGGCCGCCAGCATCGTCCCGCGGACCACGGTCCCGCGTTGACCGTCTTGAGCCTTGAAAATTGCGGGGCCGGCCTCAACTGGGCCGGCCCTGCCATATCAGGGAAAACGGCCCCGGGCGGTGCTGATTTTGTCACGATTGTGATTAGACTGTGGGCCGCGCCTAGCACTGTGCCGAGGGAACACCCATGCTCAGCATCCGCCGTTCCTTGTCCCGCTTCTCGCTTGCCGCCGTTCTGCTGATGCCTCAGCTTGCGCTGGCCGAGCCTAAGCCGCCGACCGAAGAGGAATCCGCCGACGTCACCTTCGCCAAGAGCTTCCTCGGCAAGACCTATGACGACGAGCTCGACATCGAAGGCTGGATCGATCTCGGCGGCGGCCTGGTCGCGCCTCCCATCTATATCCGCCAATATCAGCGCGAGGCTGACGGCACCTATCTCGTTCTGACCAGCCGCGAAGTGGCCAAGGCGACCGGAAACGCACCGGCGTCTTACGTGGTGGCCGACGCGCTCGTGGTGCCGAGCCCGCAAAAGGACGTGGCGTTCTCCATCTCTTGCGTGCAGGGCGAGGACGGTACGCTGAGATTCATGGGCGAGGCCAAGGGCAGCGAAACCAAGGAATGGTGGACCGACGTGCGCCGCGCCTGGGAGATTTCGCTCGAGACCGGCCAGATCGCCTCGATCAAAGCCAAAGGAATCCGCTGCACCAATCCCGCATGGTGAGGGTTCGGAGGCTCCCATGAAAGCCGTGCTCAAGGGCCGCGTCATCGCCGAGAGCGACGACATCGTCGAGCACGGCGGTTATCACTATTTTCCGAACGCCCACGTGCGGGTCGATCTGCTGGAGAAGGCGGAGAAGACGGCGTCAGACCGTGCCTGCCCGCACGGTGTCCAGTTCTACGATGTGGTGATCGACGGCGCCCGCCACGAGCGCGCCGCCTGGCGCTACGAGGCCCCGCGCCCTTCGATGAACCATGTGGCGGATCGCTTCGGCTTCTGGGAAGATGTCGAGCTGGGCTGAGCCTGTCCGGGCTCTCGCGCTCCGCCGAGAGAGGAGTCCCGCATGATCGACTGCCTGCTTTTCGTAGCGACCGTTCTGGCTGTGCTCGGCTGCGGGCTCATTGCCGGGGCGTTCTTCGCCTTTGCCGCCTTCGTGATGACCGCTCTCGGACGCCTGCCGGCGCCGTCAGGCATTGCCGCCATGCAGTCCATCATCGCCGCGATCAAAGGCCCGCTCTTTCTCGTCGTGTTCTTCGGCACCGCCGCTCTGGCCGGTGTGCTCGGACTTGCCGCGCCGCTGAGATGGTCGGAGCCCGGGTCGGGCTACCTGCTTCTCGGCAGCCTGCTCTTTCTCAATGGCCCCTTCGGCGTGACCTTGATGAAGAACCTGCCGCTCAACAATAGGCTCGCCGCAGTCAAGCCGAAGAGCGCCGAGGGCGCGAGCTTCTGGACCGAGTTCCGCGCCACCTGGGGCCTATGGAACCATGTGCGGTGGATCGGCTCGCTCGCCGCCGCGGCCTCTTTCATTTGGGCGTTGGTCGAAGGCGGCGCACCGGCGCCCTCGCATGAATAGGCATCACTCCCACGCGGGCACCTTCTCCTCGGCGGCGAGAAGGGTCATGGCCCTCTCCAGTTTCGATACGAACTCTGCGTAGGACTCCGTCCCGTAAAGGGGCTCACCAACATTCACCGTGACGTTGAACGGCACGAGCAGCATCGAGCCCCGGGGCAGAGCCTTGCCGAGCCCATGCAGGAAGATCGGTACGACCGGCACCTTCGGCCGCGCATGCGCGAGATGCCCGATGCCTTTCTTAAAGGCTTGCAGCGTCTCGGGCTCGCCCCGCGTCCCTTCGGGGAACAGCACCAGGATCTCGCCCCGATCGAGCGCCTCCTCGGCAAGCTGGAGCGGATTGCCGCCTTCCTTGCCGCTGCCGCGCTTCACCGGAATAATGCCGATGATGTTATTGGCGAACCAGCCGCGAATTTTGCTCGTATAGAAATAGTCCATCGCCGCCACCGGCCTGAGCTTCGGCAACAGGCGCAACGGCATTAGCGACATGATGGCCAGCGCATCAAGATTTGAGTTGTGATTGCCGGCGAGCACGGCAGGCCCGTCTGAAGGCAGCCGCTCGCGATGACGCACGGTCAACCCGAGCGCAACCAGGATCACCGCCCGCACCACGACGGCGAAGAACAGGAACCTGAGCAGCTTCGTGATGGGGTTCTGGCTCATGGAAAGAAGAAATAGCGGATGAAATGCACGAAAGCGGGCGCCGCATAGGTGAGACTATCGACCCGGTCGAGAATGCCGCCATGGCCGGGGATCAGCCCGCCGGTATCCTTGACCCCGAGATCGCGCTTCACCGCCGATAGGGTGATGTCGCCAAGGAACCCTGAGACCCCAAGGATGGCGCCGGCAAGCGCCGACCAGCGCCAGTCCATGGGCGTGAGGTAGGGCCCAATCAACGCTGCCACGGCAATGGTGGTGGCGACGCCACCGATCAGCCCCTCCCAGGTCTTCTTGGGGCTCACGCTGGGGGTGACCTTGTGGCGGCCGGCGAGCTTCCCCCAGCAATATTGCGCCACGTCGTTGAACTGGGTCAGCACCACCAGGAAGAACAGCAGCCCCACGCCGCCGGCAACCGGGTTGACCTTGTCGCCCGACACCAAGAGCCACGCCATATGGCTCAGCGTGAACACCGTCATCATCAGGCCCCAGGACAGCGTGCCGACCGCGCGCAGGAAGCCTTGCGTCTCGCCCTTGAGCGCCATCAGCGCCGGGAAGAACAGGAACATCCATACCGGCACGAACACGATGAACATGCCGTACCAGTCGATCGCCGCCCAATAGAACTGGATGGGAATGGCGAGATAGGCGAACAGCAGGACCGCGCGGTCGATGCGCCTGGTCGGTATGAGCGAGAGATATTCCTTCAGCGCGAGATAGGAGATGAAGGCGAGAAAGACGATGGCGACCGTCTGGTTGAGCAGGACACACAAAGTGAAGGCGCCGATCATCCACCACCAGGACTCGGTCCGATCGGCGAGTTCGCGGTAGCGTTCCCCCGGGTTCCGCCAGCGCAGCAGCCACACCACGAGCGTCGCGAGCACGAGCAGCGCGTAGATGCCGGAAGTGGCGTAGACCACATTGGCGGGAATGCCGAACGGCCCGCTCATGCGCCTGGCTCCTTCGCAGCTCCAAGGATGAAGCGCGCGCGATTGAGCACGGTGAGCGCCGCCAGAATCAACAGAAGCCACAGATAGAGGCTGGTCCACGGTCCGGCTACAAGGCCGGCGCCGAGCAGCACCGCCAGAAGCCCAAAGCCGATGGCCCGGTCGCTCTTGCCGAAGGGCCCGGCATAGCGGCGCGGGGCGCCGACCAGCGGCGCCAGCAGACCGGTCAGTTCGGCGATCAGGCATGCCACCACGATCAGCACCACGAGCACGGGATCGACGCCCGGGATGAGCGCAAAGGGCAGGTAGAGCGCGGCGTCGGAGATAACGTCGCCAAGCTCGTTCAGCACGAGCCCGTGCGCGCTCACCATGCCGTGCTCGCGCGCCAGCATGCCGTCGATGGCGTTAAGTGCAAGCCGCAAGAACAGCGTGACCGGCAGCAGCAGCAGCGGCCAGCGCGACACCGGCTCAAGCGCGAGCCACGCGCCTTGCGCGACCGAGAGGGCGAGCGCGGCGAGCGTGATGGCGTTCGGTGTCACGCCCGCGCGCGCAAGCCGCTCCGACAGCGGCCTGAGCAGGTTCTGGAAGTGCGGCTTGAAGCTATAGATGCTGGATAGCAAAGCGCTGCCCCGGCGCCGGAAGGACGGGATGTTGTAATGCTTTCGCGGCTGCGGGGCCAGCGCAGTGGCCCGGATGGCCCAGCCCTCTCCTAGTCCTTGACTTCAACCTTGGCCAGAAGCTCTTCCACCTTGGGCCGGATTCTCTCGACGATCACCGCCACGCCCTTGGCATTAGGATGGATGCCGTCCCTCTGCATCAGGCCGTCATTGAGCGCCGCGCCGTCGAGGAAGAACGGATAGAAAATCACGCCGTAGCGCGATGCGAGATCGGCATAGAGCGCGCGGAACGCATCCATGTAGTCCTTGCCCATATTGCGCGGCGCCTCCATCCCCGCGAGCAGGATGGGCAGCCCCCTCGCCTGCACCTTCTCGATGATCGCCGCGAGCGCCGCCTTGGTTCCCTCGGGCGGGATCCCTTGCAGCGCGTCGTTGCCGCCAAGCTCGATGATGACCGCGCTTGCGTCCTCCGGCAGCGCCCAGTCGAGGCGTTTCAATGCCGCCACCGCGGTGTCGCCGGAAACCCCGGCATTGACCACCGTCACCTCGGTGCCGCGCGCTTTCAGCGCGGCCTCGAGCTGCGCGGGGAAGGCCTCATTCTGCGGCAAGCCGAGGCCGGCGGTCAGGCTATCGCCCAACGCCACGATCACCGGCGCGCGCGGCTCTGCTCTAATTGTGTGCAGCGGCGCGAGCACAAGGCCCACGGCCAAAATGACCATGAGAGAGGCGCGTTTCATCTTTTCGACCTCTTTGACCTTCTCTATTGCCGATCCCCGTGCCATCTGTCAGTCACTGTCTGCGCCCCGCCCATGGAACAGCATCTGAAACAGCCCCGCACCGCGGCAATCAAGCTCGAAGCCGTGCATGTGACGCTCCCGTCGCGCGCCGGCCCCGTCGCCATCCTGCGTGGCATCGACCTCAGCGTGGCGCCAAGCGACGCCATCGCCGTGGTGGGTCCCTCCGGCTCCGGCAAATCGACCCTGCTCATGGTCGTCGCCGGGCTCGAACGTGCTACGGAAGGACGTGTGACGGTGCAAGGCACCGACTATGCCGCCCTCGACGAGGACGGTCTCGCCCGCCTGCGTGCCGCCAATATCGGGATCGTCTTCCAATCTTTCCATCTCGTGCCCACCATGACGGCGCTCGAGAACGTGGCCCTGCCGCTCGAATTCCTCGACCATGACGACGCCTTCGCCGAGGCGCGCGCGGCGCTGGCTGAAGTCGGCCTCTCTCATCGCGAATCCCATTTCCCCGGCCAGCTCTCGGGCGGCGAGCAGCAGCGGGTGGCCATCGCCCGGGCGCTCGCGCCGCGGCCTGCCCTCATCCTCGCCGACGAGCCCACTGGCAATCTCGATCTGGTCACCGGGGCGCAAGTGATGGACCTCCTGTTCACCTTGAAGGAGCGCACCGGCGCGACCTTGCTTCTCATTACGCATGACCGCTCGCTCGCCAAACGCTGCGACCGGATCGTGAGCCTCGCCGATGGCCGGATTGTGGGCGCCGGCGCCAAACGCAAGGTCCCGGCGTCGTGACCGCCGTAAGCGCCACGCCGGCGCCGGCAGCCTCCCGGTTCAGGCTGCCGCTTGCCTTTGCCATCGCGATGCGCGAGCTCCGCTCGGGCGCCGGCGGCCTCACGGTGTTCGTACTCTGCATCGCCCTTGGCGTCGCCGCCGTAGCCTCCATCGGCTCTCTGGCGGCATCCTTCAACGAGGCTCTGGCGCGGCAGGGGCGCTTTTTGGTCGGCGGCGATCTCTCCTTCGAGCTGATCCACCGGCAAGCCAATGCGCAAGAGCGCACAGCGCTCGATAGCTTAGGCCAGGTCAGCGAATCGGCCGGCTTCCGCGCCATGGCCCGAAGCGCCACCGGAAAAAGCGCGCTGATCGAGGTCAAAGCGGTCGACGATTCCTACCCGCTCTATGGTGAGGTCTCGATCACCCGGGCCGAAGCTGCGGGCCCGGTCTGGCGCACGCCCGGTGTGGTGCTGGTCGAGAACACGCTGCTCGACCGCCTCGATCTAGATGTGGGGAGCCCGCTCACCATCGGCGAGACCACCGTCACCATCGGTGGCATTCTCGGCGAGCAGCCTGACCGGCTGGCCGATCGCCTCGCCTATGGGCCGAAATTGCTGATGTCGACCGAGACGCTTGCCCGCACGCGGCTGGTGCAGCCCGGCAGCCTGATCCGCTGGACCTACCGCGTGAAGCTCCCCGAGGAGCGCGCCTCCGATCGAGGGGCGCTCGCCGCGGCGCGGTTGGGCATCGAGACCGAGTTCCCGCAAGCCGGCTTTGCCATCCGTGACTGGACCGATCCGGCGCCGGCGCTCCGCCGCGACGCCGACCGCTTCACCCAGTTCATCAGCTTCGTCGGGCTCACCGCGCTCCTTCTCGGCGGCATCGGCGTCGGCAACGCCATCCAGAGCTATATGGCCAAGAAGCGCGAGATCATCGCCACCTTCAAGTGCCTCGGCTCGCCGAGCCGGCTCGTGCTCGTCGTCTATCTGATCCAGGCCCTTCTACTCGCCTCTCTCGGCATCGCCATCGGCCTCCTCATCGGCGCGCTCACCCCTGCCGTGTTGTCAGCCCTCTACGCCGATGCGCTCCCCATCACGCTTGCGGTCGAGCCGCATCCCTTGCCGCTTCTCACCGCGGCGCTCGCCGGCCTCTTGACCATGGTGCTGTTCGTGCTCTGGCCGCTCGGCCGCGCCGCCAGTGTCTCGCCCGCGGTCCTGCTGCGCTCCCATCTCAGCGAGGAGGGGCGGGAGCGCTCGCCCTGGCCTTATGCCGCAGGATCGGCGGCGGCGGGACTGGCGCTGTTCGCCCTCGCTATCGCCGCTTCTGAGGAGCGCGCCATCACCGCCTCGATCTCGGCAGGCATCGTTGCCGCCTTCCTCTTGTTCACGGGGTTCGGCCTTCTCTTGCAGCGCTATGCCGCGCGGTTGCGGCGCGCCAAGCCGAATTCTCTCGCGCTCGCGCTGGCGAGCATCGCCGGGCCGGGCTCGCTGGCCCGCTCCATCGCGGTGTCGCTCGGCCTCGGTCTCGGGCTTCTCGTCGCCGTGGCGCTGATCCACCGCTCGCTGCTGGCGGAGATCGACAGCAATATCCAGGTCGACGCCCCGGCCTACTACTTTCTCGATGTCGAGGCCTCCGACCTCGACACCTTCAAGAATACGGTGACGGCGATCGAGCCCGACGCCAAGCTCGACGAAGCGCCGATGCTGCGGGGCCGCATCGTGGCGCTGAAGGGCGTTCCGGCGGAGAAGGTGGAGGTCGCACCCGACGCGCGTTGGGTGCTCGCCGGCGACCGTGGCCTCACTTATACCGACACCGTGCCGCAAGCCTCGGAGATCGTCGAGGGCGAGTGGTGGCCCGAGGGCTACGCTGGCCCGCCGCTCGTCTCGTTCGACGCCGAGCTTGCCAAAGGGCTGGGCTTGAAGCTCGGCGATCCCATCACGGTGAACATCCTCGGCCGCAATGTCGAGGCAACCATTGCAAGCTTGCGCAAGATCGACTGGGAGTCGTTGGCCATCAACTTCGTCATGGTGTTCCCGCCGAACGCGCTCGAAGGCGCCCCCCACCGCATGCTGACCACGCTCGAATTGCCCAAGGGCACCGAGCCCGCGGTCGAAGGCAAGGTGATCCAAGCGCTCTCCGAACGCTTCCCCCTGGTCACGGCCATCAAGGTCGGCGACATCGTCGAGGCGGCCAAGAACATGCTCGCCAAGGTCATGACCGCCATCAGCGCGACGGCCGGCGTTACCCTTCTGATCGGCGCCGCCGTGCTGGCCGGCGCGGTCGCCGCGGGCCAGGAGCGGCGGAAATATCTGGCAGTGATCTACAAGACCCTCGGCGCCACGCGCTTGCGCATCATTCGCGCCGAGCTCCTCGAATTCGGACTGCTCGGCCTTGCCACGGCGGCGCTTGCCATGCTGATCGCCACGGTCACGGCCTGGGCGCTGTGCAAATGGGCCTTCGAGATTGCTTTCGTGTTCTCGCCGCTGGCGGCCGGAGAGACGGTGCTGCTCGCTCTCATCTTCGTGCTGACCATCGGCGCCATCGCCACCTGGCGCGTGCTTTCGGCCAAGGCCGCGCCCTATCTCCGCGCCGAGTAGGGACACCGCGCTGTCATCTTGCGCATCTAGGCTCAAGCCCCCATATTCGTGGCCAAAATGCCTATCGTGAGCCACTAAAGCAGCTAGGGGAAAGGACCCTTCATCACATGGCGGATCTCGACAGACGTTACGCGCAAGGCACGAGCGTCGGACGCACCGAGGCGGGCGTCGTCGACCAGGGCCTCAGGGCCTACATGCTTCGCGTCTATAATTACATGGCAAGCGGTGTGGCGATCACCGGCGTGGTGGCCTACGCGATCTATGCCATGTCGGTGGTGCAGGGAGCAGCGGGCCTCGAGCTCACCGCGTTCGGCTCGTTCATGTACGCGAGCGCCTTCAAGTGGGTGGTGATCTTCGCGCCGCTCGCTTTGGTGTTCTTCATCTCGGCGCGGATCAACTCGATGGGCCTCAGCGCGGCGCAGATTTCGTTCTGGGCCTTCGCGGCGCTCATGGGCGCCTCGATTTCATCGATCTTCCTGGTCTATGCCAACGAGAGCATCGCGCGGGTGTTCTTCATCACCGCCGCGTCGTTCGGGGCGTTGTCGCTCTGGGGCTACACCACCAGCCGCGATCTGTCCGGCTGGGGCTCGTTCCTGTTCATGGGCCTCATCGGCATCATCATCGCCATGCTGGTGAACCTGTTCATCGGCTCGACCGCTCTGCAATTCGCCGTGTCGGTGATCGGTGTCCTGATCTTCGCCGGGCTCACCGCCTACGACACGCAGCAGATCAAGGAGATGTATAGCGTCAACGACGATGGATCGGTCTCCGGGCGCAAAGCCGTGATGGGAGCGCTTAGGCTCTATCTCGACTTCATCAACCTGTTCATGATGCTGCTGTCGCTGTTCGGCGACCGCCGTTAAGCACGACGCCAAGCAGTAGCCGCTAACCAAGGCCCCGGCGCGCCCGCCGGGGCCTTTTGCTTGTCAAGCCTCGACCAGACGCAAGCCGCGGTCGAGCGCGCGAAGCACGCGGGCGAGATCGTGTCCGCGCTTCAGAATAAGCCCCGTCGCCGCGATCACGCTGTAGGCGCCCTGCCGCCGCGCCTGCTTCGGCGCCTTCTCGATACGGTAGAGCGGAGTTTCCGACGCGCGGCGGAAGACCGAGAACACGGCCTTCTCCTTCAGCGTATCGATGGCGTAATCGCGCCATTCGCCGCTTGCGACCTTGCGTCCGTAAACATTGAGGATTTGGGTGAGTTCCCGGCGATCAAACGAGATGTCGCCGCGCCGAGGAGCCCTCTCGGGAAGATGTGCGTCGCCGCCGGCCGCGCGGGCCAGCGGCAAGACTATGGGTTCCGTTTCGCTCAATTCGCGCCTCCTGTAACGGAAGCTTCATGATGAGCCGAGCGTTAGGGAAATTCAAGTCGATGCCGCACGTCACACCAACTGTAACATAATGAAACATAAATCACAGTTCAGCCCAAGTTCAGCCGTTGCCGCGCCCCAAAGACCCCTATGATGATGATCGTTGCCTCTCGGCCCGGTCCAACTAGAGAGGCTTCGGAATCTCAGCCCCCCAGCCCCCCCGGGGTCTTCTCTCGGACCGGGCCATTTCATTTTGAGGCTCATTGAAGCGTCAGACGGGTCGGTCAGCCGGCCCGTTTTGCTTTGTGGGGGAAAGTCGCTGGCGTCCTAGGGCCGATCATACTCGGCGGCGCCGAGGATCGGTCCCCCGTTCTCCACTTGCAAGAGCGCCACCAGACAATCGCCGCCTATGGTCTTGAGGTCTTTCAGCGGGAGCTTCAGGGTCATCGCTTCGCCATTCCACATGCCGACCGGCGACAGCTCCCGGACCGGGTGAGAATAGCTGAGCTTCTTCCCGCGGTTCTCGCCGCGGGTAATCGACACCGTTTCCATTTCTTTGGCGATGGCAAGCCACACGGTGGCATCCCGCTTGTCGGAATTGTCGGGCGCCGCCCCGATGCCGATCACCAGCGTGTCGCCTTCAGCGTGCATGTTGACCGGCACCCTGGCGTCTTTGAGCCTTATCGCCGCCGCTCGCACCGCCGCCTCGATCGCCGCCTCGTTGCTGCCGTTCACGTGGTTGAGGCCGTCGACCACGATTTGCGGCGTGTAGACCTTGCCGTCGCCGCGCATGCGCGCATATTCCCGCTGGCGCTCGCTATTGGCGGCGCTGGAGAGCGTGTCGTGCCAGCCGAGATAATTCCAATAGTCGACCGAGTAGGACAGCGTGACGAGGCCCGGCCGCTTGCCGAGCTCGGCGAGCAGCGCATCGGCCGGCGGACAGGAGGAGCAGCCCTGGCTGGTGAACAGCTCGAGCACAGCGGTGCTTGGCGCCGCGGGCTTGGTCGGCTCGGCCATGCAAGGTGCGGCCAAAGCGGCGAGGACAAGCACAAGCAGCGCGCCCGCGCCTGAGCGGAAAGGAGGCCTCATGGCTCATAGAATGCAGGAACCGGGCCGAAATATCCGGCAAAAAAGGCTCAACTCGGGGTCACAACTGAGTGACTTGTCCCCCACGGTTTCACTTGAATTCCTTAGCCAGAGCCTGCAAGCCGAAGATCATGAGCGCCTCCTGCTGCAACCAGCCCGTCGACACCCATCGCGGGAATGAAGGTTACCGGCGCGTCCTGTGGACCGTGTTGATCATCAATGCGGCCATGTTCGCGATCGAGGTTGCGGCCGGCATGGCCGCGGGATCGGCGTCGCTGCAAGCCGACGCGCTCGATTTTCTCGGCGATGCCGGCAACTACGCCATCAGCCTATTCGTGGTCGGCATGGCGCTTCAGTACCGCGCCATGGCCGCCCTCCTGAAGGGCGCGACCATGGGCGTATTCGGCGTATGGGTAATCGGGGTGACCGTCTGGCACGCATGGCACGGCACCTTGCCCGAGGCCTTCGTCATGGGCGCGGTAGGCACGGCGGCGCTGCTCGCCAACGCAGTCTCGTTCGCGCTCCTATGGGCTTTTCGTGGCGGCGATTCCAATATGCGCTCGGCCTGGATTTGCACCCGTAACGACGTGCTCGGCAATTTCGCGGTGCTGCTTGCCGCGCTCGGAGTGTTCGGCACCGGCACCGGCTGGCCCGATGTCGCGGTTGCCGCCGTCATGGCCGCCCTCGCCTTGCAAGGAGCCTTCGTCGTTATCAATCAGTCGTGGTCGGAGCTGCGCGCATCGACTTCGCTCCAGGCCGCCAAGTAATTAGGCCGCCTCTCGCGCAAGCGAGCGCAGCACGTAATGCAGGATGCCGCCGTTGCGGAAATAGTCGAGCTCGTCGAACGTATCGATCGCCGCCCGCAACGGCACCGCGCGCGTCTCGCCATTCGCATAGGTAATGTCGGCATCGAGCCACTGCATGGGCTTGATCTCGCTTAGACCCTTCAAGCTCACCCTTTCGTCGCCCTTGAGATCGAGCGATTGCCACGACATCCCCTCGGCGAAGACGAGCGGCAGCACGCCCATGCCGATCAGGTTCGAGCGGTGGATGCGCTCGAAACTCTCGGCGATCACCGCGCGCACGCCGAGCAGCCGCGCGCCCTTCGCCGCCCAGTCGCGCGAGGAGCCGGTGCCATATTCCTTGCCGGCAAAGACGACGAGCGGGACCCCTTCGCCCGCATAGCGCATGGCCGCGTCGTAGATCGCCATGCGCTCGCCTGACGGGTAGTGGATGGTCACGCCGCCCTCGACCCCTGGCACCATCAGGTTCTTGATGCGGGTGTTGGCGAAGGTGCCGCGCATCATCACCTCGTGATTGCCGCGCCGCGAACCATAGGAATTGAAATCGTGGACGGCGACGCCGTGCTCGATCAGGTAGCGCCCGGCCGGGCTGTCGCGCTTGATAGCGCCCGCCGGCGAGATGTGGTCGGTGGTGATGGAGTCGAGAAAGAGGCCGAGAATGCGCGCGCCCTCGACGTCCGTAACCGGCGAAGGCGTCAACGACATGCCGGTGAAGTAAGGCGGGTTCTGCACATAGGTCGAGTCCGCGCCCCAATCATAGGTCAAGCCACCCTTCACCTCGATCTCGCGCCACTCGGGATCGCCGCGGAAGACGTCACCATAGCGCTTCTTGAACATCGACTTCTTCACCGCCTTGCGCACCACCTTGGCGATCTCTTTCGCCGACGGCCAGATGTCCTTGAGATAGACGGGCTCACCGCCGGCGCCCGCGCCAAGCGGCTCGCTGGCGAGATCGATCATGATCGAGCCGGCGATGGCGTAGGCCACCACCAGCGGCGGCGAGGCGAGATAGTTGGCGCGCACATCGTGATTGACCCGGCCCTCGAAATTGCGGTTGCCGGACAACACCGAGGCGACGGCAAGCCCATGCTCGTGGACGGTGTGGGAGATCTCCTCAGGGAGCGGCCCCGAATTGCCGATGCAGGTGGTGCAGCCATAGCCGACGAGATTGAAGCCGAGCGTATCGAGCTCCTTTTGCAGCCCTGCCTTTTCGAGATAATCGGTCACCACCTGCGATCCGGGCGCGAGCGAGGTCTTGACCCACGGCTTGACGCTCAAGCCGCGCTTCAGGGCGTTCTTGGCCAGGAGCCCTGCCGCGACCATCACGAAGGGATTCGAGGTATTGGTGCAGGAGGTGATGGCGGCGATGACCACGTCGCCGTGGCCGAGGTCGAAATTCTTGCCTTTGACCGGCACCCGCTTCCCCGCTTCCGCGCCCTTGCCGTATTCCTTGTCGAGCACCTCGGCGAAAGCTGACGCGGCGCGTGCCAGCGGCACGCGGTCCTGGGGACGCTTAGGTCCGGCGATCGAGGGCTCGACATCGCCGAGGTCGAGGTGGAGCGTCTTGGTAAACACCGGGTCCAGCGTCTTGCTCGTGCGGAACAGGCCTTGCGCCTTGGCATAGGCCTTGACCAGCGCGATGTGCTTCTCCTTGCGCGCGGTCGCCTCGAGATAAGACAATGTCTCCTCATCGATGGGGAAGAAGCCGCACGTGGCGCCGTATTCCGGCGCCATATTGGCGATGGTGGCGCGATCCTCGAGCGGCAGATTGCCGAGCCCGATCCCAAAGAATTCCACGAACTTGCCGACCACGCCCGCCCGCCTCAGCATCTCCGTGACGGTCAGTACGAGATCGGTCGCGGTAACCCCATCCTTGAGTTCGCCGGTGAGACGGAAGCCCACCACCTCGGGGATCAGCATGGAGATCGGCTGGCCGAGCATGGCCGCCTCGGCCTCGATGCCGCCGACGCCCCAGCCGAGCACCGATAGCCCGTTGACCATGGTGGTGTGGCTGTCGGTGCCGACCAGCGTGTCGGGGAAGGCGATCCTGTTCCCCCCATTCGCCTCCTTGGTCCACACGGCTTGCGCCAGATATTCGAGATTGACCTGGTGGCAGATGCCGGTGCCGGGGGGCACTACGCGGAAATTGTCGAAGGCGCCCGCCCCCCATCTCAGAAAGGCGTAGCGCTCGCTGTTGCGCTCATATTCCCTGTCGACATTGATCTGGAAGGCTTGGCTAGAACCGAAGGCGTCGACCATGACCGAATGGTCGATGACGAGGTCGACCGGCGCCAGCGGGTTGATCTTCTTCGGGTCGCCCCCAAGCTCCGCCATGGCGTCGCGCATGGCGGCGAGATCGACCACGGCGGGAACGCCGGTGAAGTCCTGCATGAGCACGCGCGCCGGGCGGAAGGCGATCTCGCGGTCGCTTCGGCACTCTTTGAGCCACTCCGCGATGCCGCGAATGTCGTCGGCGGTGACGGTCCGTGCGTCCTCGTGACGGAGCAGATTTTCGAGCAGCACCTTGAGCGAGAAGGGCAGGCTCGCGATGCCGGCAAGCCCGTTGGCCTCGGCCTCGGTCAGGCTGAAATAATCGAATTTCTCACCGTCGACCTTGAGCGTGCGCCGGCATTTGAAGCTGTCGAGCGAGGGTTCAAGTGCCGCGGTCAACGGGATCTCCTTAAAGAAGGCGTCAGTCGAAGACCATGCAAAGGCGTGGCCAATGCAGTTCGGGTGCCCGATCTCAGGGTTTTCGAGCTCGTAGGTGACATCAAACTGCGCGCTCCGGTTCTATATAAAAGCGCTTGCGGCAACGAGACAATGACGCGAAGAGAGCTTGGAGGCGCGAATTCCTTCGGGCCGCGTGCCTTTCTTAGTCCCAACTTGCGCAAATTCCGAGCAAATGCCTGAACGGATCGGCCTCGCTGCCCTCAAGCTCAGCTGCCAGCGCGGCGGCAGAATTATCTTCCGTGACCTCAGCTTTCAGCTTGCGCC
>DASWJG010000167.1:0-3054 GCA_036397315.1 Methyloceanibacter sp. | reverse complement strand
GATGCTTGTCGTCGATCTCGGCGAGCTTGAACGCCGCGCGGGAGCGATAGCCCCTGCGCTTCGCCTCCTCGACATAAGGGTCGTTGAGCTGGCGCTGGAGCCAGCGGGTCGAGGCAATCTTCCGCCCCTTGGCGGTGCGGACCCTGACCGCAAGCTTGCGGCTTCCGCCCGAACCCTCGCCTCCGCGGCCTTTGGTCGGCCTTACCATGTGTTAATCACCCGAGAAGCTGCCTGCCCTTGACGCGTTCGCCCGCTTCGCCCCATTTCACGCCTTGTCCTCCCTCTAACACCTGCCACATGCCCCGCTATTTCGTCACCCTCATCGTCGCCGTCGCGCTCTTCATGGAGACGATGGATTCGACCGTGATCGCGACGTCCCTGCCGGCCATTGCCGCCGATCTCCACGAGGACCCGATCACACTCAAGCTTGCGCTCACCTCTTACCTGTTGTCGCTCGCCGTCTTTATTCCATTAAGCGGCTGGATGGCCGACCGTTTCGGCGCCCGTACCGTGTTTCGCGCCGCCATTGTCGTGTTCACGCTCGGCTCGGCGGCCTGCGGCTTCGCGCAAGGCCTCCCCGATTTCATTTTTTTTCGCATCATCCAGGGCATGGGCGGCGCCATGATGGTGCCGGTCGGGCGCCTCGTCATCTTGCGCTCGGTGCCCAAGGCCGAACTGATCTCGGCGCTCGCCTGGCTCACCATTCCGGCGCTGATGGGACCGGTGATCGGCCCTCCGCTCGGCGGCTTCATCACCACCGTCTTTTCCTGGCGCTGGATCTTCTGGATCAACATTCCCGTCGGGCTGATCGGCGTCATTCTCGCCACACGCTATATCGCCGACATTCGCGAAGAGGGGCTGCCGCCGCTCGACGTCAAAGGCTTCTTTCTGTCCGGCATCGGGCTTGCCGGGCTCGCCTTCGGCATCACCACCATCGGCCAGGGCTTGTTTCCCACCGGGATCGTGCTCGCGCTGCTGGCAGTGGGGGTCGTCGGCATTTGGCTCTATGTCCGTCACGCGCGCGTAACGCAAGCCCCGCTGCTCGATCTCGACCTGCTCAAGGTCGATACTTTCTACGCCAGCGTCGTGGGCGGCTTTCTTTACCGCATCGGCTTGGGCGCGCTTCCCTTTCTCCTGCCGCTGTTCTTCCAGCTCGGCTTCGGCCTGACCGCGCTCCAATCCGGCCTCCTGACCTTTGCCAGCGCGATCGGCGCCGTGGCCATGAAGACCACGGCGGCGCCGATCCTGCGCCGCTTCGGCTTCAAGCGCGTGTTGGTGACGAATGCCGTGGTGAGCAGTTTCTTCCTCGCCGCCATCGCGCTGTTCACCGCCGGCACGCCCCACGGCGTCATCCTCGCCGTGCTCTTGGTCGGCGGCTTCTTCAAGTCGCTGGAATTCACCAGCATCAACTCGCTCGCCTACGCCGACATCGACAACAAAGCCATGAGCCGGGCGACGAGCTTCGCCAGCGTGGCGCAGCAACTCTCGCTCTCGGCCGGCGTAGCCATGGGCGCTCTGGTGCTCGAAGTTCAACGCCTCGGGCGTCCTGACGCGAGCGTCGTCGCGGGCGATTTTCCGCTGGCCTTTGTCCTGGTGGCGGCGATCGCGGCAAGCTCGGCGTTGGTCTTCGCGCGATTGCCCAAGGGGGCTGGCGCCAACCTTTCCGGCCGCGCCCGCCCGGTTGGGGTCGCGCCGGAGCCCGCCTCCCAAACCTAGCGACGCGCTAGCGCGACCCCGTCGCGCGTGGTCTTCCGCTCCTGGCCTGCCGCGCGGCGCGCTGGTCGTGGCCGTCCTCGGCCATGAGCGTGGCGAGGATGCCCTCGCGCAAGCCCCGGTCGGCCACGCGCAGGCGCTGGCAGGGCCAGACCCTGAGCAGCGCCTCGAGGATGGCGCAGCCCGCCAGCACGAGATCGGCGCGCTCATGCCCGATACAAGGCTGGGCCACGCGCTCGGCGTAAGACATGGCGATCAAATTGGCGGAAACGGCGCGCACGTCGCGGGCGCTGAGCCAGCATCCATCGACCCGCGAGCGCTCGTAGACCGGAAGCTTGAGATGAATGCCGGAGATCGTGGTGACCGTTCCCGAGGTGCCGAGGAAATGGGCGCGCTTGCCCGCGATCCTCTCGCCGAAGCGGTGCTTCTTCTCGAATTCGGCGATGCTCGCCATCACGTCAGCCACCATGGCCTCGTAGCCTTGCAGGGTGACGTCGCGCCCGCCATGGCGCTCGGCGAGATTGACCACGCCGATCGGCAAGGAGGTCCAGGCGGCAATGCAGGCCTGCACATCGAGACGATCGTGGAGGGTGCGGTGCCAGGGGCGTCCCAGCCGCGCGAGGTCGAGCCAGATCAGCTCGGAGCTGCCCCCGCCGATGTCGAAAACGAGCGTGAAGTCGGAAGCCCGGTCGATCAGCGAGGCGCAGCCCGACACCGCGAGCTTGGCCTCGGTCTCCTGAGTCACGATCTCGATGGAGAGGCCGGCATCGTGGCGCGCGCGCTCGATGAACTCGCCGCTATTGGCGGCGATGCGGCAGGCCTCGGTCGCGATCAGCCGCGAGCGCGTTACCGCGCGCCGCCGCATCTTCTCGGCACAGACCTTGAGCGCTTCGATGGTGCGGCTCATGGCCGTCTCCGAGAGCTGGCCTGAGCTCAGCACGCCTTCGCCGAGGCGGATGATGCGGGAGAAGGCGTCGATGACGACAAAGCCCCGGCGCGAGGGCTTGGCGATGAGGAGCCGGCAGTTATTGGTGCCGAGGTCGAGTGCGCCGTAAATAGCAGGTGCCAGCGCCCGCGCCGGCGCGCCCGTGTCATTATTGCCCTCGGCTGCCACCAAGAGGCCATCGGCCGGCGCTTTCGAGCGCCCGCGGGCTGCGACTTGCGTCGGGCCGCCACCTCCCCCGCAGTCGCCGGTCTCGGTTCGCGTAGCCTTGAGGTCACGCGAAGCTACGGCAGCCGGACGGGCATCGCCGCTCGGCCCACTCACGGTGTTCAACCTCTAACCCCCGGAACCGCTGTCACCTGGTCGTTTGGTCAGCATCCGGAGCGTTGGTCCTATGG
>DASWJG010000166.1:0-10106 GCA_036397315.1 Methyloceanibacter sp. | reverse complement strand
TTTGAAAGACCTTGGATCATCGAGGATCTCGCCGTCGCGATTGCCCAGGATGTTGCTGGAGAACCACCCCCTCAATCCCAAAAGGCGCGCCTTTAATCCCGGAGCCAGCACCGTCTTGATAAGACTCTGTCCGGTCTTAAGGTCCTTCCCCGCAATGGGGACCCCGTTCGCCTCTGCGAGCTGCATGAGTGCTGGGATATCCACGGACAGATTGGGTGTGCTGTTGATAAAGGGGACGTGACATTTCAAGGCGGCGTATGCGTAGATCATACTCGGGGCAATGCCCGGATCGTTCGTTCGGAGTCCTTCTTCGAACTCTTTGATTTCCTGATGAACTGCCGCTCTCTCCATAAAGACTTCCGTGGAGCCGCACCAGATCATGACAACTCGATCGACGCGGCTGTCACTTCGGAATCGCTCGATGTCCTCCATCAGGTGTTGAGCCAAATCAGCCTTGCTCTTTGCCGACTTGATGTTTGCGCCGCCGCGCAATCCGGGCACGTAGGCAGGGTCGAAAACTGCCGGCATCGGTCGGATCTCCTGAAGAAAGTTCCTCACCGAATCCAGATGAATCTTCTCTAGCACTCCCGCCTTCAAGGCGGCGGCGTAGCAATCGTCGGGAAAGACATCCCATCCCCCGAATACCAAATCGGATAGGCTAGCGAGGGGGACGAAATCACGAATTTTTAGAACTCGTTGCGTCGTGTCATTTCCCAACCGGATCCTACCCAGCTGTGTCATGGATCCGACCGGCACCCCCAACCCTCTCCTCACCAATTCGACGCCGGCGATACAAGTCGTTGCTACCGCACCCATTCCTGGCAGGAGCACGCCCAGCCTACCCGATGCTGGAGCAACATTTTTTTTGCGATTCATTTATGTCGCCTTGGACGAAATCAGGCGACGCAGAGGCGTTGCAACCATCTTCACGATCAGAAGGACGTTTCCATCGGTCCAGCGGATCTGGCCGGGGTCTGAGAAGTCGCGCATGATGTTTTCTCGAAACTCCGATATGCACTCTTCGAGTTGCTCCTTTTTGTAGAGGCTGAAGGTCGAGTAATGACCGGCCCTCGCCTTCTCGATGAGCTCCTCCAGCGAGCTCACGCGGTCGAATTGGAACAGTTTGATCGTATCGAGCGCCAAGCCGGGGATGCTCCGAATCACCGCTTCGATGCCGTCGAGCGAGTAGAGACGCCGCTCCACCGTATTGAAATCTGGGAAGTACTTTCCCCAAATGCCGGTCGAGTTCTGAGATGGAAGGCGGGTATAAATACAAAGCGTACCGTCCCCTTTCAGGACACGTCGAGTCTCCCGCAAGAAGGCGGGCACGATGAAATGGTGAATGGCATTGAAGGTGAACACCGCGTCGACGGAGTTCGAGTCGAGGGGAAACTCGGCCGCGTCCGCAGTAACGGCCTTGAAGCGATCGATATTGGCACCACGCAAGAGACGCGAAGTCTCGGCGATCATATTACTGTTCCGATCGAGGCAGGTCAGATGGAGTTGCGGCATCATCCGCAGGAGGAGAAGGGCGTACCGGCCAGGACCGCAGCCAACGTCGAGGGCCTCGCAACGCTCGTATTTGGAGAACAGATTTCGGATATGCGCAATTGGTTCGTGATCGGTCCTACGGATGTCGTTGTACTTCTCTGCTACCTTTGAGAAATGCTCGTCCATGTCATTCATGTTGAGCCATCCCCAATGCGTTAGCCTTTTCACTACAGGATAGAAAGCTTTGCGTTACCCCAGCGCCCACTATCTGACAATACTGTGCCGGATCGTTGGAGGGTCAAGGGCAAGAAGTCTAAAGCTAGACCACTGACCATCTCGCGGCGCAACAACAACGAAATCAATCGCCCCGCTCAAGGGAAATGGGAGGAAATTTGGCGGTTCGATGCTGGTCTCAGCCGTTTTGGTCGAGAACGTTCTTGACGCGAGTGGGTGGCCTTCGGCCAGTTCGGCCGTAGCGGGGTCATTAGGGCTGAATACGGAGTAATCCTGACGACATGCCACCCACGCCCACTCTCTTGAGATACGTTTACCCACGCCGAGTGAGCGTATAGAGCACCAACCACGTATCCTCGACCGTCCGTTCGTCGGTGACAAGCGCGAGAACCCGATCATAAGAGTCGACCCAAAGGAACGTAGAATTCGCGAAAGGTGGCCACCCGCCAATCGTCATGTGCCGAGAGGACGGCCAGCGCAGTGACGTGTGCATCTTCCAGCTAGTGATATCGAATATGTCGAGGCCGAAGTACTCCCTCCCACCGGCTGTAACTCCGGTCGACAACATTATCGTTCCCTTATTATCCGCCCACGCGATCTCAGCACCCTTGGGGGTGCCTCTGACGTTGTTGAGGATATTCATGTTTACGTTCAGCAACTGAGCGTCCTGATGCTCCATGTTGTCGGAACATGGAGTGGGGCGCTTGCTCTTTATGTTCCCCTTCAGATCCGTGCAGTAATAGTGGCGACAACCCCAATTTCCCAAGAAGATTTCGCCTTCATCGAGATTTGGGACGACCAAACCGACGTGATCCTGGATCTGGAATAGCTTCTCGTACGTCCAGTCCTTCACGTTGAATCTGATAATCGTGGCAGAAGTTTCTGGCCCGTAACCCGAGATAGCCATGAACATCGTCCCGTCGATGAGCACCATCCCACTCGGATGGTATTCGTCTTCGTTGTCGCTCCTGAGGTTGACCGATCGGATCGTCTGCCCCTCGATATTGCACTCGAAGAGATGTGCCCTTCCTTTGCCCCAGTATTCACGTGACTTGTCTCGCTCCTCGATGATTTCCACCGTGGTGATGTAAATAAGACCGGTGACGACGTCGACCTCCATGCCCTGCGGATGAATTCTAAAATGAGGACGTGTGTCGTCGGCCTCAAGCAAGCGCAACTGCGTCTGGGCGATTTCAACGATGTCGACTTCGCCGGTAGCGAAGTTCAGGAGCTTCTCTACGAGCCGACGTGATGCGGCCCGCTCGTGTCCAAGGGATATCAGATCGCTAATTACCTCGCGGAGATTCGTCGGAGGTTTCTCCGCATCGCCAATCGGGAAAGTCAGAGCGGACGTGTTAGTAACCACGACGGTCTCCCGGGTTTCAAGAATCTTTGCCAGCCGGCGTTATCCCTGATGGGCTCGTTAGTGACGGAGCTAAAAATCTCTTTTATCTATCTTGGCCATCTCGGTAGTAGAAGGCAATTAAGTTCTATAAGGGCCACCCGCGTAATCCATCCTCTTGAGGATGATTCGACGAGGGTCACCAGGCACCGTGAAGAGAGCTAACCTAAGTCTATGATTTATCTACACTTTAAGTGTTGAACTCGTGGTGTTCGCCACATCGTGGATCTGGGCGAAGGCGCTACAAGTCGCTCAAGCTCAAGATGATCTTGGGCGCGACTCCAGAAGGAGGTCCACGATGTTCCCGCTCTCTCGCCATTTCTTGAAATGCGCTGCGGCTGGCGTCGCTCTCAGCGCTGCCACCACGCCTATCTGCGCCGATGAGACGGTGCAAAAGAATCTGCGACCGCACGAGCCAATTCTGACGACAATCGGAGCAAATCGGGTAATCGCCTTCTATGTTCCTGGCTCCGGGAACTGCAATGTTCAGGCGGTGATTTGGAATGCTGACGATGCGGAAGCAACCAGCGCGGCCGGCATTCGGATCAGCCTCAATCCCGGCCAGACTGCATATATCGACAGCCCCCAGAACAATTCACTCTCACTCCGTTGTGATGGCGAGGCTCAGGTGGTCGCCGCTGTCGATGCCACCCAGCTTGCGTCCCAGTGATGCGGCGATTGCTGCAACGTCGCTGTGCTGGGCGTGAAAACGGTCACGCGAGGCCTCAAAGCGGGTTTCCGTGGCCAGCAGTGGTCGGGGCAGTGCCATGCCCCGACCACTGCTCCGTTCCAACCGCTGACCCTCCCAGGAAGTAGCACTGTGATCCAGTGTTGCTCAGATCGGGAGCAGCAGATCACTACCGACAAGCCCCGTACGGAGCGGTAGCCTAAATCATTGGCCACGTTAAACTCAATTCGAAGGCTCTGAATCCTCCCTTTTACCTTTCGCTAGCTCCGTCTCACCGGCATCCGGCACTATCACCTCAGGACCTTCGCCGACCATATCGGGCTCAGCGATGACGGTCCCACGATCGGGGTAAATGTCAGCGCCCGCTTGGTCATCGAGCTGAAAATCGGGGCGGTCGTCGCCATGCTGCCAGCGGCGAGCTAGAAGTCGAACCCCGCATGGAGCCGGCCATGCTTCATTCCTCAGTGGGGTGAAGGTTTCAGGCTAATGCGTGATATTGTTCTCGTGCGTTGCCGCAAGCCTCTCCTTCCGCGAGGTGCGGCAGCTCGGAGCGAGCGCCGGGCCAGCGGTGACCTCGGCGCTCCTCTCTCCTCAGTCATGCGCCACGGGGGGCTTCCGTTGATAATTGCTAAGGAGACGCCAGCGCGGGCGGGGCTGTGGTAAGAGATCCTCGGTCAATGCAGAGCGTCCTCCTGCCTTGGCAAGTCGTGGCGGTCGGAGCTACATCTCCCCCGGCCGCTGCGCGTAATATTTGCTATCAGCCGCTTGTCGAGAAACTTGCCGCCGGAATTGCAACCGCGGCAGGGGCAGAGCAACTATTGAGTTCGTAGAAGGCCATTCAGGCGCGGCCCAAATATACTTTGCGTGGGGTTGTTTTGCCGAACCAACCCTGCGTTTCGAGATCAATCAGCCTACTTAGATACGGGCGTGACTTGCGCCCGGCGGCAGCACGCCCTTCAAATCGTAGGTCAGGCCGTCGGGCGCGAGCAAAGCCTTGATGCCGGCCTCGCCTAGTTGCAGGATCGGATTGTGCTTCACGGCGAGGATGATCGCGTCGAGAGGGCGGAGGTGGTCGCGGCCCTCGAGGCGATCCTCGCCCGGCTCAAGGACTAGCCTCACAAGAACCAGATCCAAGTGACCAGCGCGAACAGCGGCAGAAGAATCCCGCCCGACCACAGCATGTAGCCGATGAAGCTCGGCATCTTGATCCTGTGTTCCTCGCAGATCGACCGAACCATGAAATTGGGGGCATTGCCGATATAGGTCATGGCGCCCATGAACACGGCCCCTGAGGAGATGGCGAGCAGCGTCAGCTCAAGCGGGCCCATCAGCTCTTTCGCGTCGCCGCCGGCGAGATTGAAGAACACCAGATAGGTCGGGGCGTTGTCGAGGAAGCTCGAGAGCCCGCCGGTCAGCCAGAAATAGGCGGCCTCGACCGGCTTTCCCTCAGGTGTTGAAACGAGGCTGAGAAGAGGAGCGAAGGAGCCTTCGCTGCCGGCCTTGAGCAAAGCGAGCATCGGGATCATGGTGATGAAGATGGCCGCGAACAGGATTGCCACCTCCTGCATCGGCGTCCAGGTAAACGCATTCTCCACACGCACCGGACGCGGCGTCGTCCACCAGGAGAGAAGGCTTATGGCGACGAGGACGACGTCGCGGATCAAGCCGTTGACCGGCATCTCGAGCCCAAGGCCCACCGGGATCGTGGCGTCACGGTTCCAGATCCCGCTCATAAGCACCGTCAACGCGATGGCCATGAGATAGAGCACGTTGTGCAAGCCCTCGATTTCGATGTGGCGCGGCACGCGGCTCTTGCTCTTGATCTCGGGCGACTCTCGATTCCAGGCGAGACGATCGATAAGATAGAAGAGCGCGAGCAGGATCAAGCTCATGAACAGCATGGGCAGCAGCATCGCCTCCAGCGTCCAGAGAAAGTCGACGCCTTTGAGGAAGCCGAGAAAGAGCGGCGGGTCGCCGAGCGGCGTGAGCGAGCCGCCGATATTGGAGACGAGGAAGAGGAAGAACACGAAGACATGGATGTGGTAATGGCGGTCCTGGTTCGCCCTGATGATTGGCCGGATCAGCACCATGGACGCACCGGTCGTGCCGAGGAAGCTTGCCGACAGGGTGCCGAAGGCGAGGATCGCCGTGTTGGTGGCCGGCGTGCCCACGAGATTGCCGCTGACGCGGATGCCGCCCGCCACCACGAATAGCGCGAACAGTAGGATGATGAAGGGCAAATAGTCGAGCAG
Source organism: Methyloceanibacter sp. (assembly GCA_036397315.1). Classification (GTDB taxonomy): domain Bacteria; phylum Pseudomonadota; class Alphaproteobacteria; order Rhizobiales; family Methyloligellaceae; genus Methyloceanibacter. The sequence continues at coordinate 4,039 of DASWJG010000166.1, read as the reverse complement.
GAATGTGTGCACGATCTCCGTCGTCGCCGTCCAGAAACCGGTGACCACGGCGCAAGGGATGATCAAGGCCAGAGCCCAGAAGACGGCGACCTTACCGAAATGATGCTCCCAGAACCGCGGTGCCAGGAGCGGCAGAAAGGCGATGGAGAGGAGCAGGCCGGCGAAGGGGATCGACCAAGCGAGGCTTGCGCCCGCGCCGTCGAAATGCACGGACGTTGCCGACGCGATGCTCCCTTCCGCCAAAACGACCCCCAAGGCTCGAATCTAGGTGGAGAGGTTCTAGCGTCCCGTTAGGCGTAACGCCAGCATGGTTGGATTATCGGCCTTCCACGGCGCGTCAGCGTGGCGGCGGCACGTCGTCATTGGCCGGAAGGCGGCGCGCGCTCTCTCGGAGCGCCTCTTTCAACGAGGCCGGACGCTGATATTTGCCGAGCAAATCGGCAAAGGCTTCGTCGGCAAGCTCCTGCACGCTTCGGCCGCTGTCTTTCGCCAGCAAGTCGAGCGCAAGCCAGATTTCAGGCGCAAACTCGATCAGCTTGCGCTTGACGTAACTCGTGTGTGGGCGAGCGAACATGGCGCTGAGCATAACCGATTCGGCCCCGTTCTAGGCAAAAGCTCGCCAAGCCGTGGCTGGCCGAGGGCAGAGGCTCCGGCCGCTACTCTTGCCGGGCCCCTGGCACGATGACCCTGAGCGCGCCGGGGCGGGAGCGATAGTGAAGGGGGGTGTGCATGACCCTCACCTCGCCGTCGAGCGCCACCGGCAGCCGGCTTGTCTTGGCGCTGATCTCGGCCTCCGCAAGCTGAAACGTATCGAGGTCGCGGGCCTGATCCATGCGGCCGAAGCACAGCCGGCAGACCATCCAGAAGAATTCCAGCGGCTCGCGCGGTTTCACCACATAGAACCAGAGCTTGCCCGAATCGAGGCGCTGGCGCCGCCTGACGGTGAAGAGCTCCATGCCATATTCGTTGTTGCCGACGAACAGGCAGGGCGTGCGGTAAGGCCGCGCGAAGCCTTCGGCCGAGATGCGCAAGCGCCGCCGCGGAAAGTGGCGCATCATGCGGAAGAAAGCCGGCACCATGGCCATCCATTTGGCGAGCTTGTGGGTTGCTCTCCGCCGCTCGCGGTCGATGACCATGTAAGGATAGATGCCGATGGACGAGTTGTTGATGAAGGTCTCGCCGTTGACCTCGGCGAGATCGACGACGCGTGTGCGTCCGGCGGCGATCGTTGCCGCCGCTTCCTCGACCTGCAAGGGGATGCCGAGATCCTTGGCGAAATGATTGAGCGTGCCAAGGGGGATCGCGCCGAGCGGGACGCCGGTTCCGGCCAGCACGCTCGCCGCGGCGCGCATGCTGCCGTCGCCCCCGCCGACGACAATGGCGTCGATCTCGCCGCGTTGGGCTTGCTTAAGCGCCCGCTCGGCGGCGTCCTTTAGCCCTTCGCCGTCGACAAATTTGATTTCTGCGGCGACATCACGCTGCGCAAAGGCCATGGCAAGATCGTTGCGGACGTCCTCGGCGAGCGTCTGGCTGAAGGCGCCGGCGCCGGCGTTCATCAGCGCCACGACCCGTCTCACCGCGACCTCAGAACGCGGTGACATCACGATCTCCGAGCCTCCTCGATATAGAGGGCGCGGAATTTACCGGCGACCGGGCCCGGGCGCCCGTCTCCGATGGCGACGCCGTCGATCTCGACCACCGGCAGCACGAAGGCCGAGGCCGCGGTCATGAAGGCCTCGCGCGCGGACAGCGCCTCGGCGACGCTGAAGGGACGCTCTTCGAGGTTCACGCCCTCCAGTGCCACGAGGCGGAGCACGGCGCGGCGGGTCACGCCGGGCAGGATGTGATAACCAAGCGGCTGAGTGCGGACCACGCCCTCGGCATCGAGGATAAAGGCCGTGGACGAGGTCCCTTCGGTGACATGGCCATTCTCGACCATCCAGGCCTCGTAAGCGCCGTTGAGCTTGGCTTCCTGCTTGCCCATGGCTTGCGCCAGCATCGACGTCGACTTGATGTCGCGCCGCTTCCAGCGGAGGTCGGGGATGGTGACGACCTTCACTCCCGTTGCGGCGTAAGGGTTGGCGATCAGCGGCCGGCTCTGGGTGAAGGCGACCACATTGGGCACGGTCTTCTCGGGGTATGCGAAGTCGCGGTCGGCGCTCCCGCGGGTGATCTGAAGATAGACGATGCCTTCTTCGACCCTGTTCCGCTGGATCAGCTCACTGTGCAGCCTGCGCAAATCGTCGTGACCGAGAGGGGCAGGAAGGGCGATCTCCTTGAGCGAGCGGTCGAGCCGCGCCAGATGCGGCTCGAAATCGACGAGCCGCCCGTCGAGCACCGCGGTCACCTCATAGACGCCATCGCCGAAGAGAAAGGCGCGGTCGAAGATTGAGACCTTCGCCTCTTCCTCAGGGGCGTAGCTGCCGTTCACATAGACGATGCGGGACATGAGGTGGGAAGGCTTAAGAAGGTGAGGGACTTGCCTAGCGCTGGCTTGAGCCGAACGCAAGCTGCCTTCCCGCCCGACCCCGGTTCCTTGCTTTTCCCGGTCTTGGGCTTGAGGCATACTCGACGCCTGGAGAGCAAGGCCGGTTTGGCGAACGGAACCGAGCCAAAAAGGGGGGGCAAGAGAATGACCTCAGCAAGCCTATTGATTGTTTTGTTGATTGGAACCGCGGTCGGCGCGCTGGTCGGGCTCGGCCTCGGTACCTCGGTTGGCGGACTGACCCTGGCGATTCTCGCCGGTTTCCTCGGCACCATCGTCGGCGCGGTCGTACGAAATTTCATTCTGTCGCGCGGAGCAGGCTTGGGACCCGACGATTCCCGCACGCCGATGCTGGTGATCGTTTTCGCCGCGGTCGCGTCGCTGGCGGCCAGCGCCGCGGCGCTCGAACTTGCGCAGCGCGGCGATCTTTCCGGTTCACCGGTGTGGATCGGAACCCTGGCTGGCCTGTTTGCCGCCATCCTGATGTCGATGCTGATGATCACCTACTACACCAACCCCGGCGAGACGCCCAAGCTGCGGCGCTAGCTCATTCCGCAGGGGAGGGCGCCTGAACGCTGAGGCCAGCCTCCTCGATCAGGGCGAGATCGTCGGCCGCGTCGTTATTGGCGGTGGTGAGCAGCTTGTCGCCGTAGAAGATCGAATTGGCGCCGGCGAGGAAGCAGAGGATCTGCGCTTCTTTCGTGAGCGCGCGCCGCCCTGCGGAAAGCCTGACCCGCGACAGCGGCATCATGATGCGCGCCGCCGCCACCATGCGCACGAGATCGAGCGGATCGACGGGCGGCTGATCCCCTAACGGCGTGCCGGGCACGGCGGCAAGCGCGTTGATGGGCACGCTTTCCGGATGGGGACTGAGATTGGCCAGGGTCTGCAGCAGCCGCGCCCGATCCTCAATGCTCTCGCCCAGGCCGATAATGCCGCCGCAGCAGACCTCGACGCCGGCCTTGCGGACGCGCGCGAGCGTGTCGAGCCGGTCCTGGTAGGTGCGCGTGGTGACGATCTCGCCATAGAACTCGGGCGAGGTATCGAGATTGTGATTGTAGGCGGTGAGACCCGCTTCGGCGAGGCGATCGGCCTGCGCTTGGCTCAGCATGCCGAGAGTGACGCAGGCCTCCATGCCGAGCTCCCGCACCCCGCGCACCATGGCGAGCACGTTATCGAAGGCTTCCCCGTCCTTTACCTCGCGCCAGGCGGCGCCCATGCAGAACCGGGTGGCCCCCGCCGCCCTGGCGAGCCTCGCCTTCTCAAGGACGTCGTCGACGTCGAGCAGCGTCTCGCGCTTGAGGCCGGTGGTCTTGGCGTAATGGGCGGATTGCGCGCAATATTTGCAGTCCTCGGGGCAGGCCCCGGTCTTGATCGACAAGAGACTTGCAAGCTGCACCTCGCCCTCGGCGTGGTAGCGCCGGTGCACTGCGCGCGACTGATCGACAAGGTCGAGCAGGGGCGCGGTGAGGAGGGCAAGAACCTCCTGGGCGCTCCAGTCGTGGCGGGTTTCCGGCGCCTGTTCAGGCTCGCGCAGGGTCTGCGCCAGCCGCG
>DASWJG010000165.1:0-4807 GCA_036397315.1 Methyloceanibacter sp. | reverse complement strand
CTAGGCGGCGCGGTCGAGCAGGTTGCGATTGATGATTGTCTCGGCGATCTGCACGGTGTTGAGCGCGGCGCCTTTGCGTAAGTTGTCGGAGACGATCCAGAAGGAGAGGCCGTTGTCGACGGTCTGGTCCTCGCGGATGCGGCTGACGAAGGTTGCGTAGTCGCCGACGCATTCGACCGGCGTGACATAGCCGCCCGGCTCGCGCTTGTCGACGACGAGCACGCCCGGGGCCTCGCGCAGGATTTTGCGCGCCTGCGCGGCAGTGATGGGCTCCTCGAACTCGACATTGACGGCCTCGGAATGGCCGACGAACACCGGCACCCTCACGCAGGTGGCGGTGAGCTTGATCTTGGGATCGAGGATCTTCTTGGTCTCCACCATCATCTTCCATTCCTCCTTGGTCGAGCCGTCCTCCATGAAGACGTCGATGTGAGGAATGACGTTGAAGGCGATTTGCTTGGCGAAGACTTTGGGCTCGGATGGACTGGTGACGAAGATGCCCTTGGTCTGGTCCCACAGCTCATCCATGGCCTCTTTGCCGGCGCCGGAGACGGACTGATAGGTCGCCACCACCACGCGTTTGATCTTGGCCTGATCGTGCAGCGGCTTCAGCACCACCACGAGCTGGGCGGTCGAGCAATTCGGGTTGGCGACGATGTTCTTCTTGGCGAAGCCCACCACGGCGTCGGCGTTGACCTCGGGCACGATGAGCGGAACGTCGGGGTCCATGCGCCAGCACGAGGAATTATCGATCACCACGCAGCCGCTTGCGCCGATCTTCAGCGCCCATTCCTTCGACACGGCCGAGCCGGCCGACATCAGGGCGAAGTCGATTCCGCGGAAATCAAAGGTCTCGAGGTCACGGCATTTCAGCCGCGCGTCGCCGTAGGAGACCTCGACGCCCATCGACTTGCGCGAGGCGATGGCGAACACCTCGTCGGCGGGAAATTCGCGCTCGGCCAGGATGTTGAGCATCTCGCGCCCGACATTGCCGGTGGCGCCGATGACGGCCACTTTGTAACCCATGAGAAGCTCCTGTTACCCCGCAGCCTTCAGGTCTCGGGCCGATGTATGGGAAGGTCGGCCGATTGTAAAGGTGCGGCTCCCGATGACGGGGGCGAGCGGTAGTCAGAACCGGTTTCCCTTACACGCGTTCTCTTATCGGAGTTATAGAAGTTCCGGCAATGGATCACCCGAGGACATCGGCCAAAGCTGTGACCGTGGTCTTTTTGGCCGCGTTTCTTGCCGCCTGCGGCGACAGTGCGGAGTTGCCTGAGGAGGCCACGCGCGGTCCAGATCCTACGCTGCCGGCCCCCAAGGAGATGCTCATCCCCACGCTCAAGATCGCGCGGGCGACGGGTTGGCCGCAGGGCGAAATGCCTAAGCCGGCTAACGGGCTTGCGGTGAACGCTTTCGCCACCGGCCTCGATCATCCGCGCTGGCTCTATGTCTTGCCGAATGGCGACGTCCTGGTCGCCGAGACCAACACGCCGAAGCAGGCGGGGGTGGGTGGGGTCACCGGGTTGATCATAGCTTGGGCGATGAACCGCGCGGGTGCCGGCGTTCCGAGCCCCAACCGCATCGTCCTGTTGCGCGACGCCGACGGCGACGGCGTGGCCGAGACGAAAAGCATGTTCCTCGAGGGGCTGAACTCACCCTTCGGCATGGCTCTGGTAGGGGACAAGTTCTATGTCGCCGATACCGACGCGCTGCTCCGCTTCGACTACCAGGACGGCGTGGCGGAGATCAAGGCGGCGGGCACCAAGATTGCCGATCTGCCGGCAAGTCCCATCAACTATCATTGGGCGAAGAGCCTGATGGCGAGCGAGGACGGAGCGCGCCTCTATGTGGGCGTCGGTTCCAACAGCAACGCAGGGGAGAACGGTCTCGAATGGGAAAAAGGCCGCGCGCAGATCCTCGAGATCGATATCGCAACGGGTGAGGGCCGCAGTTTCGCCACCGGCTTGAGAAATCCGGCCGGCATGGCCTTCGAGCCGCAAAGCGGCGCACTATGGGTGGTGGTGAACGAGCGTGACGAGCTCGGCTCGGATCTCGTCCCCGACTATCTCACCTCGGTGAAGGAGGGCGCATTCTACGGTTGGCCGTACAGCTATTGGGGCCAGCATATCGATCCCCGGGTCGAGCCGCAGAACCCCGAGCTTGTGGCGAAGGCGATCCCGCCCGACTACGCGCTCGGCAACCATGTGGCGCCGCTCGGGCTTGCCTTCGTGCAAGGCGATCGACTGCCCGATCAATTCCGGAACGGCGCCTTCATTGGGGAGCACGGCTCATGGAACCGCGATCCCTTCAGCGGATACAAGGTGGTGTTCGTGCCCTTCAGCGATGGGCAACCCGCGGGGCAGCCGGTCGATGTGCTGACCGGCTTTCTTAGCGATCGGGGCGAGGCCCAGGGACGGCCGGTCGGAGTCGCCATGGATCGTTCAGGCGCGCTCCTCGTCGCCGACGATGTGGGCAACGCCGTGTGGCGGGTAACGCCCGCTTCGCACACCGCGACGCCCTAGCTGGAGAGCGTCGTTCTACGCGCGGCGTCGGTTGAGCCAATCATCGAGCGCCAAGGCGCCGGGACCCGAGCCGGCGAGAACCAAGAAGCCGCCGGCGATGGTGATGTTCTTCATGAAGTTGATCATCTGGCCCATGTCGCCCGGCTGGTAGTGGAAGAACCACGCCGACAGCACGCAGAAACCGGCAAGGGCGATTGCCGCGTAGCGCGTGAATAGCCCGAGCACCACGAGAAGTCCGCCGCCGAGCTCGACGAGAATGACGAGCGGAAGGAGCGCGCCCGGCACGCCGGCGGCATTCATATGCTCAACCGTCCCGGCATAGCCGAAGATCTTGCTCCAGCCGGCCTGGATGAAGATGATCGACAGCACCAGGCGGCCGATCAGTATGAGATAAGGCGCTGCCTTTTCCATCGTGCTCCCTCGTGACAATGCCAAAATCGCCGTCAGTCTAGCGGCTGGTACGAGCGGAGGGAAACGCGTTCGGCGGCTTGACCCGGCGCAAAGGCGCAACCTAGGCTGGGGCGTAACCCTAGCGCGGAGAGCAACCATGGCCGCCGGCAAAGAGAGCTTCAACGAGTTCTGGCAACATTATCTCCGGCACCATGCGCAAGGCGGCACGCGGATGCTGCATATGCTGGGCACCGGACTCGCCGCCCTGGCGCTGCTAGCGGCCATTATCACCGTCGATCCTCTGATCGCGCTGGCGGGCACCGCCTTAGGCTATGTGCTCGCCTGGACCGGGCATTTCCTCATCGAGGGAAACCGGCCGGCGATGGTGTCCCATCCCGCCTGGGCGTTCCAATGCGACATTCGCATGTTCCGGCTGTGGATCACCGGACAGCTCAAGCCTGAGCTGGAGAAGGCGGGCGTTGCCTGATCGGCACCCGATCAGCCGACGACGCCGGAAAACAGCAAGAGAAAAGCCTTGATGAGGCCGATGACTACGGCTGCGGCCACGATCAGGCTCAAGACGCCGACGGCAAGGCCGGCTAGGACGGCAACACCGTCCTTCTCGACGATGGCAAGTGCGATGATGGCAATGGCGCAAGCCGGCAGCCAGTTGGCGAAGGGGATGGGCAAAGCGAGGACCAAGGCGAGAATGAGGATGGCAATGCCGATCAGGCGCTCGCCGGTCCACGACAAGAGCACCGTTAGGCGCGGGCGCAAGAGACGCTCGGCGCGCTCAAGATATGGAAGCGCGCGGGTGACGACCGCGGCAAAGCCTTGGCGCGAGAAGGTTTGATCGGTCAGCCAATCGGGAAACCACGGCTTGTGGCGTCCATAAGAGAGCTGCGCGGCAAGAAGCACGAGCGGCAGGCCGAGCACCGCCGAGAGCAGCGGAATGTTGACCGGCACCAGATTCGGCAGGGCGAAGATGAACAACAGAACCCCGAAGCCGCGGTCGCCAAGGGCATCGCGCAGTGCGCCGAGGGTAATGCGTGGCCCAGTCTCGCCCGCGAGAAATTCTCGGAGCAATTGTGACGTGCGCCGGCTACTCGGCGTCGGTACCGATCGATGCAGTTCAGCTTCAGGCGTGATGCTATCCATCGCGTTGCCGCGTTCTCCGCGCATTCGGGTACATTAGGCTCGAACTGTGACGCTTGGTTCAACCCCGGGACGCGCCCACGGCTCGACGGCCGCGAAGGCCGCTAATTCGGGGTGTCGGCCGGCGCTTCCGCCTTCACCTCGGCGCATTTCTTGGTGGTGAACTCGTTGACCATGCGCACCACCTCGGGCCCCAGCACATTGGCCGAGTTGTCGAAGCCGGTGCCGGCATAAATCAACGGGTAGATGAAAGTTGGCGCCGAGGCCTCGCCCCAATTGATCGTGGCCTCGATGGCCTTGCCGTTCTCGAATTTCACCTTCGGCGCCATGGTGACATCGATGGCATAGGGCTCGCCTTCCGTCTTCTGGGCGAGCGTGCAGCGCACCGTCTGGGACGGCATGACGATCTCATAAGACGCCTCGCTCATCGCGGACGCCAGCGGCTTGCGCTGAACCTCAAGCTTCGACTGGCACACCGCCTTGCCCCACGGCCAGCCGATCTTGCCGCCCAGCATGTTGACAATGTCCTCCTCGCGCCAGGTTTTGACGATATCGCACGCCACGTCCTCGCCGGCGGGATCGCGCGTGGCGATGATGTCGCAGATCTTCTTCTTGCAGGCCTTGCGCGCGTCCTTCTCGGCCTGCTCCTCCGGCGTCAGCACGCGCGGCTTAGCGGCGTCAGGCGTTGCCGCTTCCGCAGATGGTGCAGATTGCATTCCGCCTTCCTCGGCGGCGGACGC
>DASWJG010000164.1:0-5029 GCA_036397315.1 Methyloceanibacter sp. | reverse complement strand
GCAGCCAAGAGAATATGGGCTAGGCGCAACTGACTCTGTGGCCTCGCCGGGCTCGCCGCAGGAATTTGCCGTCAATGTCGGAGACCTGGTGCATTTCCAGGAAGACAGCGCGGCGCTTTCGGGCGAGGCGCAAGGCATCCTGCGCAACCAGGCCAGGTGGCTCAACCAATACTCGCAATACACGATCACCATCCAGGGTCATGCCGACGAACGCGGCACCCGCGAGTACAACCTTGCGCTCGGCGCGCGGCGGGCCATGTCGGTGAGGACCTTCCTCGCCCAGGTCGGGGTCAATGCCGCACGGATGCGCACGATTTCCTACGGCAAGGAACGCCCGATTGCGGTCTGTGATGCGCCATCCTGTTGGACGCAGAATCGCCGCGCCCAGACGGTGCTGAACAACGCCGCCGTCGCCCGCAACTACTAGCTGCCCCGGGATGGGCTCATCCTTCGAGACGGCGCGTTCCGCGCCCTCCTCAGGATGAGGACCTAGCCACCTCATGGTGAGGAGCGGCCGCAGGCCGCGTCTCGAACCATGAGGCCTCCCGCGCGGCCTGCTCGTTCACAGTTTGGCCCCAAAAACCCCCGCAAATGCGTTATGGTTCGCGCGCTTGGCGCTCCTCCTCCAAGAGGGAGCGACGCTGGCGCGACCCGTAACGGCAAGGTCTCATCGTGTCTCTATTGGTTTCCACATGGCGCAGACGATCGCGCCCGGCTTACGCTTTGATGGCGGGACTTCTCTTTGCCAGCCTGCCGGTGCTGCCGTGTTTTGCCCAGGAGAGGCCGCCGGAGGCGGAGCAAAGCCCGGCACCAAAGCCGGCGCCTCAGGCTAAAGCGCAAGGCGGCGATTCAGTTGGCGCCCGCCTCGGCCGGCTCGAGGAGAAGATCAGGGACCTGCAAGTAATGGTCGGCACGCTCGAATCCTTCGTCCGGGCAAAGCCCGGTGCCGTGCTGCCGCAGGAGGCTCCGCCTTCAGTCGCGCAAGACGGCAGCCTTGGCCCGCGTATCGATGCGCTTGAGACCCAGATCACCGCGTTGACGAGCCATATCGAGCAGATCGGCCGGCAGATGAGCGCGCTCGAGGCGAAGCTTTCCGCCGCCCCCGCACTTCCTGCGCCGCTTCCGCCGAGGGCCGAGCCGCCGCCCGAGCGGCAAGGCGAGGCGCCGGCGCCGCCATCAGATAGTGCCTTGGCCTCCGCTGCCGGCGACAGCGACGACGACGGCGACACCTCGAAGCCGCGGTGGTATGGCGCCAAGCCCGGCACCGACGAGGTGGCCGCTTTGCTGGAAGGCCAGGATGCGCAGAAGCAGTCCGATTCCGAGCCGCAGAGCCTCGTGGCGGCATTGCCCGGCGGCGATGCGCAGTCGCTCTACCAGCAGGGCTATGGCGCGCTGCTACAGAAGGACTATGCGGGCGCCGAAGGGGCATTCCGTCAGTTGCTCGATACCTATCCGAAGGATCCGCTGGCAGGCGACGCGCAATACTGGATCGGCGAGACCTATTACGTCCGCAGGCAGTACAAGAACGCGGCCGACGCTTTCCTCAAAGGCTACAAGACATACAAGTCGGGCCAGAAGGCGCCCGACACCCTCCTCAAGCTCGGCATGGCGCTCGCCGCGCTCGGCCAGAAGGATGCGGCCTGCTCGACATTCAACGAGCTCAAGGCCAAGTATCCGGGAGCGCCGGACCATATCGCTGACGAGGCCAAGGCCGAGCGCAAGAAGGCCGGCTGCTGACATGAACGCTTTGCCGATCACGCTCTCCGAGGCGCAAGAACTGCTCGCGCCCTTGATGCGCTTTCCGCATGTTGCGCTCGCCGTCTCCGGCGGTCCCGACAGTCTCGCGCTCATGCGTCTTGCCGCAGGCTGGCGTGTCGAGCGTGGCTTGGCCCTCAAGCTCAGCGTGCTCACGGTCGACCACGGGCTGCGTCCGTCCTCCCGGGACGAGGCGTCGATGGTTGGGCGCCTCGCTGCCGAGCTTGGCCTGCCCCATGCGATCCTGACCTGGGAGGGACGGGAACCTCATACCGGAAGCCTTCAGGCAAGAGCGCGCGCCGCACGCTACGATCTCATGGCGTCCTACTGCCATGCCCACGACATTCCGGCCCTCGTCACCGCGCACCATCTCGACGACCAGGCCGAGACCTTCCTGATGCGGCTCAAGCGCGGCAGCGGTCTCGATGGCTTGGCGGCGATCCCGGAGAGAGGCGCATGGGCGGGAATCACCGTCCTTAGGCCCTTGCTCGATGTGCCGAAGGCACGGCTTGTCGCCACGCTGGACGAGGCAGGTATCGCCTTTGTCTCCGACCCGAGCAATGTCGATCCGCGCTTTGAGCGCGCGCGGGTGCGGGGAAGCACCGAAGCGCTCAAAAGGCTGGGGCTCACGCCGGAGGCGCTGGCGCTTTCGGCGCGTCGCTTGCGGCGCGCACGCGAGGCACTCGACCAGGCCGCGCAAGATTTCCTCGCGGCGCATAGCGAGACGAACGAAGCGGGCTACGCCCTGATCGACCGAGAAGCGCTCGCCTCGGCGCCCCACGAGATCGCGCTCCGCGTGTTTTCGCAGCTGATCGGCGCCGTGGGCGGCGGCGAGACGCCGTTGCGGCTCGCCAAGCTCGAGGCCTTGCTTGCCGCTTTGATGGAGGATCCAGGCAAGGTCCACACGCTCGGGCGCTGCCGGCTCGAGCCCATTTCAGGGCGCCTCGGCATCTTCCGCGAGGTAAGGGGGAGGGGACTGCCCGTCGCCCGGCTTCTGCCGGGGGAACGGACGCTGTGGGACAATCGCTTCAGGATCGAGCTCGGCGCCAAAGAGCCCGAGCCCATCACGGTCAGGGCGCTTGGCGAGTCCGGCTTGCGCGCGCTGCGCGACCGTTCGGCTCTGCCGTCATCGCTGCCGCGCCTTGCGGGGCGGGCGCTGCCCTCCTGTTGGCGGGGAGAGGTCCTCTTGGGACTTCCCATGCTGGGCGGAGGGTACGGCCGCGAGGCTTTCGGCCTCGATTGCCGGGCCATCTTTGTCAGCGCCGCAAAGGCTGGAGCTGGCGGGGGAACGGCCGACCATGTAAGTCGTTGAGAAAGCATGCACCTCTTTGCGTTAGCCTAACTTGGCAAAAACGATGCATGTTCCTATGTTACCAAGGCTTAGCCTCAATCCGCGCCTAAAACTGAGATACGAGGCTGCCGGCCGTCGGTAGCCACGACAGATCGAGCCGTCAGGTCAGTTCATGAACTCGAATTTTCGTAACTTCGCCATCTGGGTGTTCATCGGCCTCCTTCTGGTCGCGCTGTTCAACCTGTTCCAGAGCCCGGGCGTGCACGTCCGCGGCAACGAGATCAGCTTCTCTCAGCTCCTAAGCGAGGTCGAGGGCGGCAACGTCCAGGATGTGACCATCGCCGGCAACACCATTACCGGCCACTTCACCGACGGCCGCAACTTCCAGACCTACGCGCCGAACGATCCGAACCTGGTCGACAAGCTGAACCAGAAGGGCGTGAAGATCACGGCCAAGCCGTCCGAGGACGACGTGCCGTCGCTGCTCGGCGTGCTCGTGTCGTGGTTCCCCATGCTGCTCCTGATCGCGGTGTGGATTTTCTTCATGCGCCAGATGCAGTCGGGCGGCGGACGCGCCATGGGCTTCGGCAAGTCCAAAGCGAAGCTCTTGACCGAGCGTCATGGCCGCGTGACCTTCGACGATGTCGCCGGCGTCGACGAGGCCAAGGAGGACTTGCAGGAGATCGTCGAGTTCCTGCGCGACCCGCAGAAATTCCAGAAGCTGGGCGGGCGCATCCCGCGCGGCGCGCTCTTGGTCGGGCCTCCCGGCACCGGCAAGACGCTGTTGGCGCGCGCCATCGCCGGCGAAGCCAACGTTCCCTTCTTCACCATCTCGGGCTCGGACTTCGTCGAGATGTTCGTGGGCGTGGGCGCGTCCCGCGTGCGCGACATGTTCGATCAGGCGAAGAAGAACGCGCCATGCATCATCTTCATCGATGAGATCGACGCGGTCGGCCGCCACAGAGGCGCAGGGCTAGGCGGCGGCAATGACGAGCGCGAGCAGACCTTGAATCAGCTGCTGGTCGAGATGGACGGCTTCGAGGCCAATGAGGGCATCATTCTCATCGCCGCGACCAACCGCCCCGACGTGCTCGATCCGGCGCTGCTCCGCCCCGGCCGCTTCGACCGCCAGGTGGTGGTGCCGCGTCCCGACATCATCGGGCGGGAGAAGATCCTGAAGGTGCATGTGCGGAAGGTGCCGCTGGCGCCCGACGTCGACTTGCGCGTCATCGCCCGCGGCACGCCCGGCTTCTCCGGCGCCGACCTTGCCAATCTCGTCAACGAGGCGGCGCTGCTCGCGGCGCGCCGCTCTAAGCGCCTCGTCACCCAAGTCGAGTTCGAGGACGCCAAGGACAAGGTCATGATGGGCGCCGAGCGCCGCACCCTGGTCATGACCGAGGACGAGAAGCGCCTCACCGCCTATCACGAGGCGGGCCACGCCGTCGTGGCGATCAACGTTCCGGCGACCGACCCGGTGCACAAGGCGACGATCATCCCGCGCGGTCGTGCCTTGGGCATGGTCCTGCAGTTGCCGGAGCGCGACAAGCTGTCGATGAGCCTCGAGCAGATGACCTCGCGCCTCGCCATCATGATGGGCGGCCGGGTCGCCGAGGAGATCGTCTTCGGCCGCGAGAAGGTCACCTCCGGCGCCGCCTCGGACATCGAGGGCGCGACGAGCCTCGCGCGCATGATGGTCACCCGCTGGGGGCTGTCGGACGAGTTGGGGACCGTGTCCTATGGCGAGAACCAGGAAGAAGTCTTCCTCGGCCATTCGGTCTCGCGCCAGCAGAACGTTTCCGAGGAGACAGCGCAGAAGATCGATGCCGAGATCCGGCGTCTGGTCGAGACCGGTCTGTCGGACGCCCGCCGGATTCTGACCGATCATCGCGACGAACTCGAAACCATCGCGCAAGGGTTGCTCGAATACGAGACGCTTTCCGGCGAGGAGATCAAGAACCTGATCGTTGGCAGGCCGCCCGTTCG
>DASWJG010000163.1:0-8623 GCA_036397315.1 Methyloceanibacter sp. | reverse complement strand
TGTGAACTTCATTCAAGAGGCCTCCTGGGAAGACCATGGGAAGATTGGGAAGACAATCTCTAGCCCCTTCCTGCCTTTTAGGTCAAGAGGTCTTGCTGTGTTTCTGCACAGTTGAGCGGTGTGGGAAGCGGCAGGAAGGGGTAGGAGAAGGGCCCAGATTCGACTTTTAATCAAGGGGTCAAGGGTTCGAATCCCTTCGGGCTCACCAATAACTTAGCGGGACACCATTCTTCCCGGCACAAAGTGGCGTCGGCTAGCGTTGGCGCTTCCGGCCCTGCGTTGCCGTAGAGTCGGCTATGCAGTTGGCAACGTATGCTTCTATTTCAGGAGCATTAAGTCGGGGTATTACTTCAAAAGCCTCTTATTTGGCAGGCCATTCTGACTTCTTCTGAGACGGCCGAAGCTGGGGTAGCGCTTATCAGGGCTATCAGAGCGCTGCCCGCGCCTAACATCGCAGATTCCGTTTCATCTTACGTTCCTCCAACCGGGTTGATCTCCAATTCGTTGCGACTACGCCCAGCGCTTCCGCCTAGTGAGGCGAGTCTGATCGTAGGGGACAAGGATAGTTGAACCCCTTTTTGCCGTTTAGTGAACGAAGCTGCGCGGCGTGGCACAATGATCACAGAGCGGCGATATTTACCGGGTGCGAGAACCCTGCGGACAGGCTCCTGCGTTTAGGCAGGGACCAGTTCTCTCCGGAGGAGTCGCAATGACCGTAACAAAAGACTATGGCGCCAGAAATTATGGCGCGAGAGAGATGATTATCGAAAGTCTGGGCGTAATCGCCGGGATCCTTACCGTCGCTTTTGTGCTGCTGTTCTTTGCTGGCGCCCTGGACTTCGGTCGGGGCATCGCCGTAAAGGTCAACCAACAGACAGTGCAGAGTCCGGCCAATCCAGCCGGCGAATAGGTTCCGGGCGGCAAGCGCGGCGGAACGATCGCCTGATCCCGGTCTGTGAGGCATCGCCGAAGCTTAGCCCTACTTTGTGCGCTGCGGCTTGCTCCGCGCGACGATGCTCTCCTTGAGCGCCGCCTTCAGCCCGACCGGCTGCTTATGCTTCTTGAGCAGATCAGCGAAGGCCTCGTCGACGAGCTCCTGGAAGCTCGAGCCGCTATCACGCGCGACAGCCTCGATGGCCTCCCAAGTGTCGTCGTCGAATTGAACTCGCTTGCCGGGCATGGGCCTAGTCTATCAGGATCGTTGGCCTCCCATCGCGCTCGCTTCGGCTGGCGCCCTTTTCTCGCCGGTCTACTTGGGGCAGACCACCGCCGAAATTTTGCACCTGTAGCCCGTAGGCCCCGGTACGCAATTGGTAGACGTCTGCGTGACTTTGCCGCCGAGGCTTTTAGCCGTTTGCTTGAGATCGGCCTGCGCGAAGATCGTGGCGGTGGCCAAATCTTTAGCCACTCCCTTTGCCTTCACCGGTTGACAGGTTCCAGCCTGGGCCGGTTCTGCAAAGCCAACAGCGGCGGCAACGGTGGCAATTACGACAGCAGTCAGGGCTACTTTGTATCTCATGTCCTAACTCCAATTTCTCGTTCCAGTGATTCCCGATTGGCCATAGGCCATGCGGGCAACCGGCCGTCAAGACCAGGGCCTTGCGTCGGGCGCCTCGCTTCGGCGGGCGCGCTTCACCACATCTCTATTTCTGCCCGCGAGGGATCGCGTCGGCTCGTGCCAGGTGCTTTGTCCATGAACCCGCGATGAACAGCCGGTTCAGCGCCGATACATGCGCGGCTGGCTAGTTTCACCCTTCGCCATGAGCCGTGGCCGGCGTCTCACAACCGCCACCAAGACTCGGCACTAGCTGCATACGAACGAATCGCGGACGGCGGAGGGACACCATGAATTGTGACGCAAGCTCAACCCAAGGACTGACTCGGTTTCGCGGCGGGCTCATCCTCGCTTTCGCTCTCGCGCTCGGCGTTGCCCTCACAAGTTTCAAGCACACTGCCTTGGCAGCCCTGGACGGCGCGCAAGCGGCTCAGGGTCAACGGGCCGTTACGCTGGATGCGCAAACGAGAGGCGCATTCGTCGTTGCCAAGAAAGACGACGATGATGGCCACAAGAACGGTGATAAGGGCAACGACAAGGGTCGGAAGGGCGGCAAGAACGCCAATCGGGACAAAGATGACGGCAAGGGCCATCACGGCGGCGATGGCGACAACGGTCATCGTAACGGCGGAAAGAACGCCAACTGGGACAATGACGGGGATAACGGCCACCACGGTGGAGGCGGCGACGGAGACAGAAATTGGAGCAAGAACGGCAACGGGAATAAGGGCAACAAGAATTGGAGCAAGAACGACAACGGCCATGGGAACGACGACGGCCACAGAAATTGGAGCAAGAACGGCAAGAAATACGGCAAGGGCTGGGGCGGCTATGACAACAATTGGAACGGGAACTGGAACAACCGGGCCCATGTGCGGGAGTGGAATCGCAAGCCCTATTACGGCGAATTCATCGGCGGCGTTATCCTCGGATCGATTTTCGCCGCAAACGGCATCGGCGTCGTTCCTTACGCGCCCGAGCCTAATCTCTGCTGGTATTGGGCCGACCCGTATATGTATCGCGGCTATTGGGACTACTGTTACTAAGAAGCGCCTCGCTTCTGGCGCATCATCGCATCGGGGCGCCGGTCTTGGCCGGCGCCCTTTTCATGTGGTCGTGAAGCTGATTACTCGGCCGGTGCCGAGGGCTCGGCGGACTCTCTAAGGCGGCACAGCCGCCCTCTGTGAAGGGCGGCTGCGCGAGTCAGTCGTAAGATTTGGCCAACGATCCAACGGATGGATCGGCCGCCTTGCAGGCTATCTCTTGCACTTCGTCATTCCGGCCATCGCCATGTGGGCGTCTGCCTCGGAACCATATATGCCCATCATGCTGAATTTCTCCGTGTCGGTGGGCGCCGACCTCGCCATCGAGCATGTTTTCGTGGTCTTATCGAACACGATATAGAAGCTATCGGCTGCCACGACCGGGACAGCGAAGGCACAGATCAGGGTAGCTGCGAGCAAATACTTCTTCATGGGTCACTCCTTGGTCGAGAGGCTTATGCCTCGGTACAGACAGAGCATCTATCCTAGTTCACGCAAAAGACAAATCCTCGGCATTGAGAACCAATCGATTAACGGGAAAAGCGGCTCCGCCCGCACTCTCGTTGAGCGTGGCTTACTCGGCGGGACTGGCGGCGCGGCGGCGAATGCGATTGAACACGGTGCGCTTGAGGAAGTAATAGGCCGGCCTTCCCATGATCGCGAGGGCAACAAATTTGGAGATGAAGGGTGTGGCGCCCAACAGGCCCGACAGCCCAGCTTTGATACCGGGTTCGAGATCGGTCATCATGACCACGGGAATGAGCGGCCAAGCGGCATAAGCCCCGACAATGAGAACGGTGCCGAGGGCGAAGCGCCAACCGATCTGCTCGGCGGTGAAGGTCTGTTCGGTTGCGGTGTCGATGGCGACCTCCTCACGGTCGTCGGCGGGCGATATGTCGATATGCCTTGTCAGAGGATTTGGGTTTCCTAGAGGCAACGGGGGCGTGCCCAGCCCCAATCTCGCCGCGAAGATGGTAGCGCCGACTGGTGGAAATCGAAACCCATATTCCGCGCCTCGCCATTGATTGCATGCCGGTTTCTGAGCCTTTCTCGTGACTCTGGCGCTCACATCTTAAAATTTTACCATGAGAGGACGCCTGCGGCGCGCTGGGCGCCACGATCGCTCCCCAAAATTGGGGCGCATGCTGTCGCGCGCGCGAGAAATCGGCAGCGCGGCGTGAGCTTCGAGCGGGCTTACTGCCCTCAGAGCTGATAGACGCCGCCGCACACCACGGTCTGGTCAAGCCGCTCGCAGTACATTTCCTTGGGCTCGACCTTGTGGGTCACCGGGTTCATGAACTTGTAGCTCTGCCAGAAGCTCGGATGGGTCGCGGCGAGTTCTACGCGCTCTTTCACGAACGCCTTGCCGTCGGGATCCTTGTCGTCGATCTGGTTGGTGCCGATGCGCTTGGCGTTGGCGCCGTGGGCCAGCACCACGCCGTCGAGACCGTAGACCACGATGTAAAGGTCGCGGTCGACGAACTCGCCGGTGGGATTGCTGATCGCCGGATAGGCTTTGTCGGGGCCCTCAGCCTTGATGTAGGCAACCGCCTTTTTCACCATGGCGACCGCTTCGTCTTTGGTGGCGCCGATCTCAGCTGAGGCTAGCCCGCCGAAGACGGAAAGAGCGGCGACGAGCAGCGCCGCGGCGATGAGAGCGGAGCAAGATGTGGAATCGCGCATAGCGTTCCTCCGAACAGTCCCAACCGCTCACTCTATTCGGTTTCTTCCCCCCCACCCTAATCGATCCTCTGACCATGCTTTCGCAATCGCCAACACTTTCGTGCCGGGACGTCCGCCTCAGCCGGCCTTTTCCGAGGCGACGAGCCAGGCCGGATCGAACCAGCGGTCGGCCTCGCCGTCGTAGGGCAGCCGCGTAATGTCCCAGTGGCGGATGAAGGGCGCGTAGGTCTCCCAAACCGGGGGGCCGCCGCCGACATAGATCACGCGGTCGGGGAACCAGGCCAAGACCTCGGCCGGGTGGTTCGCCGAGCGGATCTCGCAAATGGTCCGGTCCTCGTAGGCAAAGGGCGGGATCGAGGCGATCGTAGTGGGCCCGGCGATAATCACGTGACCGCGTGTGACCTCGAAGAACCGCGCCACATCGGCAACAAATTCGCGCCCCTTGTTGCCCTCCCAGGGAAGCCGGCCCTTCAGCCCCAACTGCCCGCGCTGGCCTATGGCGCATATGGCGCGAACGTCAGCCACGCTCTCCTCCTATTCGATGCCGCTCCGGTCCACCACAACCTTAGCCGCCGATGGTCTTTTGGCAAAGATTGATGCAGAAACACGCCTCCATGACGCCCCGCCCCGCCTCCGCCACCGACCCGCGCCAAAGAGTGAAGGCGATCGGGCTCATGGCGCTCGCCACGCTCTGCTTCGCCGTGCTCGACTCGACGGGCAAATATCTCATCGTCAAGGAGGGCGTGCCGGTCGCCGAGGTCACCTGGCTCCGCTTCGTCGGCCATGTGGTGTTCAGCGCCGCCGTGCTGTGGCCTTTCGCGCTCAAGCCGTCGCTTCGCTCGGCCAAGCCTTTGGTGCAGATTTTCCGCTCCGTGCTGATGGTCGTGACCACGGCATTCAATTTTATCGCGCTCCGTTACCTTCAGCTCGACCAGACCGTCACCATCTTCTTCCTCACGCCGCTCCTGGTCGCGGCGCTGGCCGGGCCGTTGCTTCATGAGTGGGTGGGCTGGCATCGTATGCTCGCCATCGTCGCCGGCTTTTTCGGCGTGCTGCTGGTGATGCATCCGGGCATCGGCACGGTCCACTGGGCCATGCTGCTAGCTCTCGTCGCGACCTTCGGTTATGCGCTTTACAACCTCGCCACGCGCTATCTCGCCGCCTTCGACCCTCCATCCGTGACGCAGACCTATACGCCGCTGGCCGGGGTGCTGATCCTCGCCCCCTTCGCCCTTGGTGGCGCCTGGCATTGGCCTCAGGGCGCCGGCCAATGGGTGCTGCTCGCCTCGCTCGGCTTCTGGGGCGGCCTCGGCCATTGGCTCCTGATCCTGGCTCACCGCAGCGCGCCGGCGCCGGTGCTGGCGCCGTTCATCTATCTCGGCCTGATCTGGATGTCGGCGGCGGGATTCCTCGTGTTCGGCGACCTGCCGACCTTGTGGACGCTGTCGGGCGCCGCGGTCGTGATCCTGTCTGGCCTTTATCTCTTGGCCCGGGAGCGG
The DNA here is from genome assembly GCA_036397315.1 of Methyloceanibacter sp. Classification (GTDB taxonomy): domain Bacteria; phylum Pseudomonadota; class Alphaproteobacteria; order Rhizobiales; family Methyloligellaceae; genus Methyloceanibacter. The sequence continues at coordinate 2,843 of DASWJG010000163.1, read as the reverse complement.
AAGCAGCTGGGCGAGGCCAAAGGCGGCCCGGCCTCCGACATTGCCACGCAATGATCATCCGTCGATGCAACTTTCGGGCGCCCTCGCGGTTATAGGACAAGCGTTGGCGCTCTCGGAGGTGCCTCTCGATGCCGGCCATGCTCAAACGCGCGCTCATTGCGGGCCTCGCGGGTTTCGTCTTGGCCGTCGCCGCCACCGCCGCGACACTTATGGCCACGCTCATGGCAGGCCACGCCGCCTTGTCTCAGGCCCCCGCTTCTCAGGCCCTCGCCGCAAGATCCCTGTGGCAGCCCGTGATGTTGAAGCCCGACGCGGCCGCCCCCCGCAGCTTCTCCTCGCAAGAGAAGCGCAACATCGAAGATGCCGTCAGGACGCAAATTCGCGCCTATGTCGCGCGCGATGCCGAAGAAGCCTTCGCCAAGCTCGCCCCGTCAACCCAGCGTTTTTTCGGCAAGCCGGACAAGTTCCTCCGCTCGATCGCGCAAGAGATCCCGACCATGCTGGATACCCGGCGCTTCGCCTTTCTCGGCGTGGAGCACGTCGGCGACCGCATCGTACAGCAGGTGCTGATCACCGACAGCACCGAGCATGAGTGGCTGGCCGAGTTCCAACTCGAGCAGCGGGAGGGCGGCGACTGGCGCATCAAAGGCTGCATCCTTCAGGCTACGCCGGGTCAGCAGGCTCAAATATCGTCCGGCGCGTCGGAGGCCTTGGCGTAGCGCCGGCGCACCTCCTCGGTGAAGCTGGTAAAGCGCGCCTCCTCGATCGCCTCCCGCGCGCGCGCCATCAGCTCCTGATAGAACTGGACATTGGCGTAGCTGAGCAGCATGGCGCCGAGTGTCTCCCCCGACCTCACCAGATGATGCAGATAAGCGCGCTCATAATGCGCCGCCGGGCAGGCGCTCTCGGGATCGAGCGGCGTCGGGTCGTCGGCATAGCGGGCGTTGCGCAGATTGAGCCGCCCGCCCCAGGTGAAGGCCTGGCAATGGCGGCCTGAGCGGGTCGGCATCACGCAATCGAACATGTCGATGCCGCGGGCAATGGAGAGCAGCAGGTCCTCCGGCGTGCCCACGCCCATGAGATAGCGCGGTCGATCCGGCGGCAGGATCGATGTGGCGATCGCGGCCATGTCGAGCATCGCGCTCTGCCCTTCGCCGACGGCGAGCCCGCCAATGGCGTAGCCGTGGAAGCCGATGTCGATGAGCGCATTGGCGCTCAGCTCCCTGAGATCGGGATAGACGCTGCCCTGCACAATGCCGAACAAGGCTTGGCCTGGCGCGCCCGAGCCAGCGAATGCCCGCTTGGAGCGTTCTGCCCAGCGCAGCGACAGGTCGAGCGAGGCGCTCGCCTCCTCGCGCGTCGCCGGATATGGCGTGCACTCGTCGAGCACCATCTGGATGTCGGCGCCGAGCAGGCATTGCACCTCGATTGCGCGCTCGGGCGAAAGCGCGACGGTGGCGCCGTCGATATGGGACTGGAAGGTGACGCCCTCTTCGTCGATGCGCCGCAGCTTGGCCAGCGACATGACCTGATAGCCGCCGGAATCGGTGAGGATGGGCTTGTCCCAATGCATGAATTTGTGCAGGCCGCCGAGCTTGGCGATGCGCTCGGCGCCGGGCCTCAGCATCAGATGATAGGTGTTGGCGAGAATGATGTCGGCGCCCGCTGCCGCCACGTCCTCGGGAAACATGGCCTTGACCGTGGCGCCGGTGCCGACCGGCATGAAGGCGGGTGTGCGCACGACCCCGCGCGGCGTGGCAATGGTGCCGGTCCGTGCGCTGCCGTCCCGCGCTTTGACCGTGAATGAGAAGCGATCAGTCATGCGCGCCTCGCGCCGGGCTGAGTAGGCAGGCATCCCCATAGGAATAGAAGCGATAGCGCTGCGCGACGGCATGGTCGTAAGCGCGCTTCATCAGATCGAGCCCCGAGAAGGATGCCACCAGCATGAACAGGGTTGAGCGCGGCAAATGGAAGTTGGTCAAGAGGCGATCGACGAAGCGGAAGCGATAGCCCGGCGTGATGAACAGATTGGTGGCGCCGAAAAAAGGGGCAAGCCTGCCCTCTTTGTCTGCGGCACTTTCCAGAAGCCGGAGCGAGGTGGTGCCGACGGCGACGACCCTCCCTCCCCTCGCCTTCACCGCGTTCAGCGCCTCGGCGGTCGCGGCGGTGACGGTGCCGCGTTCCGGATGCATGACGTGTTGTGACGTATCGGCGGCTCTCACGGGCAGGAAGGTGCCGGGTCCGATATGCAAGGTCACGAAATGCTCCGAGACGCCCTTCTCGGCAATCGCCTTCATGAGCCGCTCGGTGAAATGCAAGCCGGCGGTCGGCGCGGCGACGGCGCCCTCGTCCCGCGCGAAGACGGTCTGATAATCACTGCGGTCGCGCTCGTCGGAAGGGCGGCGCGAGGCGATGTAGGGCGGAAGCGGCATTTCGCCGAACCGCGCAATCGCTTCATCGAGGCTCGCATGGCTGAAGTCGAAGGCGAGAGTCACCTCGCCCTCCTCGCCCCGTCCCTCGACCGTGGCGGCCAAGGTGCCGAGCAGACAGATCTTTTCGCCCTGGCCGAACACAACGCGATCTCCGACTTTAAGCCGCTTGGCCGGGCGCGCCAGAGCCTGCCAGCGATGACCGTCGAGCCGCTCGATCAGCGTGACGGCGATCTGCGCCGTGGCGCCGTCGCGCTCGCGCACACCTCTAAGTTCTGCCGGGATCACCTTGGTGTCGTTGAACACGAGCGCATCGCCCGGACGGAGCAGACCGGGAAGGTCGAGCATCGTCCGGTCGGCAAAGGGAGGCTCCGCTCCGGGCGCGACCACCAGCAATCGCGCGGCGTCGCGCGG
>DASWJG010000162.1:0-3205 GCA_036397315.1 Methyloceanibacter sp. | reverse complement strand
GCGGCGGCACAAGAGCCGGCACGCGAGTTCACCGACGATGCCGGCGTCGCCGAATGGTTCGGCCTCGACGTGGCTTTGGTCGAAGGCTCGGAAGACAATCGCAAGCTCACCACGGCGGACGATCTGAAGCTCGCCGATGAGCTGTTGCGGCCTAAGGGCGCGCGTGCGGCCGCGACGATCCGGGTGGCGTCGGGCTATGATGTCCATGCCTTCGGTCCCGGCGACGCGGTGACGCTGTGCGGCGTCAGCATTCCTCACCCGAAGAAGCTCACCGGCCACAGCGATGCCGATGTGGGGTTGCATGCCTTGACCGACGCGCTGCTCGGCACCATCGCCGCGGGCGATATCGGAGTCCATTTCCCGCCGTCGGACGCGCGCTGGCGCGGTGCGGCCTCCGAGATCTTCCTCAAGCATGCGGCTTCCCTGCTGAGAGAGCGCGGCGGGGCGATCGTACATGTCGACGTCACGCTGCTCTGCGAGGCACCACGCATCGGTCCCTATCGCGATCAGATGCGCGCCCGCATCGCCGAGATGCTCGGCCTCGAAGTCTCCCAAGTGAGCATCAAGGCGACCACCAATGAAGGACTGGGTTTTATCGGCAGGGGCGAAGGCATCGCCGCGATGGCCACGGCGACCGTGAGTCTGCCATGACGGAGAGGGTCGAGATCGACGCAGACCTCCTTGCGCGGGCGGCGGCGCTGATCGCGGCTGCCCGGGCCTGCGGCGAGACGGTGGCGACCGCGGAATCCTGCACCGGCGGGCTCCTCGCCGCCACGATGACCGCCATCCCCGGCTCATCCGAGATGTTCGAGCGCGGCTTCGTGACCTATTCCAACAGCGCCAAGAGCGAGATGCTCGGCGTCCCCTTCTGGCTGATCGAGCGCCATGGCGCCGTGAGCGAGGACGTGGCCCGGGCCATGGCGGGCGGCGTGCTCACTCATTCGCACGCGAGCCTCGCCGTCGCGGTCACCGGGATCGCCGGGCCTGATGGAGGGACGCCGGAGAAGCCGGTGGGACTCGTCTATTTTGCGGCCGGCCGGCGCGACGAGCCAATGCGCAGCGAGTGCGTCCTGTTCGGCGATCTCGGGCGCGCCGAGATCAGGCGGCGAAGCGTCGAGCGCGCGCTTTCGCTGCTTCTCTCATTGTTGTGAAGCGAGCACCGGCGCATTCCGTCGATAAACCACGTCGGCACGGGCCTCGAACGCGCTCGTGTATCTCTCGACCGCCTTGGCAAAGAGCCCTCCCACGAGCCGCTCGAACAGGCGCGAGCGAAAGCCGTAGGCGATATAGAAGTCGATCTCGCAAGCCCTCTCGCCTGTCGGCCTGAATTGCCAGCGGTTCTCGAGAAAAGTGAAAGGCCCGTCGAGATATTCGACGAGAATGGTGCGGGGGGCGCTGTCGAGATGCACGCCGGTGGTGAAGCTCTCGTTGATCATCCCATAGCCCACCGTCATGGTGGCGATCAGCACCTCCTTGCCGTCCCGCCGCTCGCGGTGCTTGACCGTCAGCGCCTCGCAGAGCGGCAGGAATTTCGGATAGTCCTCGACGCGCGCCACCAGGGCGAACATTTCGTCCGCCGAATGGGCGACAGGGTGCGTGGTCTCGTAGACATGCATGAGGGTTAAGCCGGCGCGTGGGGTTAGACGCCGAGCGAGGCTTGGCGCGCAGCCTTGAGCCGCGCGAAATCCTCCGCGGCATGATAGGAGGAGCGGGTCAAGGGGCTGGAAGCCACGAGCAGGAAGCCTTTCTCTTCGGCGATGCGCTTATAAGATTGGAACTCCTCCAGCGTGACAAAGCGGTCAATGGCCGCATGTTTGCGGGTCGGCTGGAGATACTGACCGATGGTGAGGAAATCGACTGAAGCGGCGCGAAGATCGTCCATCACGGCAAGGACCTCCTCGCCCGTTTCGCCCAAGCCGACCATGATGCCTGACTTGGTGAAGAGGCCGGGGTGAAGCGCCTTGGCGCGGGCAAGAAGCCGGAGCGAGTGGCGATAGTCGGCACCGGCGCGAATGCGCCGGTAGAGCGAGGGCACGGTCTCGACATTGTGGTTGAACACGTCGGGCGAGGCGGCAAGCACGATCTCGAGCGCGCCGTGTTTGCGCAGGAAGTCGGGCGTCAAGACCTCGATGCTGGTCGCGGGCCGCGCCTGTCTGATGGCGCTTATGGTGGCGGCGAAATGAGGGGCGCCGCCGTCCACCAAATCGTCGCGATCGACCGAGGTCACCACCACATGAGCAAGATCGAGCGCGGCGACGGCGCTCGCCACCCGCGCGGGCTCGCCGGCATCGAGCGCGCCAGGCCTGCCCGTCCGCACATTGCAGAAGGCGCAAGCCCGCGTGCAGGTGTCGCCCAAGATCATGAAGGTGGCGTGGCGCTTGCCCCAGCACTCGCCGATATTGGGACAGGCCGCTTCCTCGCACACCGTGGTGAGGCGGTGCGCGCGCAACACCTCCCGCGTTGCGTCGAAAGCTCGCGCGCCCGGCGCTCTCACGCGAATCCACGCGGGCTTGGGCAGAACGGGGGTGTCGGGCAGCCACGCCTTCTCGGGATGGCGCGGCCGCGCCTTCACTGCATCCGACCTGTCAAGCACCGTCACGATCGCACCAACTCCTAAAACGTCGCTAGGTGGCGGGACCTCTGATGCTCCGCCAGATCCACAACAGGAGCACGGCCCCGATCGACGCCACGATCAGATTGCCGAGCCAGCCATAGAACTGGATATTCAAGACATTGGCGAGCGTGCCGCCGACGAAGGAACCGGCGATGCCGACCAAGAGATTGGTGAGAAGGCCGTGATCGCTCGACGTGACCTTCTCGGCGATATAACCGGCAAGAATGCCGATAATCAGCATGCCGATGAAACCGACCCCAGGCATGCCGAGTAGAGTTTGAGCGTTGTCCATATTGACCTCCTCCCAGTGCGTCAGGTGGATTCCATCGTCACCGCATGCGCTGCCAGACCCAGATGCACAGAACGGCGCCGAGCGTGGCGATGATGATCTCGCCAATCAGGCCATAGGCGCCGATGCCAACGAGGCCGGCGAGTAGTCCGCCGACCACGGCGCCGATAACGCCGATCAAGAGGTTTACCAGGAGATCCTGCTGGCGCCCCATGATGTATGAGGCAAGCGCGCCGGCGATCAGGCCGACAACAAGAAAGATGATAAGGCTCATGGTCTTGCTCCGTTTCTCTCGGGGCCTG
>DASWJG010000161.1:0-7130 GCA_036397315.1 Methyloceanibacter sp. | reverse complement strand
ACAAGAAAATTGCCACCGACGATCTTAGGGAAGACTTTATCCACTCGATGCAGAAATATGTCGAAGTGGACGAGCCTGAGGCTGAAGCGGTGCCTATGCTCTCGACCGACACCAGAATGCCGGTCCTCGGCCAGGACGATCAGGCGGCCGACGCCTCGATCGACAAGATGACTGAGGAGGAGCTGTTGCGCCGGATGGCGACCCAGGCGCCTTCGGATGGCTCCAATGCGGGACCCCGCTCACGCTGAGTACCTGCTTCGCGAAAGCGCGGCGCGCCACTGGTTTGCCTTACACTGCCTCATTGCCGTCATTCCGGCGCAAGCCGGAATCCAGAATCAAAGCGTAAGATGCTGGATACCGGCTTACGCCGGTATGACGACTCGTGCACAGGCTGACGCGGGACTGCTGGTGCCATGACCCGCCAATATGAGCTGGTGGAGCGCGTGCTGAGCTATCAGCCGACCGCCGACGAGGCGCTGCTCAACCGCGCCTATGTCTACGCCATGAAGGCGCACGGCAACCAGAAGCGGGCCTCGGGCGCGCCGTTCTTCTCCCATCCGCTCGAGGTCGCGGCCATCCTGGCCGAGATGCGGCTCGACGACGCCACCATCGCCACCGCGCTGCTGCACGACACCATCGAAGACACCGCGACCACGCGCGGCGAGATCGACGCCTTGTTCGGCCGCGAGATCGGCACGCTGGTCGACGGCCTCACCAAGATCAAGAAGCTCGACCTCGTCACCAAGAAGGCCGAGCAGGCCGAAAACTTCCGCAAGCTCCTGCTCGCCATTTCGAGCGACATCCGCGTGCTTCTGGTCAAGCTCGCCGACCGCCTGCACAACATGCGCACCCTCGGGCACATGAAGCCGGCCAAACGCAAGATCATCGCCGAGGAGACCATGGAAATCTATGCGCCCCTCGCCGGGCGCATGGGCATGCAATGGCTGCGCGAGGAACTCGAGGATCATGCCTTCAAGTCACTGAACCCCGAGGCCTACTCCGCCGTGGTCGAGCGACTCAAGGTCTTGCGCGAGCGCAATCAAGGCCTGATCGACGAGATCGAAGCGGCTGTGACCACCAAGCTCCAAGAAGCCGATGTCGCCGGCATCGTGGCCGGACGCGAGAAGAAGCCTTACGCCATCTGGAGCAAGATGGAGCGGAAGCAGATCTCGCTCGAGCAGCTGTCCGACATCTATGCCTTCCGCATCGTCGTTCCGCAGGTCGAGGATTGCTACCGCGCGCTGTCCGTCGTGCATACCACCTGGCATGCCGTGCCCGGCCGCTTCAAGGACTACGTCTCGAATCCCAAGCAGAACGATTACCAGTCGATCCACACCACGATCGTCGGCCCGCGCCACCAGCGGGTCGAGCTCCAAATTCGCACCGAGCGAATGCACTCCGTCGCCGAATATGGCGTGGCGGCGCACGCCCTGTACAAGGATGCCAACGGCTCGCACGCGCCCAAGGGCGTGGTGCCCTCGCAGGATAGCAACGCCTATCGCTGGCTCCGCCATCTCGTCGGCATGCTGCTCGACGGCGATAACCCCGAGGAGTTCCTCGAGCACACCAAGCTCGAGCTGTTCCAGGACCAGGTATTTTGCTTCACGCCCAAGGGGCGCCTGATCGCTCTTCCCCGCGGCGCGAACCCCATCGACTTCGCCTATGCGGTGCACACCGACATCGGCAACACCTGCGTCGGCACCAAGATCAACGGGCGCCCCATGCCGCTCGTCACCGAGCTCAGGAACGGCGACGAGGTCGAGATCATCTGCTCGAAGGCCCAGCTCCCGCCTTCGGCGTGGCAGAGCCTCGCCGTCACCGGCAAGGCGCGCTCGGCCATCAGGCGCGCGACCCGCGACGCCGTGCGTGCCCAATACGGCAAGCTCGGCCGCGAGATCCTGGTCAGGGCTTTTCAGCGCCGGGAAAAGACCTTCAGCGAGGAAAGTCTCGCCGCGGCACTCGGCCGCCTCTCGCAGAAGTCCGCCGAGGACGTGATGGCCGCGGTCGGGCGAGGCGAGCTTGCGTCGGCCGACGTGGTCCGCGCCGTCTTCCCCGAGGATAAATCGCCGGAACCTCCCAAGCGGCGCCGCAGAGTGAAGCGCACCGATGAGGGCTGGTTCGGGCTCGGCAAGGTGATGGGCCTCAAGTTCCGCTGGCCGGGATCGAGCGGGCGGCCCCGCGAGCATGGACCAAGCGGCATCCCCATCAGGGGTCTGCGCGGCGACCTGCCGGTGAGCTTCGCCGATGGCGGCGCCGTACCCGGCGACCGCATCGTCGGTATCCTCACCCCGGGCCAAGGCATCACCATCTACCCGATCCACGCCGAGGCGCTGAAAGCCTTTGACGAGGAGCCCGAGCGCTGGATCGACGTCACCTGGGACATCGACGAGGACAATCCGCAGCGCTTCCCCGCCAAGCTCACCGTCACCGCCCTGAACGAGCCCGGAAGCCTCGCGCAAGTTGCGGCCGTGATCGGCGAGGCCGACGGCAATATCGACAACATCAAGATGACCAACCGCGTCCCCGACTACACCGAGATGCTGATCGACCTCGAAGTGTGGGACTTGAAGCACCTGAACGACATCATCGCCGGCTTGCGGGCCAAGGACGTGGTGAGCAGCGCCGCGCGAGCGGGCGCCTAGAGCGCTGGCGCCCGAAGGGGATTTTACCTAAATATGCTAAGGCCGCTGTCGCCAAAGAGCCACCAACGTCTGGCATTTGGTTTGGGGTAACGCGTTTCGAGGTGGTGATGCTGTTCAGGCGCCGCGAGGCCGAGAGCTTACTGGAGCGGATGCGGGTTCATCTGTGGCCCCGGCGGAGCTGGACCCGCTCGAGCCGCTATGTCGTCTATCGCCTCAGGCGCTTGAGCGACACGCCACACGCGGTGGCGCTCGGCTTTGCCATCGGCGTATTCACCGCCGTGACGCCCTTTCTCGGCACCCACATGGTCATGGCCGCGCTCCTCGCCTGGGTGATCGGCGGCAGTGTCGTTGCCGCTCTGCTCGGAACCTTCGTCGGCAATCCTTTGACCTATCCTCTCTTTTGGTACTCCACCTATGAGGTGGGCAATCTGATGCTGGGCGGAGAGACCGCGAAGCAGCCCATCGACCTCTCCGGCGGCATCTTCCAAAAGTCGCTGGAGCAGCTGTGGCCGATCCTGAAGCCCATGACACTCGGCTGCATCCCCGTTGGGCTCGCGCTCGCTGCGCTGAGCTATGTGCTCGTCAAGCCGATGGTCGATGCCTATAAGCATCGCCGCCGCCGCGAGCTTGAGCTCCGATCCGGGCGCGAAGCGTTAGGCGCGCAATGACCTCCAAGACTGCTAGATCCGCGCGCCAGGGCGCGAGCGCATCTCCCATCCGCCTCGGCATCAACATCGATCACATCGCGACGCTGCGCAACGCCAGGGGAGGGCGCCATCCCGATCCTTTGCGGGCCGCGAAACTCGCGGTCGAAGCGGGCGCCGACAACATCACCGCGCATTTGCGTGAGGACCGCCGCCACATTCGCGACGACGACATTGCCAGGCTTACCGCCGCTGCCCTGGCGCCGCTCAATCTCGAAATGGCAGTGACGCCGGAGATGCTGGCCATCGCGCTGGCGGCGCGTCCCCATGCTTGCTGCCTCGTGCCGGAGCGGCGGCAGGAGCTCACCACCGAGGGCGGTCTCGATGTCGCCGGACAGATCGCAGCGCTCACGCCCTTTGTCGCCGAATTGAGGCGCGGTGGCATCCAGGTCGCGCTCTTCATCGACCCCGAGACTCAGCAGATCGAAGCCTCGCGCAAGGTCGGGGCCGACGCCGTCGAGTTTCACACGGGCAAATATTGCGCAGCCGCTCTTGCCGGCGATGATCCGGCACTCCGGCGCGAGCTTCAGCGCCTCGTCGACGGCGCCCGGGCAGCTTCAAGAGCCGGCCTCGAGGTGCATGCCGGCCACGGGCTCGATTATGATAATGTCGTCGCGGTCGCCTCGATCCCCGAAATCGTCGAGCTCAACATCGGCCATTACCTCGTGGGAGAGGCGCTCTTCGTAGGCCTGGCCGACAGCGTCTCCCGCATGCGGGTCCTGATGGATGGTGCGCGGGAGGCCCTGCGGCATAGCGATACGCAAGCCAAGGTCGGCGGCACGTGATGATCATCGGCATCGGCAACGACATGATCGACATCAGACGCGTCGAACGCACCATCGAGCGCTATGGCGAGCGGTTCCTCGAGCGCGTGTTCACCGAGACCGAACGACTGAAATCGGACGGGAGGACGATGCGCGCCGCCTCCTACGCCAAGCGCTTCGCCGCCAAGGAGGCCTGCGCCAAGGCGCTCGGCACCGGCTTTCGCCAGGGGGTGTTCTGGCGCGACATGGGCGTCGTCAATTTGCCTTCGGGACGCCCCACATTGGAGCTTACCGGGGGGGCGGCGCGGGCGCTCGTCCTGCTGACGCCAGACGGACACGAGGTGCGCATCGACCTTTCCATCACCGACGATTTCCCGACGGCTCAGGCGATCGTCATCATCTCTGCCATAAGGGTCACCCTCCGCGACTGACCGGTTTGCCTCCTAGAGGGGGAGAGGCTATAGGGGCGCCTGTCCCTGGGCGGGTCGGAATCTCAAGCTATGACCAAGGAGAGCTTCCGCATGAGCGTCGAAGCCGAAAAGACGGAAGCCAAAAGCGGCGTGAAGGACACCGTCCGCGTCGTCATCCATGCGCTGATCCTGGCGCTGTTGGTGCGCGTCTTCCTGTTCCAGCCCTTCAATATCCCTTCCGGTTCGATGATCCCGACCTTGCTCATCGGGGACTATCTCTTCGTGTCGAAATACAGCTACGGCTACAGCAGATATTCCTTCCCCTTCGGCCTCGACCTATTCTCGGGCCGGGTCTGGGCCAAGGAGCCCGAACGCGGCGACGTGATCGTGTTCAAGCTGCCGCGCGATAGTGAGACCGACTACATCAAGCGCGTGATCGGATTTCCCGGCGACGAGATCCAGATGGTCCACGGCGTGCTCAACATCAACGGCCAACCGGTGCCGAAAGTCCGCATCGACGATTATGTCGTGACCGAGCCATCGGGGCGGGAACGGCACATGCCGCGCTTTCTGGAAACCCTGCCCAACGGCGTGAGCTACCCCGTCCTCGATCTGGTGCAGGAAGGCTTCGGCGACAACACCGAGGTCTACAAAGTGCCCGAGGGGCATTTCTTCATGATGGGCGACAACCGCGACAATTCCACCGACAGCCGCTTTCTGTCGGAAGTCGGCTTCGTGCCGTTCGAGAATCTGGTAGGCAAGGCGCAGATCATCTTCTTCTCGCTCGACGAGAATTCAAGCTTCTTGGAATTCTGGGATTGGCCCACGAGCGTTCGCTGGCCGCGCATTCTTCAGGTGGTGCACTAAGCCTTGCCTAAGCCGAACAAATCGGCGCTTCAGGATCTCTCCGTCCGGCTTGGGCACGACTTCTCGGACCCGGCGCTGCTCACGCTAGCCTTGACGCATGCGAGCGCGCGGGCCGGCTCAAAACCCGACGAGGACAACGAGCGTCTTGAGTTCCTCGGCGACCGCGTGCTTGGGCTTGCTGTCGCCGAACTCTTGGCCGACCGCTTCCCCAAGGCGCGCGAGGGCGAACTGGCGCGCTGGTTCAATCACCTCGTGCGGGCTGAGACCTGCGCCGAGATTGCACAAGAGTGGAACCTCGGCGACTTCATCCTGATGAGCGGCGGCGAGGCCGGCAGCGGCGGACGCCGCAAGAAGACCATCCTCGCTAATACGTGCGAGGCGGTTCTGGGCGCCGTCTTCGCCGATGGCGGCTACGAGGCGGCCAAGGCCCTGGTGTGGAGATTCTGGGAGCCTCAGCTTGGCGTGCTCGAACTTGCCGCGCCCGACGCGAAATCCCTGCTGCAGGAATGGGCGCAAGGGCGGCGCCTGCCCCTGCCGCGCTATCTCGAAGTCGCCCGCGAAGGCCCCGACCATGCGCCCCGCTTTACCGCCGAGGTTCAGGTCGAGGGCGTGGCGCCTGAGCGCGGGCAGGGGGCTAACAAGCAGGCCGCTGAGCAGGCCGCTGCGCTCGCCCTGTTGCTGCGCGAAGGGGTGTGGCAGGCACCCCAAGATGGCTAGCGCCGGCGCCCAACCGCACCAGGGCGAACAAACCCGGTGCGGCTTCGTGGCGTTGATCGGTGCGCCGAATAGCGGCAAGTCGACCCTCACCAATGCGCTGGTCGGCGCCAAGGTCTCCATCGTCACCCACAAGGCGCAAACGACGCGCGGGCCCGTGCGCGGCATCGCGCTCACCGGCAACGCCCAAGTCATCCTCGTCGACACGCCGGGCATCTTTCAGCCGAAGCGGCGGCTCGACCGCGCCATGGCGCAAGCCGCCTGGGAGCGGGCAGGCGACGCCGATATCGTGGCCCTCGTCATCGATGCCCATCGCGGGCTCGACCAGGCGCTCGCACCCCTCCTCAACTATCTCCCCGAGGTGAAGCGGCCGGCCATCGCCGTCCTCAACAAGATCGACCTCGTAGCCAAGCCCGATCTTCTGCATCTCGCTGCCGAGCTATCGGCGCTCAAGCAGTTCGACCGGGTCTTTATGATTTCGGCGCTGACCGGCGACGGCATCGCCGATCTCAAAACTTATCTCGCCGAGGCCGTGCCGCCGGGGCCCTGGCTCTTTCCCGAGGATCAACTCACCGACGCCTCGCTCAGGCAGACGGCGGCCGAGATCACCCGCGAGAAGCTCTTCTTGCGGCTGCACGACGAGCTTCCCTACACGCTGACAGTCGAGACCACGGACTGGAAGGAGCTCGCGGACGGCAGCATCAGGATCGAGCAGACCATTTATGTGGAACGCGAGAGCCAGCGGAAGATCGTGCTCGGCGCCAAGGGTCAGACGATCAAGGAGATCGGCACGGCCGCCCGCGCGGAGATCGGCGACATGGCGGGGGCGCCGGTGCATCTCTTTCTGTTCGTCAAGGTGCGGGAGCGCTGGGGCGAGGATCCTGAGCGTTATCGCGAGATGGGCCTCGACTATCCCAAGGGATAGAGCCACCCTGGATGAACCATGGACTGGAGCGACGAAGGCATCTTCCTCTCGGCCAAGCCGCTCGGCGAGGCGAACGCTGTCGCCGAGCTATTCACCCTCGGCCA
>DASWJG010000160.1:0-3227 GCA_036397315.1 Methyloceanibacter sp. | reverse complement strand
GCGCTGCCGGCGCTCGCGCCGCTCATCGCGTGGGGCCTGTTCGGGCTGCCGCTGATCACCTGGACGGTGCGGACCAAGGACGAGCGCGAGCGCGCCTTGCGCTATGCCGACGCCATGATCTTCGAAGGGATCGTGCCTTAGTCATGGGCGATATCGAAAAGCCCCCCGCCCATGCGGCGCGCGGAGCCGCGCGCGAGTCCGTCGTGCTGCGCATCGCTTCTCGCATCGCCGACATGCCCGCCGCCGACTGGGACGCCTGCGCGCTTGCCGGACGTCCTTATAATCCATTCATTTCGCATGATTTTCTCAAGGCCGTGGAAGAGAGCGGCTCGGCCACGCAAGACACCGGCTGGCTGCCGCATCATCTCCTCCTCGAAGACTCATCAGGCGCGCTGATCGGCTGCATGCCCTGCTATCTGAAGTCTCACAGCCTAGGAGAGTACGTCTTCGATCATGGCTGGGCCGACGCCTATATGCGCGCCGGCGGCCGCTATTATCCCAAGCTTCAGGCGTCCATCCCCTTCACGCCGGTCACGGGGAGGCGCCTGCTCGTGCCCGCTGGCGTGGACCAGCGCGAGCGCGAAGCGATCCTGTTGCAAGCCGCCATCCAAGTCACGAACCGGCTCGGCGTCTCTTCGCTGCATGTCACCTTCCTCACGCGCGAAGAATGGCAGCTCGCCGGCGACATCGGCTTCCTCCAGCGGACCGACCAGCAATTCCATTGGCTGAACGAGGGCTACGGGAGCTTCGAGGATTTCCTTGCGGCGCTCGCCGCGCGCAAGCGGAAGGCGATCAGGAAGGAACGCCGCGAGGCGCTTGGCGATGGGATCGAGGTCGAATGGGTGACGGGTCACGACCTCACCGAGGCGCATTTTGACGCCTTCTTCGCCTTCTACATGGACACAGGTTCGCGCAAATGGGGCTCGCCCTATCTCACGCGACGCTGCTTCAGCCTGCTCGGCGCGACCATGGCCGACCAGATCCTGCTCGTCCTCGCCAAGCGCTCCGGGCGGTATGTCGCCGGCGCGCTCAACTTCATCGGCGAAGGCGCGCTGTACGGCCGCTATTGGGGCGCGATCGAGGACCATCCCTGCCTGCATTTCGAGGTCTGCTATTACCAGGCCATCGAGTTTGCCATCGCCCACAAGCTCGCCCGCGTCGAGGCCGGCGCGCAAGGGGCACATAAGCTCGCCCGCGGCTATCTCCCGAGCGAGACCTATAGCGCCCATTACATCGCCGACCCCGGCTTGCGCCGCGCCGTCGCCGATTATTTGAAGCGCGAACGGCGTGCGGTTGCGCGCGAGATCGCGCTCCTCGCCGATGAAGCGCCCTATCGCCGAAGCTGATTCTCCGGTTGACGGCGCGGCCACAAGGACTCGAAATGACTCACGAAAAAGGGAGCGGGAGGCGTGCCATGGCCTACGATGAGAACAATATCTTCGCCAAGGTGCTGAGAGGCGAGATCCCCTGCCACAAGATCTACGAGGATGAGGACACCCTGGCCTTCCTCGACATCATGCCCCGCACGGAGGGCCACACCCTCGTCGTCACCAAGGAGAAGGCGCGCGACCTGTTCGACGTGCGGCCCGAGGCGCTGGCCAAGCTCATGGCGGTGGTGCAGAAGCTCGCGCCCAAGATCAAGGATGCCGTAGGCGCCGAAGGGGTGCTGATCCAGCAATTCAACGGCGCGGCCGCCGGCCAGACCGTGTTCCACCTCCATGTCCACATCATCCCGCGCAAGGCGGGCGAGGCGCTCAAACCCCATGCCGGCAAGATGGCCGATCAGGCCCAACTCGCCGCCACCGCCGAGAAGATCCGTAAAAGACTGGCGGATTGACCCAACCAAACTTGTCATGCCCGCGCAGGCGGGCATCCAGTAACCCCTGACGAAGCTTATTTGCGAACACCGGGATTACTGGATCGCCGGGTCAAGCCCGGCGATGACAGTTTCGGCTTCTAGGGAACCAATGGCTACTTCGTGCCGAGCGGAACCTTGGGCACGAGGCTGGCGCCGACGCTGCGCTGGCGGCCGGCTCGCGGTCTGCGCGGGCTCCGTCTGACGCGCGGCTTGGGGCCGCCGGCCTTAGGCGGCCCTTTGGGACTTCCGCCCTTAGGCCCGTCGTCCTCGGGATCGCTCTCCTCGGCGTCGCGCGGGCGGACCGGCGCGTCGACCTTGAGATATTCGAAGCCGAGCACCTTCTCGTCGGCCTTCTCCTCGACCAGCACGCGCACGATGCCGCCATCCTTCAGCGCACCGAACAGGATCTCCTCGGCCAGCGGCTTCTTGATGTGCTCCTGGATGACGCGCGCGAGCGGCCTGGCGCCGAACTTGTCGTCATAGCCCCGCTCGGCCAGCCACGTGTTCGCCTCAGGCGTAAGCTCGATGGTGATGTTGCGGTCGCCGAGCTGCGCCTCGAGCTGGAACACGAACTTCTCCACCACCTTGGCGATGACCTCGGGCGGGAGATTGGCGAAGGTGATGACCGCATCGAGCCGATTGCGGAACTCAGGCGAGAACATCCGGTTGATCGCCTCCTCGTCGTCGCCCTCGCGCTTCGTGCGGTTGAAGCCGATCGCCGCCTTGGCGAGGTCCTGCGCCCCGGCATTGGTGGTCATGATGAGGATGACGTTCTGGAAGTCGACGCGCTTGCCATTATGGTCGGTGAGCTTGCCGTGATCCATCACCTGCAACAGGATGTTGAACAGGTCCGGATGCGCCTTCTCGATCTCGTCGAGCAGCAGCACCGAGTGCGGGTGCTGGTCGATGCCGTCGGTCAGAAGGCCGCCCTGGTCGAAGCCGACATAGCCGGGGGGCGCGCCGATCAGCCGCGAGACGGTGTGGCGCTCCATGTATTCCGACATGTCGAAGCGTATGAGCTCGATCGACACCCCGCGGTCGGCCAGCTGCGCCTCGAGCTGCATGACGAACTTGTCGACCACGCGGCCGATGGTCTCCGGCGACAGCGGCTTGAAGCCGACGGTCGCGTCCAGCCGGTTGCGGAACTCCGGGCTGAACATCCGGTTGATCGCCTCCTCGTCGTCGCCCTCGCGCTTCGCCTGCGAGAAGCCGATCGGCGGGCGCGCGAGGTCGGCGGCGCCGGCATTGGTGGTCATGATCAGGATCACGTTGCGGAAATCGACGCTCTTGCCGTTGTGGTCGGTGAGCTTGCCGTGGTCCATCACCTGCAGGAGGATGTTGAAGAGGTCCGGGTGCGCCTTCTCGATCT
>DASWJG010000159.1:0-6786 GCA_036397315.1 Methyloceanibacter sp. | reverse complement strand
TATTATCGCTCGGAGGACCGGTGGGCCGGCCGCGTGCTGTTGTTCACCGTGATCTCGCTCCAGCTGTTCCAGGTCTGGCTGAACGTGCGCTTCAACGCCTGGTACAACACCTTCTACACGGCGCTGCAAGACAAGGACTGGAACACCTTCATCTGGCAGCTCGGCGTGTTCAGCCTGCTCGCCGCTTTCTTCATCGTCAGCGCCGTCTATCAGCTCTATCTCCAGCAATGGCTCCAGATCAGGTGGCGGAACTGGCTCACCCAGCGCTATCTCGGCCGCTGGCTCGGCCAGGGCACCCATTACCGCATGCGGCTCAAGGGCGATCAGGCCGACAATCCCGATCAGCGCATCGCCGACGACGTTCGCGAGTTCGTCGACAGCACGCTCAATATCGGCATCGCGCTATTGGGCTCGATCGTCACGCTGGTGTCGTTCGTGGTGATCCTGTGGACCTTGTCGTCCGCCACGCCGCTGATGATCGGCTCCAGTTCCTTCCAGATCCCGGGCTATCTCGTATGGGCGGCGCTGATCTACGCCATCCTCGGCACCTGGGTGACCCATCTCGTCGGGCGCCCCCTGATCAAGCTCAATTTCGATCAGCAGCGCTATGAGGCCGATTTCCGCTTCTCGCTGGTGCGGCTCCGCGAGAATGCCGAGGAGGTGACGCTGCTCGCCGGCGAGCGCGCCGAGGAGGCGCATTTGCGCGACCGGTTCGGCTGGGTGATCCGCAACTGGTACGGCATCATGCATCGGCGGAAGCGGCTCACTTTTCTCACCGCCGGCTACTCGCAGGTGGCGTTGATCTTCCCATTCATCGTCGTGAGCCCGATCTATTTCTTCGGCCAGCTCACGCTTGGCGGGCTGATGCAGATCGTCTCGGCCTTCGGCCAGGTGCAGAGCGCGCTGTCCTTCTTCGTCACGGCCTATACCTCGATCGCCGATTGGAAGGCGGTGCTGAACCGGCTGTCCGGCTTCGAGGCTTCGATCGATTGGGCGGAAGGCTTGGATCGGACAGCGCCGCGCGTCGGGTTCCTGACCGACGGCGGCAAAGCGCTGTTGGTCGAGGAGCTTGCGGTCGGACTGCCCAACGGCCAGGAGATCGTGCGGCTAAAGGAATTTTCCATCGAGCCGGGCGAGCGGGTGCTGGTGAGCGGGCCGTCAGGGGCCGGCAAGACTTCCCTGTTCAGGGCGCTCGGCGGCGTATGGCCGTTCGGCTCCGGCTCGATCCGCGTGCCTAAGGGCGCGAGCGTTCTGGTCCTGCCGCAGCGGCCTTATCTGCCGCTCGGCAGCTTGCGAGGCGCGCTCGCTTATCCCGGGCCTCAAGATGCGTTCTCGCCGGAAGATATCGACGACGTGCTGAAGGCGGTCGGGCTCGGCGCGTTCCACGATCAACTGGACGAGACCGCCTATTGGGCCGACAAGCTGTCGGGCGGCGAGCAGCAGCGGCTATCGATCGCCCGCGCGCTGTTGCAGAAGCCGCAATGGCTGTTCCTCGACGAGGCGACCGCGGCACTCGACGAGGCGTCCGAGGCCCAGCTTTATCGCTTGCTGATCGAGCGGCTGCCCGGCTCGGCCATCGTCTCCATCGGCCACCGTTCGAGCCTCGTCCAGTTCCATTCCCGGTTCTTCGAGCTGCAGCCCGACGCCACCGGCCGCCACCATCTTATGGAGATCGGCGCCATAGTCGACACAGCGGAAACGGCCGCCCCATCACAGCCTGTTTTCACCTGAGTGGCCGCCGACCAACTCTGTCTCGGTTTTTTGCACGTGCCTAGATGCGCGCCCTTCTGCGTCGCGAGATTTTAGACTATCCTCGTGGCCAGAGTTTGTGATGAGGTGGCTGACTATGCGAATGCTGATCGCGTTGCTGGCAGTAGCCCTGACGCTGACATTCGTGGAGCTTGGCCTCGGCGCCAGCGAAGTGCAGGCGGCGTCGAAATATTGCAAACACCGCTACAATCTCTGCCTCGCCCGTTGCCCGGGAACGACTCGGAGATGCCTCACGCGCTGCCAGTCGCAATATCGGCATTGCACCTATCAATGGCCGTACATGGGCGACCTGCTCTGAGCAGCCGACTCGGCGACCCGGCACTGCCATCACTCGTCGTTGGTCTTGCAGCCGCTTGCGGCATCGAGGCCGTCGGGCGCGCCCCAATCGTTGGCGGGCACGCGCGGAAAAGACGTGCCGAACTCCTGCTTCACCATGGAGAACTTGGAGGGCACGTTGGAGTTCTCGGGGAAGTCCACGATCCAGAAATAGTCGTAGGTGTCCTCGGGCCAGGTCTTGGGCACGCCCGGCAAAATGTCGAGCTTGAGAAGCTGACGCAAGGTCACGCCCTCGCGCTCGTTCTCGAACTTGGCGTCAAGCTCCTCGTTGGCGATGTGCTTGTGCTCCCATACCAGCACCACGGTCTTGCCCTGAAGCGCGGGGTTGGCGAGGAGGCTGCGTGCCGCTTCCTGCGTGCGGCGGTTGAGCGCCTTGGTGAAATCGTCCTTGCTCAGGCCCTCCTGGGGCACCACCGAATAAAGGATGACCGGCTTGTTCCAGCTCGCGACCGCGGGCGAGGCGAGCTCCAGCGTGTGCAAGGTGATGGCGAAGAAGAAAGCGGGCTCATCGCCCGCGGCAAACAGGGATTTGACGGCGTCGCGGCCGAGATAGTTCAAGGCCAGAGCCTTCGCCCGTTGCTGGCCGATCTCGCAAAGCTTCCAGGCGTCGGCCTTCTCGCCGTGACGCAGGATGATGATGCGCGAAGGCGCGGCGAGCGCGGACTGGAAGAAGGTTAAGCTGATGAGCGCGGCGAGCGCGAGACGAATCGGCATGGCGCGGGAGACTAGCTGCTTCATTGCACCACCGCCATTCACCTCCGAGTGAACCCTCGGACCTTCCCTCCCCCCAGCAGGGGGGAGGTCGGCTCGCAACGCGAGCCGGGTGGGGGTCAGACCCCCTCCCCGGCCCTCCCCCTTTCAGGGGGAGGGAGTTTTTAGCTTGGCGAGAATGGCGGCGCGGAGCTTGCTCGCGCCCGCGTCCCACGAAACCGCGCGGGAGGCGAAGAGATGCGCCTGCGACTTCAGGATCAGCCCATCCTCGAGCACCTTGAGATTATTGGCGCGAAGCGTCGTGCCGGTGGTGGTGATGTCCACGATCAGCTCGGCCGTTCCCGCCGCGGGCGTCGCCTCAGTGGCGCCGACGCTCTCGACGATGCGATAGCCGGTGACGCCGTGGCCCGTGAAGAAGCGGCGCGTCAGGTTCATGTATTTGGTGGCCACGCGCAGGCGCCTGCCATGCACGCCGGCAAATTGCGCGGCGACATCTTCGAGGTCGGCCATGCGCCCGACATCGATCCAGCAATCGGGCACGGCCACCACCACGTCGGCGCGGCCGAAGCCGAGCGGGGCCAAGAACTCGACCGAGAAATCGACATCGGCGAGCGTCTCGCGGATCAGGTCCTCACCGGTGATGCCCAAGTGGACGCGGCCCGTCTTCAGCTGGTGGACGATCTCCGCCGCCGATGTGTACACTACCTCGACGCCATCGAGGCCTGTCAGCGCCCCGCGATAGAAGCGCTCGTGGCCCTTCTTGCGCAAGGCAATGCCCGCCCGCGCGAACAGGTCCGCGGCGGCATCCTTGAGCCGCCCCTTCGAGGGGACCGCGATGAAGAGTTTTGCCGCCATCACGAGCCCCTCCCCACGGCGGCAAGCAACCGCTCGGTGTGGATGGCCGAGCCGATGGCCGGCACCTCCCTCGGCGCGCCGAGATGAGAAAGGAGGCCGTCGTAGCGCCCGCCTCCGGCAATAGCATCGTCCACGCCCGCGGCTTCGATCTGGAACACGAGGCCCGAATAGTATTCGAGGTTGCGGCCGAACTCGGTGGCGAAGATTGCCTGATCGAGATCGACGCCGCTTTCTTCGAGACGCTCGAAGCGGCGCGTATAGGCATAGAGCGCAGGCCCGAGATCGATGCCCGCGCCGTGCGCGATCATGGCGATGCGTTTCGCGGCCTCCTTGGGCGCCCCGGAGACGGCGAGGTAATAGTCGATCACCGTGGCCACCTCTTTGCCTAAGGGGTCGGCCCTCAGATCGGCGGCGTGGTCGAGGAGCCGCGCCGTGATCTCGGTTAAGCTCCGATTGCCGGAAAGCGGCAGCCCTCGCTCCTCGAGATAGGCGGCGACCAGCTCCTCGGCGCGCTCAGGCGTCTCCTTGGCGAGCGTACCGGCGAGCGCCATGACCGGACCGTCGCCGTTAGGCCGCTCTCCTCGCGCGAGACGGGCGAGCAGCGCATGGAATGCGGGCGGGCGCCAGAAATAGTGGCGAAGCTTGAGCCGCCAGCGCTCTGGCAGCGACAGCGCATCGAGCAGCGCATAGAACAGCGCGATGTCGCCGAAGCGGAGGCGGAAATCCTTGAGCCCGGCGCGGCGCACCGCCTCCACGGCAAGGAGAACGATCTCGACATCGGCGCTCTCCTTGTCGCTCTCGCCGAAGCACTCGATGCCCGCCTGGCGGAACTCGCGCGGGTGGGCCTCAATGCCCCCTTGTGGCTGAAAGCGGAAGGCCGGCCCGTTGTAGCAATAACGCGCGGGCTGGTCGGCCTTCGGGTGCCGCTCGAGATAAAGCCGCGACACCGGCACGGTCAGGTCAGGCCGGAGGCAAAGCTCGTCCCCGGCAAGGTCGGTGAAGACATAGGTGCGGCTTCGCACCTGCTCGCCGATCTGATCGAGGAAGATGTCCGCCGGCTGGAGGATGGAGGGCGCAACCTGCTCGTAGCCTGCGCGCCGGAAAGTATCGAGCAGGGTCGTGGCCTGGGCTTCGAGAGCCTCAAACTCTTTCGCCGATTCAGCGGCCATGGGTCAGGCCTTGTGGCGGGCGAGCACGCCCTTGACGGCCTTGACGAGGTCGCCTTCCGGCACGGCGAACTGTGCCTCGGCCTGCCTTTTCAGATAGTCGTCGCGGTCCTTGATCGACGTGAGCGTGGCGCCAAGGACCAGGTCCTTGATCTGCACCTGGCCGTTGGCCTTCTCGTCGCCGCCCTGGATGACGACGCAAGGGCTACCTCTGCGGTCGGCATATTTCATTTGCGCCTTCATGCCGGACTCGCCGAGATAAAGTTCGGCGCGGATGCCGGCGCCGCGCAAGCTCTGCGCCATCTTCTGGTAGTCGGCGATGCGGTCGCGGTCGAGCACGAGCACCACCACCGGCCCTTGCGTCGCGCTCTCTTTATATTTGCCGAGGCGCTGGAGACCGAACAGGAGGCGCGAGACGCCGATGGAGATGCCGGTGGCCGGGACCTTCTCGCCGGTGAAGCGCTCGACCAGACCGTCATAGCGCCCGCCGCTCACCACCGAGCCGAGCCTGATGGGCTGCCCTTTGTCGTCGGTGATGGGAGCGGTCAGCTCGGCCTCGAACACCGCGCCCGTGTAATATTCGAGCCCGCGCACAACTGAGGCATCAATCACGATTCGGTCGGCGTACCCAGCGTGGGTGATGAGCATACCGATCTCAGCCACTTCTTTAAGTCCGTCACCTCCGGTGCCGGTGAGGGCAGCGCCGAGATCGGTCGCCTTGAATTGCTTCGCCTCCATCATCTTCAGAACTGACGCAATCTGATCCGCCCTTAGCTCAGCGCCCTTGGTGTAATCGCCGCTTTCATCCTTGCGTCCTTTTCCCAAAAGCGCGCGCACGCCCTCAGGGCCTAGTCGGTCCAGCTTGTCGATGGCGCGTAGGACAGCGAGGCGCTTGCCTACGTTGGCAGTTCCACCAAGCCCAATCGACTCCAGCACCCCGTCGAGAATCTTGCGGCTGTTGACCTTGACCACGTATTGGCCTCGCGGGACGCCGAGGGCTTCCAGCGTGTCGGCAGCGAGCATGCACAGCTCGGCGTCGGCGGCAACGCTGGCCGCGCCGACGGTATCGGCATCGAACTGGGTGAACTGGCGATAGCGCCCCGGCCCCGGCTTCTCGTTCCGCCATACCGGGCCCGACTGATAGCGGCGGAACGGCTTGGGCAGGCTCTGATAATTCTCCGCTACATAGCGGGCGAGCGGCGCCGTCAAATCGTAGCGGAGCGACAGCCATTGCTCGTCGTCGTCCTGGAAGGAGAACACCCCCTCGTTCGGCCGGTCCTGGTCGGGCAGGAACTTGCCGAGCGCGTCGGAATATTCGATGGCAGGCGTGTCGAGCGGCTCGAAGCCGTAGGACTCGAACACGCGCCTTATGGTGCCGAGCATCTCCTCGGTGGCGCGGATCTCGCCTGCGGAAATGTCGAATAGGCCCTTCGGCAGGCGGGCCTCGGGGCGAGCGGGCTCGGTCTTCTTGCTCATGGGATTGGCGGCTGATTCTTGAGAAACGGCTCCAGCCGCCCGCTTCTAGCCCATCGCCCTAAGCCCAGCAAGCAAGGGTGACGTCCCTCGTCATTGCCGGGCTTGACCCGGCAATCCATTCCACTGGCGCATTAGCGGGCCGAGACGTAACGGCATGGATGCCCGGATCAAGTCCGGGCATGACGAACCCGCTTAGTCGACGAGGGCGGTTTGCCTGGCGAGCTCGACTAGGGCCTCGATCGGATGCCCCGTGTCCTTGAGCGGCCCAAGCGCCTCTGGCGCCGGCCCGCCGGTCGCCCAGTCGAGCATCTCGATGGTGTGGACAAAGGGGGCCGAGGTGCCGCCTTTAAGCTGCACCATGCAGCCAATATTGGCGGTGACGATCACGTCGGGATTGACGCTGGCGATATTGGCGAGCTTGCGCTCGCGGAGTTGCCCTGACAGCTCCGGCTCGAGCAAATTATAGGCGCCG
>DASWJG010000158.1:0-1955 GCA_036397315.1 Methyloceanibacter sp. | reverse complement strand
GCATCGACGATGTTTGCAGCGTCGCGGAAATGTTGCGCCCGCCATGCGCGGCGCCGCTCGATTTCACGGAGCAAGCCATCTCTTCGCTTGTCAGCGTTCGCGGCCATCCGGTCAGCCTGCTCGTAGACCTGTGCGCGATTGAGGAACGTCTCGGCCGCAATGGCGCTTGGATCGAGCCCATATTGAGCCAGGAACTCCGCCATCTTGGCTTCTCCCCCCGGTCCCATCCAGGAGGAGACCACCTTCGACACATCCTTGTTAAACTCGGTGGTTGCCCGCTTGTCCTGCAAGAGATTTTCGACCACGCGTTTCATGGCGCGGGACCGACCCAGCTCGAGGACCTGATCTCGCATGCGGCGGGCGCGCCTAGCTTCCCAGACGGCGTCCACAATATCCTTGGTCCAAATCCACTCGATCTGATCAGCCGCCGCGACGAACGCGGCGATCTGGCTGAAGAGCGCATCATACACCCGCGGGTCTTCTCCTCGGAGGATTGGCCGATCGCCGATGTACTGCGCCACCTCTTCCGGCAGCCCTGGCAGGGGCCTCAACGCTGTCTGATCTCGCTCGGTCTCTGGGCCTTCAGGTCGTGTGTGCGTTTTGACACTCATGGTTCACCTTCACGCTAACGAATCACTTGCATGATGCTTGCACGGAAGGCGCGAAAATTAAACAGGGTCAATGGGTTAGTCCCCACATTTAGGGCCGAGCGGGTGTCGCGTTCTCAAGGCCCAATTTCGACTCCCGGTAAGCCCTAACTTAAAGCCATGGAGAAGATAGTCAGTGTACTGAATTAATCAGCTAAAGCGAGGGCGCCGCTCGTCATTGCCTTAGGTCGGCAGGCGCTTAGGAGCGCCCCACGAAGCCATCGATCGCATCTCAATGGGTTCGCAAGGCCGACCTAGAGAAGAACCCACTCTATCATTTCGTTGCGGCAGCAATCTACGGCCAGCTTGGCGATGCGACGGCGGCGGAGCGCGAACGGCAATGGATCCTCGCCAACGCGCCGGGACTTCTCCGTGACATCATCGTGAACTTCAAATGCGGATCAAAACGCCGCGCGACCAGAAGCATTTCCTCGACGGCCTCAAGCGCGCAGGCTTCTTGCTGCCGGAATCGTGAACAAGATCCGTTACGCGCGTGTCTTGGTTAGCCTGAGGCGGGCGAGGATGGGGGCGAGCATAGACTGGCGCTCGCTCCACTGCTCGGACCGGCCAGTCAGGAGGTTCGCGAGGCTGCGGAAGGCGTCCGCCGCCTTTGACTTGTCCGACACCTCCTCGATCATCTGTCCGTTATTCGCCGCCGTGCCAAACAGCTGCGCGTCGAAATTGATGACGACCATAGGCTTGAGTTCGACCGCACGGCTAAAGTCCTTCACCGAGATTTCGGGGCGCTTCGGCACCCCCACCTGGTTCAGCACGAGCAGGGGCGCCCGATCGTTCGGGCGCGAGCCCTTGAGCTGGTTGACCAGGTTCTTCGTATTGCGCAGGTTGGCCAGGTCGGGCGCCGCCGTAATGACCACATGGTCGGCTCCTAGCACGACTTGCTTCGCCCAAGCGGTCCACAGATGTGGCACGTCTACGGCAACCCATGGCACGTTATCGCGCATCATGGCGAGCACAGTGTCGCACGAGGACGGCTCAAGATCGTAGGGGTGGTCGAGCGTACTGGGGGCGGCGAACAAGCTTAAATGATCTGAGCAGCGCGACAGGAGCCGGTCGAGCACCGTCTCGTCGAGGCGCACGGGCGAGGCCAATGCGTCAGCGATCCCTTGCAGAGGGTCCTTGTTGAAATCGAGGCTGGCCGTGCCGAAGGGCAGATCGAAATCGGCGATGACCACGTCGTTCTCGAGCAAAGACGCGATCGCAAAGGCGGTGTTATGGCAGACGGTGCTCGAGCCGGAGCCGCCTTTGCCCCCGATAAAGGCGATGACCTGGCCAACCGAGCCCGTGTCA
>DASWJG010000157.1:0-1875 GCA_036397315.1 Methyloceanibacter sp. | reverse complement strand
GCTATTCGTCGGTCGCCGGCATTCCGCTGGCCGACCTCGTCAAGATGCGCTGGATCACCCAGAAGCGGCTCGACGACATCGTGCAGCGCACGCGCGACGGCGGCGCCGAGATCGTCGGCCTGCTCAAGACCGGCTCGGCCTTTTATGCGCCCGCAGCCGCCGCACTCGAAATGGCCGAGTCCTATCTCAAGAACCAGAAGCGGGTTCTGCCCTGCGCCGCCTATTTGAACGGCGAGTATGGCGTGAAGGGCATCTATGCCGGCGTCCCCATCATCATCGGCGCCAAGGGTGTCGAGCGTGTCATCGAGCTCGACCTCTCCTCTGCCGAGAAGGATGCCTTCATGCATTCGGTCGAGTCGGTCAAGGCTCTGGTCGATTTGTGCCAGAGAATCGCACCGAGCCTCGCCACTGCTTAAGGTCCCCCCCATATCCCGCTAGGCGCTGCCCGCAATCGGGGGCGGCGAGTCCTCTCATGAACATCCACGAATATCAGGCCAAATCCCTTTTGCGCGACTATGGGGCACCGGTGGCGGAAGGCCGCGTCGCCGCGAGCCCGCAAGAAGCGGCCGCCCACGCAAGCGACCTCGGCGGCGAGGCCTTCGTGGTGAAGGCGCAGATCCACGCCGGCGGCAGAGGCAAAGGCGGCGGCATCAAGCTGGTGAAGACCCTCCAGGAGCTGCACGCCGAGGCCGGCCGCATGCTGGGCAAGCCTCTCGTCACGCCTCAGACCGGACCCAAAGGCAGGCTGGTGCGGCGGGTCTACGTGGTCAAGGACACGACCATCGCTCGCGAGCTTTACCTCTCGCTGCTGGTCGATCGTGATTCAGGCCGCGTTGCTTTCGTCGCCTCGACCGAAGGCGGCGTCGACATCGAGGCCGTTGCCGTCAACACGCCGGAGAAAATTGCCACGCTCACCGTCGATCCCGCCTCCGGCATCAGCGACTTCCATGGCCGGGTGATCGCTGCGGCGCTGAAGCTCGATGGCCCCCTCGCCAAGCAATGCGCAACGCTCATCAAGTCGCTCTACCGGCTGTTCGTCGACAAGGACGCAAGCCTCATCGAGATCAACCCGCTCGTGGTGACGAAGGAGGGCAATTTGCTGTGCCTCGACGCCAAGATTGCTTTCGACGACAACGCACTGTTCCGCCATGGCGACATCGCCGAGCTGCGCGACATTCATGAGGAGGAGCCTGCCGAGGTGGAGGCTGCGCGGCTCGGACTTTCCTATGTGAAGCTCGACGGCTCGATCGGCTGCATGGTCAACGGCGCCGGCCTCGCCATGGCCACCATGGACATCATCAAGCTTTATGGCGGTGAGCCCGCCAATTTCCTCGATGTCGGGGGCGGCGCGAGCAAGGAGCGGGTGACCGAGGCCTTCAAAATCATCCTTTCCGATCCCCATGTGAAGGCCGTGCTGGTCAATATCTTCGGCGGCATCATGCGCTGCGACACCATCGCCGAAGGCATCATCGCCGCGGCCCGGGAGATGCACATCACCGTGCCGCTGGTGGTGCGGCTCGAGGGCACCAATGTCGAGCGCGGCAAGGCTCTGCTTCGGGAGTCGGGGCTTGCCATCATCCCGGCCGACGATCTCGACGACGCGGCCAAGAAGGCCGTCGCCGCGGTGAAGATTGGAGCTTGAAATTTCACACAGTTACACATATCCTGTGTGTAAATGAAGAATATTACCCTCGCCATCGATGAAGAGGTTCTGCGCGCGGCGCGCCGCTATGCGGCCAACCACGACACGACCGTGAATGCGCTCGTACGCGAATTTCTTGGCGATCTTGCCGCTCAAGAAGATCGCGCCGCCGAGGCCCGCCGCCGCCTTGTGAAGATGAGCGAAGAGTCCGAGGGGCGTTTGGGACCCAATTG
>DASWJG010000156.1:0-8512 GCA_036397315.1 Methyloceanibacter sp. | reverse complement strand
CCGGATATTAGACTGCCGTCAGCGACTGGCATAGGGCGCGGTAAACGTGCCGATCAGGGTGCCGAATCCGCTAAAAGCCTAGCCTCTTCTTGCACGAGTTCTTGTTTAAAACCGGAACTGGACCTTGCGCGTGACAGTCCGCTCCAGTCTTCTTGACGGGTTTACTTCAACCCTTCTGGAGATGTGGGGTCGAACGACCTGAGGAGGTTAAGCCATGAAGCCATTCGATGTGGTCGCGGCCGGTGTGCTCACCGCCGCTGTGGCGCTAGGAAGCGATGCGGTGCTCGCGGAGCCGCTACGAAAACCCAATATCGTCGTGATCATGACCGATGATGTCGGCTGGGGCGATCTCGGTTCGTATGGTGGCGGCGCCATGCGCGGCGCGCCGACGCCGAATCTTGACCGGCTCGCTGCCGAAGGTATGCGCTTCGTCAATTATTACGGCCAGGCGAGTTGCACGGCGGGCCGCGCCTCGTTCATTACCGGGCGCATCCCGATCAGGACCTCGCTCTCGGCCGTGCTCGCTCCCGGCGATCCCAACGGCCTCACCAAGCAGACGCCCACAATTGCCCAATATCTGAAGCAGGCCGGCTACACCTCGGTGCAGCTCGGCAAGTGGCATGTCGGCGACAAGGCGGAGAACTTCCCGACCGCCAACGGCTTCGATGAGATGTACGACATGTTGCCCTATTACGCCGGCGTCTACGCTTACGACGACCTGACGCTGCACCCGAACTTCCCCAAGAACGACAAGACCTTCATGGCAATCTGGAATCAGGTCGACCTCTCGCAATGGGAGGGGAAGGCGGGCGAGGCGCCCAAGGCGGTGAAGGAGGACTTCACTTACGCTGACCTCGCCACCGGCGACGACGAAATGCGGGCAAAAGCCATCGACTGGCTCACGACCCACGCCAAGGACGAGAATCCCTTCTTTATGTATCTTTGCTTCCTCAAGGTGCACAACCCGAACAATCCCTCGCCGCGCTTCAAGGGGAAGTCTCCCGCTGGCGGCACCTATCTCGACTCGCTGATGGAGCTCGACGACAATTCGGGCCAAGTGGTGCAGGCGATCCGCGATCTCGGGCTCGCCGAGAACACACTTGTGATCTGGACCACCGACAACGGCGCCTGGATCGATGCCTGGCCCGACGCGGGCTACACGCCGTTCCGTGGCATGAAGGGTTCCTCTTTCGAAGGCGGCTTCCGCGTGCCGGCCATTGCCTGGTGGCCAGGCCACATCAAACCGGGCACCGTCAACATGGATATGTGGTCGCACATGGATTGGTGGCCGACCTTCGCCAAGCTGGCGGGGCTCGCGCCGCCGCCGCATGACTGGACGGACAATAATGGCAAGCCGATCATCTTCGACGGCATCGACCTAAGTGACTCGCTGCTCGGCACAGGGCCCGGCAAGCGTGAAAGCTTCATCTATTTCAACGACCAGACCTTCGGCGGCTTGCGCGTCAAGAACTACAAGACGCTTTACACCGCCAAGGATACCTGGCTCGGGCAGGACCAGCCTTTGAAGATCCCGGCGGTTTACGATCTGTGGTGGGATCCGGGCGAGCAATACGACATCGTCTTCAACGGGGCTGCGCCGACGCGTGGAGACTTGAAGACGTCGCCCGGGAGATATTCGGGTCAGGATAATGGCTGGATCGGCCTCTACATCACGCCGGTCCAGACTCAGTTTTGGGACGAGTTGAAGACCCACCCGAACATTCCCTATCAGCCGTTCGGCGCCGGCGCCTACGAAGATATCCCACCGGAATTCCGGTAGGCGGCAACCTCGCTCAGCGAAATGAAAGGGCGCCCCCTCGGCCGCCCTTTCTGTTTTCCGCGCGCTCCTTAGCAGCCTGCGCTCGCCGCCTGCGGCGCAACGTCTCACGGCCTGCTCCATTGCGGTCGCGGCCGAGCAGGGTGCGTTCTAACCGAACTGTCCTGAGCGGCGTCGCATGCCAAACTTGCCCGCAAATTGGGCAAAACCTGTGCCGCGTGGCTCCCATGTTGCCAAAAGTCTGCAGAGTGTTGCCTCGTTGCTCTATCCGGGCGGCATAGTTAGGCATACCGTAAGTAGGACTTGCGAATCAGTTATTGCGGTGCAACATTGCAGTTGCGAAATGGCCGGCACGAGCATTAATGGTCAGCCAGCCACGCAATTGGTGATTGTAACGGAAAATGAGTCGCAGGTAGATGGACTTAAGGGTCAGTCCGCGTTGGGGTGTCAACCCTGTTAGCCCGGATTGAATAGTCCAAGCCTCATGCAACCAAGGCGACTTATTTCGCGTTGCAACATGGAGGAAGCGTCAAGGGCGAAGTTCCAGTTCAGACGAAGGACTGGATCGTGAGCGGTGCTTACGGATCAACTCCAATAGGAGGCCCTATCGATGCTGACCAACCTCACCCTTGCCGCGGCGGCGAGCCGGCTCGTCTCTGCTCAAGCCATTAGGCAGCCGCCAACGGCACCACCCCAAAACGTCAACGGCTTGCTTGAGCGGGGGGCCTAGCCATGGGTGTTCAAATCCCTCCCGTGCTGGTGCTCATCGTCTGCAAGACCGTTCTTGCCGGGGCGCCCGACCAGAACTCAGCTTTCACCCATTGGGAGAATCTCGAATGGGCGACCGAGCACTCGATGATGGTGTGCCGCCGCAACGAGATCCAGCTTTACGACCCGGCGGAAGGCATGAAGCTCAGTCCAACGGACGATCCCGTTCGGCCGCTCAATCCCAATTTCGCCATGGCGTCGCAATGCGCGAGAGCCGGGATTCGTCTTGCGACCGATTGGGACGACAGCCACAGAAACACCCGTTGGCGGGTCTGGCGCGTTGGTTGCCCATCCCCCATCGTGGATCTCAGGACAGGAACCGTCATCGGGTATAAGCTGCCAGAGTGCGGGCACCGCGATACGGTGATCTGCGAGACGGATTCCGTGATCTAGAGCGGAGGACGTGATGTCTGTCCGGTTGAGGATTGCCGCAGGGCTCGTGCTTGCCGGCGCGCTGATCGGCTTTGCCGGGTTCAAGGCCTATTCCGAGAAGCTCGGGCCTTTCGTTCAGGCGTACGGCACGACCTACTACAACGGCGACGGCCCGATTTCCGCGCCCCTCGCGTGCAAGCCCGAGAGCGAGATCGTCGCCGCGATCGGCCAAGTGCACGCCAAATACGACTATCTCGAAGGCGCCGATCTCGAGGTTTTCGAGCAGCGCGCGGCTGAGCTCAAGGGACTGCCGCCGCTCAACGTCGAAAAGCTATATGTCATCACCGAGGACGACCAGCTCCGCGACGGGGAGATGGTTCTGTTCATCGGGCTCAGGGTCAACTGCGTGACCACGGTGTTCGGGCTGCCGACGAAGCTTTACCGCGAACTGATGGGGAAGTCCGACAGCGCTTAGACGCGCTACTGAGGAGGATCATCACGCCACAGGGCGTCAAGGGATGCTCCTCTGAATGCGAAGGTCGCGTCTAAATTCCAATGCCAGCGTCCAATTTGGACGCCGAAGCCATCCGCTTTGCATTAGAGTGCGGCATCGATGTCGCTCTCAGTCTCGCCAAGCCGTCCAACACTGCCAGAGGGTCAACTCCTCTATGCGGTCGGCGATATTCACGGCCGGCTCGATCTGCTCGAGGCGATCCTCGCGCTGATCGAGGCCGATGCGGAGTCAAGCGGACATGTCGAGCGGCGGACCCTCGTCTTTCTCGGCGATTATGTGGATCGCGGACCCGACAGCCGGAGTGTGGTCGATAGAGTGATCAGTGGGTTGCCGCAAGGCTTCGAGGCGCATTTCCTCAAAGGCAATCACGAGGCCATTCTGCTCAATTTCCTCGACGATGCGTGGTCGCTCGACAATTGGCTGGTGAATGGCGGCGAGGCGACAATGCTGTCCTATGGCGTCGACACCGGGCGGCTCGCCCGGCTCCGCGCCCCTTCCGAGGCTTGGCGCCAAGCCTTCGCGGCGGTGCTGCCCGAGGCGCACCTTCGCTTCTTCAAGAGCTTGAAGCTCAGCGTGTCGTTCGGCGACTATCTCTTCGTGCACGCGGGCGTGAAGCCAGGCGTGCCGCTTGCGGCACAGACCGAAGCCGATCTTATTTGGATCAGGGGGCCGTTCCTCGACCATGCCGGCCCCTTCGAAAAGATCGTGGTGCATGGGCACACCCCAGGGGAACAGCCGGTGATACGGGCGAACCGCATCGGCATCGATACGGGCGCCGTCTTTACCGGCCGGCTCACGGCGCTCCGGCTTCAGGACGGCTCGGGAAAATTCCTTCAGACCTGAAGGTCGGACGGGGTCAGGTGTCGTGCCGCTCGGCGACGAGGCCCCTCAACCGGGCGCTCAAGCTGGTGCCCCCGGTCTTGCGGGAGCGGCGCGCCTCTCTGCGAGCGACGAATCGACGCGCAAACGAGCCTTTTGACTCTTCGGTCTCGCTGTCCGCCTCGTCCTCGGCCGGACCGTCGGGCTCCTCGCCGTACGTCGCACCGGCCATCCCGGCCGCCACGGTGTCAACCTCAAGACCGGGCTCGGCATCCTCTGGCTCGCGGGCAGCGCCGTTCCCGGCATGCTCCTGTTGCCAAGCCTCTTCGGTCTGTTGCGGAGCTTCATGCTCCTCAATCGCGTTAATCTCGGTATAGGTCTGGGCGACCTCGACGACCATGCGCTGCTGCGCTTGCGGTGCCCCTTGCGCCCGCGCCACGGCAAGAATCTGCGAGGCGAGCCTGCTCAGCTCACGGCGGAGAAGCGTGTTCTCTTGGGCGCTCGTCTTCGCGCGCTCAAGCTCCTCCTGGGCCTTGGACAGCTCAGCGCTCAAGCGCTGGCTCTCGGCGAGGGTACGGGCGTCCACCTTCCCCGATCCCCGCAAGCCAGCGCCCCCACCGCTTTCCAAGGCTGTGCGCAAGCGCTCGATGTCGGCGCGCTGATTGTGCAAGGTCGTGCGCGCGGTCTTGAGCGCCTCGGACTGGGAAGCAACCGTGGCGCGCAGCTCGGCATTGACGGACTCGAGCTCCGCCAGCGCCTTTTTCGCAGCCTTGAGCCGGCTGTCGAGATCGGGCAGGCGCCGCTTGATCGTCTGCTGGAGCACCCGGTTCGCGTTCTCGTTCTCCTGCAGCTGGCCCTTGACTGAGGCCAGGTCAGTGTTGAGCACGGCGATCTCGACGCGACGCTTGTTCGCCTCGATCAGCTCGCGCGTTGCCTTTTCCTTCGCCTTCTCGAGCGCGACCTCGACTTTGCGCAACTCGATGGCGAATTCGGCGCGGAGCTGATCCTTGTCGGCCTGGATGTCGTTGAGGGACATCGGCATGGTCGCTTCCAGCTTGCGCGTGGTGAGCTTCACCGCGCGGTTCCACAAGGGCGGGGCGAGCATGAGCGCCAGCAGGCATCCCAAAAGGAAGCCAAGTGCTCCAAACATCAATGCGTTGATCATCGAAATCAGCGCTCCCTGGTTCAGCGCCTACGCGCATCACCAAAGCCGGCTCCTCGGGCAGACTGAGGCGGAAACTTGGCGCCAATTCGGCGCAAACCGCTGAAAAGCCTCCGCCCGGTTTCCTTAGCGCCTATTTAGAACGGATTCCAGGTGGGTTCGCGGGTATATTTCAAATAGCCGACATTGGCCCCCAGCCTCAATCCTATCCCTGAGCGAATCGGAGCCAGCGCCACATGGCCGCGGCTGAGGTAGGTAATGCCCACCCCGCCAATGAAATAGGCCGAGCCGTCCACGCCCGGATAGGTCTCGAAGATTTCCCCCGGACTACGAAGATCGTATACGAGCACCATGGTCTTCGAACCCTCGGCGCCGAAATCGTAGCCGACGGAGGGGCCCTGCCAATAGACCCGGTGGTCGCCGGCGTCTTTGGTGTAGAGCGTGCCTTCGCCATAGCGTAAGCCCGCAACAAAGGCGCCACCGGCCTCCTCGCCGAGGATGTAACCGTTCGGCCTGCCGGCGCGCTGGAAGGCATACTCCACGACCCGGGCAAATCCCATCGACACGCGGCCGAAGAAGCGGTGGCCGGCCTCCATGATTTCGTCCGTCGAGTAGGTGCCTTTGTCTTCCGCCTCCGGCGGCACATAGGCCCCGGAACCTGGCGCCGCCTCATAGGGCCTGCCTGGACCGCCTGAGTCGTAAGTGCTCTGTCCTGAGGGGGAAGGGGCGTAGTTTGGACCGGCCGCATGGGGGCGGTTCGGATCCGGCTGCGGCGTTATGACCATCGGTCCTTCGGCTTGCGCGAGACGGACGACGGAGCCCTGCGACGTGACGTTGTCGGCCGCATAGGCCGCGACCGGTGCCAAGACGAAGAGAATCGCAGCGAGCGCGTGAGTTGCAGAAGCTCTGATATGCATGACCTTGCCTCTGGGGCCGAGGACCGGCGTGCCGTGCCGATGCCGGAGCTAAGCTTGCGGCCGCTATAATTTGCCTAAACAGTTACCAAACCGTGGCTCGCCTACCGGCCGGTTAACGCCGGTCGCTTGCATCCTTCAGGCCCCAGGCAATGAAGCTCGGATTGCGTAAGCCCAATTCGGTCTTGCCGTAGCGGAGCGGTGCGCCATTGGTGTCGAGAACGGCACCGCCCGCGGCCTCGAGCACGGCTTGGCCCGCGGCGGTGTCCCACTCCATGGTGGGAGCAAATCGCGGATAGACGTCGGCCTCTCCTTTGGCGATGGCAAGGAATTTGACCGACGAGCCAACGCCCGATCGCTCGAGAATCTTGAGCTTCCCCAGGAATGCCTCTGTCTCCGGATCGAGATGGGAGAGGCTGACAAGGGCGGTCAGACCTTCCTTGTTCGGGGGGCGGGCCTGCAGCACCTTCTGGTCGAGGCGGCTGAGATCGGCGCCTGACGCGTTGGGGGGAAGTTCGGCCTCCACCGCCTTGCCGCGGGCAGTGGTCACCGCCAGGAGCGCCCGCGCCGGCGCATAGACGAGCCCGAAGCGGGGGGCGCCATCCTCGATCAGCGCGATATTGACGGTGAAGTCGCTCCGTTTCTTGATGAATTCCTTGGTGCCGTCCAGCGGATCGACGAGGAAGAAGCGGACGGGCAGGGGGCCTATCGTCCCGTCGCAAGCCTCCTCCGACACCACTTTCACATCGGGTGCGAGCTGAGCGAGCGCCTCAAGAATGATCGCTTCGGAGTCTCGGTCGGCGCGCGTCACCGGGCTGTTGTCGCTCTTGATCTCAATTTCGGGCGCCTCGCGGAAATGCCTCATGATGGCGGCGCCCGCACGGGACGCGGCATCGGTGAGCTGCGACGCGGCGCGGGCGAAGTCGAAGCCGCCCGATCTCTCGCTTGCCGAGGCTGTTGTCTGTCTTGGGGCTGACAAGGCAGTATGCTTCCCTGCAACGTTGATTCGTTTCGCGCCCCTCGATGCGGCTTTAGGGAGCGGTGGCGCGACCCTCATGTAACAGAAATTCGGGTATGGGCCACGTCATCTCCGCTTAGGAGCGGAAGCGAAGGAGGAGGCCATGACCGAGCCGACGGCACTCGGCGATCTTGAGCTTGCGGCGCTGGTCTCAAGCCGCATTTGTCACGACGTGATCAATCCCGTAGCGGCCATCGCCAACGGCCTGGAGATGCTGGACGAAGAGCCCGATCAGGCCATGCGCGAGGCAGCCATGGACCTCATCCGCAAGAGCACGGCGCAAGCCTCTGCCAAGCTTCAGTTCGCGCGGCTCGCCTTCGGCGCGGCGGGATCGGCAGGCGCCGAGATCGACCTCCGCGATGCCGAGAAGGTCGCCCGCGATTTCGTGGGCGGGAGCGGAAAGCATCAGGTCAACTGGGAAGGACCGGCCGTGACCTTGCCAAAGAACAGGGTCAAGCTCCTGCTCAACCTCGTGGCGCTCGGGATCGTCGCCCTTCCGCGCGGGGGAACGGTTAACGTCGAGATTGCCGGCACACCGCCCTCGGTCAGCTTTGTCGTACGCGCCAGGGGCGATTCGGCGCGGCTTGCCGACCAGGTGAAGAGCCTGCTCGCGGGGACCAACGGCGTGGCCGTCGATGCCCATTCGATCCAGCCCTATTATGCCAGGCGCGTCGCGGCGGCGGCCGGCATGACCGTCACTCTTGAGGCCCGCGAAGGGGAGGTCGAGTTCAAGGCGGCCTGAGCCTCAAAACCGCCCTGCCCAGGCAAAATCGTTGCGGTGGTCAACGAAACGTAAACCAGAGTTCACCGAGAATCCCCGGCAAAGGCGCGGGGGCTGCGGCGCGGGTCTTGTCGGCGCGCGCCAGGGTGGGGGGTTATGGACGAGCTCTTGGCTGAATTCGTGACCGAAACCGGCGAGGGGCTCGATCAGCTCGACGTTGAGCTCGTGCGTTTCGAGCAAGAGCCCAACAATGCCGAGATGCTCAACACCATCTTCCGGCTGGTCCACACCGTCAAAGGGACATGCGGATTTATTGGCCTTAACCGGCTCGCCAAGCTCGCGCATGCGGCCGAGACGCTCATGGGCCAGTATCGCGACGGCGCTCCCGTCACGGTCGAAGGCGTCAGCGTCATTCTCGCCAGCATCGACCGGATCAAGGAGATCCTG
>DASWJG010000155.1:0-21005 GCA_036397315.1 Methyloceanibacter sp. | reverse complement strand
ACGGTGCGTGACGGGCGGGCGTCGTCCCATCCCATCTATCTCACCGCGGGCGACGATAATCCCAACGAGGCGCATGTGCGCTTCCTGGTCGACGGCGCCATCCTCGCCGATGCCTCGCCTTACGTCCGGGTCGCTTACGTGTTCGACGGCCGCGATCAGGACGCGGTCGCGCGAGCGCGTGCGGCATGGCAGGACGCCAAAGCGAGAGGAAACGCCGTCAGCTATTGGCAGCAGGATGAAGACGGGCGCTGGCAGCAGAAGGCGTGAGATTAGTCCTAGCTACCCGCCAACTGCCTTGTGGCTGTCACGCGCGACCGCTATAAGCCGCAGCTTCCAATGCATTAGAGGGACTTTTGGCAATGGCCAGTGAACGCACGCTTTCGATTATCAAGCCCGACGCCACGGAGCGGAACCTCACCGGGCTGATTATCGGACGGCTCGAGGCTGCCGGGCTTCGCGTGATCGCGCAGAAGCGCGTGTGGTGGAAGAAGAAGGATGCCAGGAAGTTCTACGACATCCACAAGGACCAGCCCTTCTTCAAGGATCTCATCGCCTTCGTGACCTCGGGACCGATCGTGCTGCAGGTGCTGGAAGGCGAGGACGCCATCGCCAAGAACCGAGAGGTGATGGGCGCAACCAATCCCGTCGATGCGGCGCCCGGCTCGATCCGCAAGGATTTTGGCGTCAATTTGCAGCGGAATTCCGTGCACGGCTCGGATAGCCCCGCGACGGCCAAGCGCGAGATCGCGCTCTGCTTCAAGAAGAGCGAGATCGTGGGCTAGGGGTCCGATCTCCGACGGTGTGCTATTAGAGAACCCGTCATGAGCATCGCACGGGTCATAGCCGCCACTGCCGTGCTTCTCGCGGCCTTGTCCGTGCCGATGCCTGCGGTCGCGCAGAAGGAGCCGAAGGACGCCGGCCCTCGCGCGGCGCAGGCGCTGGAT
This sequence comes from Methyloceanibacter sp., assembly GCA_036397315.1. Taxonomy (GTDB): domain Bacteria; phylum Pseudomonadota; class Alphaproteobacteria; order Rhizobiales; family Methyloligellaceae; genus Methyloceanibacter. Next base: position 20,061 of record DASWJG010000155.1, on the reverse strand, counting down.
GCCAGTCGCGACGACCCGCTCGCGCTCCACGCCTTCCTCAAGCGCATGCCGAAGGGCGCCGAGCTCCACAATCATCTGCACAGCGCCGTCTTTGCCGAGACCCTGATCGGCGACGCCGTCCAAGACAAACTCTGCGTGGATGAAGCAGCCCATTCATTCGCCAAGCCGCAAGCGATGGGGGACGAGGCGCCGGTCTGCGGTGAGGGCGCCGTTCCCGCCGCCAATGCCTACAAGGATCTGCGTCTCTATAACGGATTGATCGACGCCTTCTCGATGCGCGGCTTCGTTCCATCCGAGGGTGAGACCGGGCACGACCATTTCTTCGGCGCGTTCAAGAAATTCGGCGGGACTGATCCAAGCCATACCGGCGAATGGCTCGACGAGGTTGCTGGCCGCGCCGCCGCCCAGAACACGCAATATCTCGAGCTGATGGCCACGCCGACTTGGAATCGGCTGAACACCATCACCAAGGATATGAGCTATAGCGGGGATCTGGCCGCACTTCGCGACGAGCTGCTCGCCAAGGGTCTGGCCGACGACGTTCCGGGGGCCCGAGACTTCTGGAACAAGGCTGAGGCTGCGCGCCGAGAGCGCGGCCGATGCGGCGAGCAGGACGAGACAGCCGGCTGCAAGGTCGCGCTCCGATACATCTACGAAGTTTTTCGGAGCACGCCGAAGGAGCTGGTGTTCGCCCAGGCGTTGTTAGGATTTGAGCTTGCCTCGGCAGATCCGCGGGTGGTGGCCATCAACCTGGTCGGGGAGGAGGATGAGCACACTGCCATGACCGACTATGCCGAGCACATGCGCATGGTCGGATTCCTGCGCGAGCTTTATCCCAAGGTTCGTGTCAGCCTTCATGCCGGCGAGCTTGCGCCGGGACTCGTGCCGCCCGAAGGTCTCTGCTGCCATGTCAGGCTGGCCGTGGAGCAGGCCAGGACCGACCGCATCGGCCACGGCGTGGACGTCATGTACGAGGACCGTCCCTACGAGCTGTTGAAGAACATGGCGGACAAGGGCGTGCTGGTCGAAATCAACCTCACGAGCAACGACCTCATTCTCGGCATCAACGGCAAACATCATCCCTTCGCGACCTATCGCAATTACGGCGTGCCGGTGGCGCTGTCGACGGACGATCCGGGCATCGAGCGCATCGATCTCACCCATGAATATGTCCGCGCCGTCGAGACCTATGGTCTCAGCTATGCCGACCTCAAGGAGATGGTGCGCAACAGCCTCGAATATAGCTTCCTGCCGGGCTCAAGCCTGTGGGACGATGGAGGCGGCTACGCACGCGTCGTCCCCGATTGCCTGAGCGACGTTACAGGCCCCGATGAGCCCTCCGCGAAGTGCGCGTCCTTTCTCGCTGCAAGCGAAAAGGCGGCGCAGCAATGGGAGCTCGAGCGGCGCTTTCAGGCCTTCGAATCCGGCTTCTGACCGAGGCTGTTGGCTAGCTCAGCGCGCGGATGCGGAAGGGGAGGCCGCCTTTGGGGCAGAGGGTGACGGTGGCGTGGATTTTCGCCGGCACCGGCCCCGCATATTCCGGGGTGAAGCGGCGAAGCAGCTGCACCAGAGCGAGCGTGTTCTCGATCTGCGATAGCGCCCCGCCGATACAGGCGCGTTTTCCCGCGGCGAAGGGCAGGTAGCTGTATTTCACCCGCTTCTTGGCGCGCTCGGGCGCGAAGCGCTCAGGATCGAATTTCTCCGGCGCATCCCAATATTTCGGGCTGTGGTGCATGACATACGTGCAGATCACCGCCTTGTCGCCTTTGCGAATCTGATGGCCCTCGATCACGTCGTCATCGGCGGCGATCCTGATCAGCCCCCAGATGGGAGGGAAGAGGCGCATGGTCTCCTGGATCACCATCCGCGTATAGCCGAGCTGCTGTACCTCGTTCCATACCGGATCGCGGTCGCCGCAGACGGCACGCGCTTCGGCTCTGATGCGCTCCAGGGCCTCGGGATGCTGCGAGAGGAGATATAGGGACCAGGCAAGCGTGAGCGCGGTCGTCTCCGTGCCGGCCCAGAGATATTGCTTCATCTCGTCGATCACCTGCTGGCGATCGAATTCGGGAAAGCTCGGATCGGCCTCGGCTGCCTCGAGCATCTTTAGAAGCGTCTTTTCGCGCTGGTCGACGATGTTGGCGCCGATCACGGTCTCGGGGATCTCGCCCCAAATCTCCATGGCCTTAGCTGTCTCTTCGTCGGTGATCTCCGTGAGCTCGCCGTGCATCTTCTTGAGGCGAATGGATTTGTGGTTCATCACGTCGGTGTAGGTCTTGACCTGACCGAAGATGAAGTGCGGGTTGAACGGCATCTCGCGGTCAAACAGCGCCTTGCACACCATCTCGGCGGCGAGTGTCCAGGTCTCCTCCACCATTTCGATGGTCTCGCCGGTAGAGGCGAACTTCTCCCAGCGCGCCATCTTCGAGTGGATCGCCGACATAAGGTAGGGGAAATAGTCCTCGAACATCCCCGGATGGAAGGCGGGCTGCTGGGGCGCGCGGATCTTCTGCCACAGCGCGCCGTCGACGGTGATCATGCTCTTGCCGAAGATGGGACGCAGCCCGTCGAAATATTTGACGTAGTTGTCGGCGTTGCTCACGAGCACGCGCTCGGCATGCGCCGGCTCCGAAAGAATCACGATGCGGTGGTTCTTGAGGTTGATGGGAACCACACCGCCATATTTCTCGCTGAGCCACGAGAGAACCTGCATGGGGTTCTCCTGGTTCAAGAGCGAAGACAGCTTGAACCAAATGCTCTGCTCTTCGCCGAGCCCATGCGATGGAGAATAGGCGACTGTCATATCCGCCATTTACGCCTTACCCCTTGTCCCTGCTCTTGATCTCCGGGGTCGGAAAGCTTTCGGTGCCGCTCGCGTGGCCGCACGGTTTCGGCAAGCAGGCCCGGAATTGCCTCGATTTAGGCCAGTCTCTAGCATCCGGCCGTCGGCATTGTCCATCATGGCACGCCGGACATCTTGTGGTGCGACATGCCGTCCCGTCCAGGATCCCATCTTACGGCCGTTAACAATTTCAATCAAAGCGCTTCGTCGAGGGGCGGCGAAAAGAACGGGGCTTGATCTCTGACCTGTGTCATTCCGACCACAAACTCGCCTTCCACGTGGACCGCGTCCGAGGCGACGAGGCCGAGCGCATGAGGGTAGAGGCGGTGTTCCGCCTGAAGCACACGGGCGGCGAGGCTGTCGAGCGTGTCGCCCGGCGTTACTGGGACGGCGGCCTGCGCCACGATGGGGCCGGTGTCCATCTCGGGTCGTACGAAATGCACGGTGCAGCCGGTGATGGTGACGCCTTCATCCAGAACGCGAGCGTGGGTGTGCAGACCTTTGAACGCGGGCAGGAGGGAGGGATGGATGTTGAGGTGACGGTTCCACCAGCGCCGCACGAAGCCTTCCGTATGGAGGCGCATGAAGCCGGCATTGCAGAGAAGCTCCACGCCTGCCTCTCGTAGCGCCTCGTCGAGGGCGGTGTCGAAGTCCTCGCGTGAGGCGAAGTCCTTGTGGTTGATGGTTAGCGTCGGAATGAGGCCGGCCTCGGCGCGCAGGAGTCCTTGCGCGCTCGGCACGTTCGATACCACGAGGACAATCTTGGCGGGATAGGTGGGAACCCGGCAGGCTTCGATCAGCGCCTGCAAATTGCTACCCCGGCCCGAAATGAGGACGCCAACATGTTTCCTCCTCACCGGTCACCCCATGCACGCTCGCCCTTGTAACGAACCGCCTCGCCGCGGCCGCGTTTGGCGATCGCGCCGATCACTCTCGTCTCGTCGTCGAGGTGCTTGAGCACGCGCTCAACCTCCTGAGGGCTCACGATGAGAATCATGCCGATGCCGCAATTAAAGGTGCGCAGCATCTCCTTCTGATCGAGCCCTGCTTCCACTTGCAGCCACGCGAACACGGCCGGTAGGGCGAAGGTGCCAAGATCGATCTCGGCGGCAAGGCCCTCGGGGAGCACGCGCGGAATGTTGTCGGTCAGCCCGCCGCCGGTGATATGGGCGAGCGCCTTGACGGCGCCGCTTCCGCGAATCGTTTCAAGGATCTGGCGGACATAGATGCGGGTCGGTGTGAGCAGCGCTTCGCCGAGAGTCATGCCCGGCGCAAACGGCGCGGGATCGCTCCAGTCCAGACCCGTCTCCTCGACCACGCGGCGCACCAGAGAGAACCCATTGGCATGCACGCCGGAGGACGGCAGGGCGAGGATGACGTCGCCTTCGGCCATGTCCTTCCGCGGCAGCAATGACGAACGCTCGGCCGCGCCCACGGCAAAGCCGGCGAGATCGTAGTCGCCCGGCGCATAGAGTCCCGGCATCTCGGCGGTCTCGCCGCCGATCAGCGCGCAGCCTGCTTCCTTGCAGCCCTTGGCTATGCTGGCGATGACCGTCTTGGCCACGCCGAGGTCGAGCTTGCTGCAAGCGAAGTAATCGAGGAAGAACAGGGGCTCGGCACCCTGCACGACGATGTCGTTGACGTTCATGGCGACGAGATCCATGCCGATCCCGTCATGGATGCCGGTCTCGATGGCAAGCTTGAGCTTGGTGCCCACGCCGTCGGTGGCGGCGACCAGCACGGGGTCCTTGAAGCCGCACGCCGCGAGATCGAAGAGGCCGCCGAACCCGCCGATTCCGCCGAGCACGCCAGGGCGTTTGGTCTTTGCCGCGAGAGGGCCGATGGCCTCAACCAGCGCGTTCCCTGCGTCGATATCGACGCCCGCGTGGCGATAGGTCAGTTTAGTCTTGTCCGTGGGAGTTGCGGGCACCGAACCACTCGGGGTGCAAGATCAGGCGATTTGGCATAACAATCGTGCCGGACGAGGCCCGTCAAGGCGGAAAGGCCGTGGGTCCGCCACATTCGCAAGGTTTACCGAAGGTGAAGGTTAGGGCGTCCTCGGCCCCAAACCCGTGGCGGCAGAACTAGACATGGCGTTGTGGCGACTGAAGCGTTCGGCGCGGGCGGCGAGCCTCCTCATCCTGCTGCCCCTTTTTTCCCTAGCGAACCTCTTCGGCGGCGCGGCCCAGGCTGCCGACAGCCTTTATGAGGTCGCCAAACTTTCGGTCGATACCACCGCCGCGGATGCCGTCGCCGCGCGGAAGATGGGGATGGCCGAGGCCGAGATGCGCGCCGTCAAGATCGTGTTGCAACGTCTCGTGCCTCTAAGCGCCCAGGAGCTGCTGCCCGAGCTCAGCCAGGAGGATGTCGAAGGCCTGGTCAATGGAGTCTCGATCCGCAAGGAGCAGAACTCCACGACCCGCTACATCGCGACCCTCGATGTGAGCGTCAACGAGCAGGGGATCAAGCAGCTTCTGCAAGATCAGGGCATTCCCTATGGCGAGGGGCGCGCGCCGTCGATCTCCATCCTTCCCCTCGTGATCGCGGGCGGAAGCGTGACGGGCGGAGGAGGGGACGTCTGGCGGCAGGCCTGGGAGGATCTCGATCTCACTCACAGCATGACGCCGGCCACGATCCTGCGGCCGCGCCCGGACCTTGGCCTCGACACCGTCAAGGCCGTGCTCGCTGGCGACGCGCAGGTGTTGGAGTCGATGCAGGCGGATTACGGCTATGGGCCGCTGGTCATCGCCGTGGGCGAGACCGTGAACGGGGAGTTCGTCACCCGGCTGGCCGGTGCCGACAGTGTGGGCGCCATCAATTTCGGGCGGCGCGACGCGCTTGGCGGCGATGCCAAGGCCGCCGCGCGGAGTGCGGCCGCCACCGCGTTTGCGATTATCGAGAACCGCTGGAAGGTCACCCAATCCGGGGAGACGCCAACCACCGAGGTCAAATCCGAGGAAGGCACGGAGCCCGGCGCCGGCAGCCCACCCAAGGGCGAGGTCCCGCGCAATGTCGTGGCTGAGGTCGAGTTCTCGGGCCTCAAGGATTGGCAGGACATGCGCGGGCGGCTGATGAACGTGGCCGGAATTCAGGCGCTCGAGGTCAATTCGCTCTCGGCGCGGGCAGCGTCGATCACCTTCGATTATGCCGGCTCGCTCGGCCGCCTACAGAAGGAACTCGATCAAAACGGGTTCGTCTTCGACGAGAGAGAGGGGACCTTTGTGCTCCGCTCGCGCTAGGGTTGGTCCTTGCTGTGACCATCACACCCTGACCTCGAATCTGCTAAAATGCGGGCTTGGAGGCTCAAGCGCGTCAAAACGCGCGAACGGCCTCCGGGAGGAGCGTTCGTGAATATTCCCAATAGCCTCACGCTCGGGCGGATCGTGCTCGTTCCGCTGGTGGTGTGGCTGATCATCACCCACGAGATGCTTGCAGCCTTCCTGCTGTTCTTGCTGGCAGGACTGTCGGATGCAGCCGATGGCTACCTCGCCAAGCGCTACGGCTGGCGCAGCGAGCTCGGCGCCTATCTCGACCCCATCGCCGACAAGGCGCTCCTCGTCAGCATCTATGTCACTTTGGGTTTCGCCGGCCATTTGCCGGTGTGGCTCGTGATCGCGGTGGTGAGCCGCGACATCCTCATCGTCGGGGCCGTGGTGTTGTCATGGATGCTGTCGCGGCCGCTCAGCATGCAGCCGCTGCTCATTAGCAAGGCGAACACGCTCTCGCAGATCGTGCTCGCGGGACTCGTGCTGGCCGAGCTTGGGCTCGGGCTCGGGCTCCATGAGCTCATAAACATTCTGGTCTGGGTGACCGGCACGCTCACCATCCTTTCGGCCGCAGCCTATTTCTGGTCGTGGCTCCGGCACATGGCGAGCTACGAGCCCACCACGCCGCTCCCTCCTCGCCAGAGGAAGGCGGCCGGACTGGACCAGCCGCAACGCTCGCGGGTCAGGACTACGTGACGCTCGCCCAACTCATTCTCGACCTGCCCCACCGGGCGGCGCTTGGCGCCGAGGATTTCCTCGTCAGCGACTGCAATCTCGCGGCGGTCAGGCTGATCGACGCCTGGCCCAATTGGCAGGACCATGTCCAGCTTCTGATCGGGCCGCCGGCAAGCGGCAAGACGCATCTGGCCAGAGTCTGGCAGGCGCTATCGGGGGCTGAAGGGCTCGAGCCGGAGCGTCTCGCCATGGATTTCGTCGATTCCATGAGCGCTGGCACGCCGCTCGTGGTGGAGGATGCGGATCGCCTTGCTTACGACGAGAAGACCCTGTTCCACCTCTTGAACCTGGCGCGGGAGAAGCGGCTCTTTGTGCTCCTCACGGCCCGCACCGTCCCAAGCCGGTGGCCCTTCTCGCTGCCGGACCTGTTGTCGCGGCTGAACGCGGTCCCCGCCGTCGAGATCGGGCCCCCCGACGAAGCGCTCATTCGGACCGTGATGCTTAAGCATTTCGCCGATCGGCAGCTCGATATTGATCCTAAAGTGCTTACATATCTTGCGCTGCACGTGGATCGCTCGCTGGCCGCGGCTGAAGCCGCCGTGGCGGCGGTCGACCGGGCGGCGCTTGCCACCGGGCGCAAGATCAGCCGTCAGCTCGTCATCGAGACGCTCCAGGCCAGCGCTCCGACCGACTAGAGGCGGGCGCCCTGTTGGCCTTGGCCGTAACGCAAGTGATACAGTTCTTGGGGTAACATCTCCGGAGAGGGCACCCTCCACCGCGCAGGGCGGCGAAAAAACGCTGAGTTCATAAGAGGTTATCGATGAGTTTGCCAGAGAAGGTTGAGCGGCTCGAACCGAGCCCCGGCATCGCCGCCTTCGGACCGAGCCGTTTTTTCAACCGCGAGCTGTCTTGGCTTCATTTCAATCGACGGGTGCTCGAGGAAGCCGAGAACGAGCGCCATCCCCTGCTCGAGCGCCTGCGTTTCCTCTCGATCTCTGCCTCGAACCTCGACGAGTTCTACATGGTGCGCGTGGCGGGCCTGCGCGGCCAGGTCGTGGCCGGCATCGAGACGCCGAGCGTAGACGGGCTCACCCCGGCCGAGCAGCTCGACCAAATCAATCGCTCCGTTGCCCAGCTTACCGCAGAGCAGCAGGAGAACTGGGTCACGCTCGAAGCGCTTCTGGCCGAAGCCGGCATCCATGTCTTGAGCGCGGATCAGCTTTCGGATGCGGAGCGCGCCTGGCTCGAAGAGCATTTCCTCGGCCACATCTTCCCGGTGCTGACGCCGATTGCGGTCGATCCCGCCCATCCCTTTCCGTTCATCCCCAATTTCGGCTTCACCCTCGGACTTGAGCTGGTGCGCGAGGGCTCGCTCCGCGCCATGCACGCGCTCATGCCGATCCCGCCCCAGCTTGCCCGCTTCATCCGTCTTCCGAGCACGAGCGAGGCCAAGGGGCCGATCCGCTTCATCAGGCTCGAGACGGTGGTCGGCATCTTCGTCTCCCGCCTCTTTCCGGGCTACCGGGTGAGAAGCCAAGGCTCCTTCCGCGTGCTGCGCGACAGTGACATCGAGGTCCAGGAGGAGGCCGAGGACCTGGTGCGGCTGTTCGAATCTGCGCTGAAACGGAGGCGCCGCGGCTCGGTCATCAGGCTCGAGATCGAGGCCTCGATGCCGTCGCGGCTACAGCGCTTCGTCATACAGGAGCTCAAGGTCACCGAGCGCGAGAGCTTCGTGCAGAAGGGCCTGATCGGACTTACCGACACCAATCAGCTCATCGTCGCCGACCGGCCCGACCTCAAATTCCAGCCCTTTGTCAGCCGCTTCCCGGAACGCATCCGCGAGGCTCACGGCGATTGCTTCGCGGCCATCCGCAAGAAGGACATTGTCGTCCATCACCCCTATGAATCCTTCGACGTCGTGCTGCAGTTCCTCAAGCAGGCGGCGGCCGATCCCGACGTGGTGGCGATCAAATGGACGCTCTACCGTACGAGCAAGAGCTCGCCCATTATCGAACCGCTGAAGGACGCAGCCGAGGCCGGCAAGTCGGTGACCGTCGTGGTCGAGCTGAAGGCCCGCTTCGACGAGGAGGCCAACATCAAATGGGCGCGCGATCTGGAAAGCGCGGGCGTCCAGGTGGTGTACGGCTTCATCGAGCTCAAAACCCACGCCAAGCTTAGCCAGATCGTGCGACGCGAGCGGGGCGAGCTCGTCACCTATTGCCATGTCGGCACCGGCAATTACCACCCGGTCACTGCCAAGATCTACACCGACCTGTCGTTCTTCACCGCCGACCGCACCATCGGCCACGACCTGACACGCATCTTCAACTATGTCACGGGCTATGCCGAGCCGGCCGAGCTCGAAGCCATGGCGGTGTCGCCGCACGGCATCAGGGCGCGCATCCTCGACCATATCCGCGAGGAGATGTACCACGCCAAGGCCGGGAGGCCAGCGGCCATCTGGATGAAGATGAACTCGCTCGTCGACGCCGAGATCATCGATGCGCTCTACGAGGCGAGCCAGGCGGGGGTGGAGATCGACCTCGTGGTGCGCGGCATCTGCTGCTTGAGGCCCGGCGTCCCCGATCTCTCCGAGACGATCCATGTGAAGAGCATCGTAGGGCGCTTCCTCGAGCATTCGCGGATCTATTGCTTCGGCGCCGGTCATGGCCTTCCGAATCGGAAGGCGGTGGTCTATATCAGTTCTGCCGACATCATGCCGCGCAACCTCGATCGCCGCGTGGAGGCCATGGTGCCGATCAAGAACCCGACCGTGCACGAGCAGATCCTCGACCAGATCATGGTCGCCAATCTCAAGGACAATCTCCAGAGTTGGCGGGTGCAGCCCGATGGAAGCTCGGAACGGATCCACCCAGGAAAGGACCAGGAACCCTTCAGTGCTCAGGACTATTTCATGACCAATCCGAGCCTGTCCGGCCGCGGCACGTCTCTTACCGAGAACATGCCGCCGCGCTTCACGCGCCTGGTCGAGACGGGCTAAGCGCTCAAGCCTGCCGCCATGCTCTTGAAGAACGATCGCACCCCGGTGGCGGTGGTCGATATCGGCTCGAACTCGGTCCGCCTCATCGTCTACGAAGCGTCGGGCCGCGCGCCTTCGCCGTTTTTCAATGAGAAGATTTTGTGCGGGCTGGGGCGCTCCCTCGTTTCGACCGGCAAGCTCGCTCCCGACGCGGTGAAGCGCGCCCTCCGCGCGCTCAGACGCTTTCGCGCCCTGATCGACCAGTTGGGGGTCGCCCATGTCGAGGTCATCGCCACGGCGGCGGCGCGCGAGGCCGACAACGGTCCCGAATTCATCACCCAAGCCGAGCGCATCCTCGGCCAAGATGTCACCGTGCTGTCGGGCACCAAGGAGGCCGAGCTCGCCGCTCTCGGCGTGGTGTCTGGCATTCATGCCGCGGACGGTTTTGCCGGCGACCTTGGCGGCGGCAGCCTGGAGCTGATCGACGTGAGGGGCGGCAGGCTGTCCGACGCCGCCACCCTACCGCTCGGGAGCTTGAGGCTGATCGACGCCTCGGGCGGCAGCCTCAAAAAGGCGCGTGAGATCGTCGACGCCGAGCTTGCCAAGGTCGACTGGCTGGAGAAGGGGAGGGGTCGCGACTTTTACGCCATCGGCGGGACCTGGCGGGCCCTCGCGCGCCTGCACATGACGCAAACCAACTATCCGTTGAGCGTCATGCATAATTACCGGATCAATGCCGACGACGCGCTGAGATTCTCTGCTCTGCTCGACCACCAATCGCAGAGCTCGCTCGCCGGCATCCGCGACATTTCGAGTGCGAGACGCGAGACCGTTCCCTATGGCGCGTTGGTGCTGGAAAGGCTGATCAAGCAAATGAAGCCGCGCGCTGTCGTGATCTCGGTGTTCGGCATTCGCGAGGGCCTGCTCTATAGCCTGCTCAGTGAAGAGGAGCAGCGCAAGGATCCGCTGATCGCCGCCTGCGACGACGTCGCGCGGAGATGGTCGCGCTCCGTTGACAGCGCTTACGAGCTTTGCTTCTGGACCGACGCCCTGTTCAGGGCGCCGGGACCCACCGAGACGCCGGAGCAGAGGCGGCTTCGCCATGCCGCCTGCCTCCTGTCCGATATCGGCTGGCGCGCGCATCCCGACTATCGCGGCATTCAGAGCCTCAACCTCGTCGCCCACGGCACGTTTGTCGGCGTGGATCATCCTGGCCGCGCCTTCCTCGCGCTCACCGTTTATTACCGCAACGAAGGACTGGTCAAAGACGAGCTGAGCCAAAGGCTGATCGAGCTCGTCGACAAGGACATGCTGAAACGGGCGCGCATCTTGGGGGCCGCCTTCCGCGCCGCCCACATGGTGTCGGCCGCCATGCCGGGCGTCCTCACCAACACGCCGATCACCTATGAAGGCAACCGGCTGATTTGGACCTTGCCGGATCCCTACTCCAACCTTGAAGGGGAGCGGGTCGAGCGCCGCTTCAAGGAGCTTGCCGGGCTGCTCGACCGCGAGGGCGAGATCAGGGTAGGCTCCTCGTTCCAGCTCGCGGCGAGTTGAGCCTCCTTGCTGGACGAAGGCTCCCTTCCCAAATCTTGGCGGCGTTGGCAGTTTGTCATTCCCGCGCAAGCGGGAATCCAGTAACCACCGTCTGAAATCGTTTTACGAAGGCCGGGGTTACTGGATTGCCCGGTCAAGCCGGGCAATGACAATGGGTCGAGTCCGGGTCCCAATTCACTCCAGCTCTTCGATCGATAGATGGCAGAGGATCTTTATTCGGTACTTGGCGTGGCGAAGTCCGCGAAGCCTGAGGACATCACCAAGGCCTATCGCAAGCTCGCCAAGAAGCTGCACCCCGACCTCAATCCGGGCGACAAGGCGGCCGAGGAAAAATTCAAGAAGATCACGGCCGCCTACGGCATCATCGGCGACGAGGAGAAGCGCGGGCGCTACGACCGCGGCGAGATCGACGCATCCGGCCAGGAAACGCCGCAGCAGCGTTATTACCGCGAATATGCCGGCGGCGAGGAGGGCGCGCGCTATCGCTCGACCGCGGGCTTCGAGGACATCGGCGCCTTCAGCGATCTGTTCGGCGATTTGTTCGGCGAGCGGGGAGGGGCGCGGGGAGGCGCCGGCGGGCGGCGCTTCTCCATGCGCGGGCAGGATGCGCATTATCGCCTCGACGTCGATTTTCTCGATGCGGTGAACGGCACCAAGACGCGCCTTACGCTGCCCGATGGGGGCACGCTCGACGTCACCATTCCGACCGGGGTTACTGACGGCCAGGTGCTCAGGCTCAAGGGCAAGGGCAATCCTGGCATGGGCGAGGGGGGACCCGGCGACGCGCTGATCGAGATCGGCGTGAAGCCCCATCCGGTCTTCAAGCGGGAGGGCAGCGACATCATCGTCGAGGTGCCGATCACCTTCGACGAGGCGGTGCTTGGCGGCAAGGTCGAGGTCCCGACCATCACCGGCCGCGTGTTCGCCACCGTGCCGCCCGGTTCCAATACCGGCCAGACCCTGCGACTCAAAGGTCGCGGCATCAAGTCGAAGAGCGGCACCGGCGATCAGCTGGTCAAGCTCAGCGTTGTTCTCCCTGAGCGGATCGACGAGGATCTCAAGAGTTTCGCGGAGAGATGGCGGGAAGCCCACGGCTACGATCCGCGGCGGAAGCTCAAGGAGCAGGCCTGATGCTTTCCGAGCGCGACGTCATTGCGAGGGTGCGCCGTCTCACCGTGACACGGCTCAGGGTGTGGGTCGCGCAAGGCTGGATCAAGCCGGCCGATACGGCGGCACAAGGTTTTTCCGAGGCCGACCTGGCGCGAGCGGCGCTGATCTGCAATCTCGAGGACGAGCTCGGCTTCGCCGAAGAGGACGTGCCGGTGCTGCTCAACTTGATCGACCAGATCCACGGGCTTCGCTCCGAGCTCATGGGCCTGCTCGACGCGCTCGAAGACCTGCCTCCCGACATTCGCGCCACGGTGCGGATGCGGATCACCAGCCGCAGAGAAGGCGGAGAGCGATGATGAGGGCCATCGGCGGCCCATTTGTCTTCCTGCTGGCTGTGGCGGCGCTGACTTTCTTGAGCGTGCGCTTCGGGCTCGGGCGGCTTCCCGGCGATATCGTCATCGATCAGGGCGATGTCGTGGTCTATGCGCCAATCACGACCGCCGTCATCGTGAGCGTGCTGCTAAGCCTCGTCCTTTGGCTTGTCCGCCGCTAGCGATGCGGGGGCCTCGGGCTCGATCACCGTGACTTCCCCCTTCCTGATGGCAAGCGCGAGCTGCCCGCGCTTCAGCGCCAGAGCATCGTCGCCGAACAGCTTCCTGCGCCAGCCGCGCAACACCGGCACGTCGGTCTCGTCGGAGCGGGCGATCTCTTCGAGCTCGTCGCTGGTGGCGATCAGCTTGGGCGCCACGCCGTGCCGTCCTGCGGTCGCCTTCAGCAGCACCCGCAGCAGATCGACCACGGCCTGAGCCTCGGGCGGCATGGGCTCGCCCCGCTCGATGGGCGGGACGGTCTTAGGATCGCGTTCGAGCCCTTTCCCCACCGCTTCGAGCACGGCGCGGCCGCGCATGGAGCGGGCAAAGCCGTTATGCAAGGTGCGCAAGGAGCCGAGATCCTCCACGGTGCGCGGCGCCTGGCTGGCAATGTCGTAAAGCGCCTCGTCTTTCAAGATGCGGGCGCGGGGCACGTCCTGGCTTTGCGCCTCGCGCTCACGCCAGGCGGCAAGCTCCATGAGCACGGCCAGCGCCTTCGGCGTCTTGATACGCATCTTGAGCCGCCTCCAGGCCTGCTCGGGATGGAGCTCGTAGGTGGCGGGGTCGGTCAGCACCCCCATCTCCTCGTTGAGCCAGCTGGCGCGCTCCGATTTGTCGAGCTGGGCCCTAAGCTTGGGATAGAGGTCGCGAAGATGCACCACGTCGCCGATGGCATAAGTGAGCTGGCGCTCGGAGAGCGGGCGCCGGCTCCAATCGGTGAAGCGCGAGGTCTTGTCCAGATTGCGGTTCAACAGCCGCTTCACCAGCATCGAATAGCTCACCGCCTCCCCGAAGCCGCACACCATGGCGGCGACCTGGGTGTCGAAGATCGGGTGCGGAATGACGCGCGCCAGGTGGTGAACGATTTCAACGTCCTGCCGCGCCGAGTGAAACACCTTTAGCACGCGCTCATTGACCATCAGCTCGAAGAAGGGGGTGAGGTCGAGGCCGGGCGCGAGACTATCGATCAGCACCTCCGTGCCGTCGGCGGCGATCTGGATCAGGCAGAGCCGCGGCCAGAAGGTCTGCTCGCGCATGAATTCGGTATCGACCGCGACAAAGGGCGCACTGCCCAGCCGCGCGCATGCGTCGGCCAGCTCGTCATTGCGGGCGATGAGGTTCATGGGGGGCGGGTATAGCCTAAGCGCGCGCGAGAGGCCAAGGGCGCAAAGGCGCAAATAAGCGGCAATCCCGTTCTATTTTGCCTGGCTCGGTCCGCTGGCGGGGGTTTCCCGCTCAGCGGGCAGGCCGGCGATCAGCCTCCGGTCGCTCAGACTTTCGCCTGATGGGACCCAACTTTCGGTTGGACTCCCTGCTCGGCGCTGGGCAGGGCGCGGTCTGTGGGCGCATGAGCGTGCAGCAGAGCGGACATGAGCGAGAACAACGTCACGATGGCTGCGACAGCCCATGCCGCAAGGGGTACGCGCGTCCGCACCGGAGGCGCGTCGGGGATCCTAAGCATATCAAACTCCCTCGTTTGCCGCCCTCTCGTGAAAACGCAAGCCGGCAGGCTTCGTTCCCCCGGGAGGGCCGGCTTGCCTTGACAAGGGACGGCCTCCCATGCGCTGTTCCGCGGCGTTTTCCGGTCCATCCGTCGCCCCCGTCCAGACCAAAACCATGCACGACTATCGCACCCACACTTGCGGCGAGTTGCGCAAAGAGGACGTCGGCAAGACCGTCCGGCTTTCAGGCTGGGTGCATCGCTTGCGCGATCACGGCGGGCTCCTTTTCATCGACCTCCGCGATCATTACGGCCTCACCCAAGCCGTTGCCGATCCGAAATCGCCGGCCTTCAAAGAGGCCGAGAAGCTTAAGCCAGAATGGGTGGTGCGCATCGACGGCGAGGTGGTCGCCCGCACGCCCGAGACCGTCAATCCCAATCTCCCCACCGGCGAGGTCGAGGTCAGGATCAAGAGCCTCGAGGTTCTATCGGAAGCCAAGGAGCTGCCGCTTCCGGTGTTCGGCGAGCCCGACTATCCGGAGGAGACGCGGCTCAGATACCGCTTCCTCGATCTTCGCCGCGAGAGCATGCATGCCAACATCATGGAGCGGCAGGCGATCATCTGGTCGCTGCGCAACCGCATGCGCGAGGCGGGCTTCTTCGAGTTCCAGACGCCGATCCTGACCGCATCCAGCCCTGAGGGCGCGCGCGACTATCTCGTGCCGAGCCGGGTGCACCCGGGGAAATTCTACGCGCTGCCGCAAGCGCCGCAGCAATTCAAGCAGCTCATCATGATCGCGGGCTTCGACCGCTATTTCCAGATCGCACCCTGCTTCCGCGACGAGGACGCCCGCGCCGACCGCTCGCCGGGCGAGTTCTACCAGCTCGACCTGGAAATGAGCTTCGTCACGCAGGAAGACGTATTCAACACGGTCGAGCCGATCTTGCGCGGCCTGTTCGAGGAGTTCGGCGGGGGCAAGCCCGTCACGCCTAAATTTCCGCGCATTCCCTACGCCGAGGCGATGCGCAAATACGGAACCGATAAGCCCGACCTGCGCAACCCGATCGAGATGCAGGATGTGACGGAGCATTTCCGCGGGTCGGGCTTCAAGCTGTTCGCCGGCATGATCGATATGGACGCCAACACGCGCATCTGGGCGATCCCGGCCAAGGGCGGCGGTAGCCGCGCATTCTGCGACCGCATGAATTCCTGGGCGCAAAGCGAGGGGCAGCCGGGGCTCGGCTATATCTTCTTCCGCGAAGGGGAAGGGGCGGGGCCCATCGCCAAGAATATCGGCGCCGAGCGCACCGAAGCGATCAGGTCGCAGCTTGGGCTCGGCGATGGCGATGCCGTCTTCTTCGTGGCCGGACTGCCGAACGAGTTCGCCGATTTTGCCGCCCGCGCGCGGGTGAAGATCGGCAACGAGCTTGGGCTGACAGCCACCGACCAGTTCGCGTTCTGCTGGGTTGTCGACTTCCCCATGTATGCGTGGAACGAGGAGGAGGGGAAGATCGACTTCTCGCACAATCCCTTCTCCATGCCGCAAGGCGGGCTGGAGGCGCTCGAGACGAAGGAGCCGGAGGACGTTCTTGCGTATCAATATGACGTGGTCTGCAATGGGGTGGAGCTCTCGTCAGGCGCCATTAGGAACCACAAGCCCGAGATTATGGAGAAGGCCTTCGCCATCGCCGGCTACGCCAAGGAAGAGCTCGAGAAGCGCTTCGGCGGCATGCTGCGCGCCCTGCAATATGGCGCTCCTCCCCATGGCGGAATCGCGCCGGGTATCGACCGCATGGTGATGCTGCTCTGCGGGGAAGAGAATTTAAGGCAGGTGGTGATGTTCCCCATGAACCAGCAGGCCGAGGACCTGCTCATGGGGGCGCCGTCCGAGGTCTCGCCTAAGCAATTGAAAGAATTGCATATTCGAGTTATTCCGAGTTCTAAGGGTTAATTCTGACGCCGGGTTCGTTAGGCCACTCCAACTGTTGCCTAAATGCCGAGTCATTCCTTACCCTTGGCGGCAGTCGCCTAAAGTACGCTCATAGGATCATGGCGATGGGAGGGGCAGTCATGCACAACGCTTTTTTCATGCGCATCATCGCGCTCGGCGCCTTTGCCGCACTCTGCCTGGGTACGGCTAGAGTCGACGCGGCCACGCTCAACACCGCCGACTTCATCGCCGCTTGCGGCGCCGATGCTAGCATCGCCGAGGATCCGGGCTTGGAGGATGGCAAGGTCACGCCGAAAGTCTTTTGCGAGTGCATCGCGGGCGAGCTCGACAAGAACAAGCTCAGCCAAAAGGACGTCGACATGCTGACCAAAATGCACAAGGAGGAGATCAGCGATGCCGACGTCGAGAGCTATCCGACGATCGAGGACCTGTTAAACGCCAATGAAGGCTATGAGGACGGTTGCAGGAAGAGCCTCGGCCTTCCGATGGATGAAGGCACCGACGTCGAGGAGGTGCCCATAGACGAGGGCGCGATGCCGGAAGAGGGAGAAGCCCCGGCCGAGGATGACGGCTCGCCGCCGGAATAATCAGCGCAAATACAAAGGGCAGCGTAACGCCGCGACGGAGCGGCGCCAAGTCGACTGCGGCAGCCTGTGACCCTGATCGGCGCTAACGCAGCATGCGATGCGTGTGTCGATCATGGCGTGGCGAAGCCCAATCATTTTTCATGAAGCTCTACATCGGGGCCTCGGTTTCGCGTTAGATATACGCGGAGCCTAGAGGATAGGACGCTGCACGCGATAAGAACCGGCATGTCCGGCGGTGGAACCGCCGGCGAGGGAGGTTTCTTTCCTGGAGTGACGGATCGAAAGGACAGGGACCATGACATTTGGCGAGCACGTCTTCCTCTATTGCGAGCGCGGCACCAATGCGGCGCTTCTGGCCGAGCCCATCAACGCCATAAGCAATATCGCCTTTCTGTTGGCCGCCTTGATTGGGCTTCAGCTCGTCCTGTGGCGCCCCCCCGAGGAGCGGAGCCCCGACCACTTTCTCCTCCCGGTGCTGGTGCTTTTCATCGGCCTAGGCAGCCTCGCCTTCCATCTCTACGCCGACCAGGTGACGGCGCTTGCCGACGTCGTGCCGATCACCGTGTTCATGCTGGTCTATCTCGGCTTCGCGCTCAATCGCTTCCTGGGCGTACCGCCGGCCTGGACGGTGCTGGCGGTGATCGGATTTGCGGCGATCATAGCGATCACCATGCAGGTGCAGTGCTCGGCGGGAGCAATCGGCTTGCTCGGCCCAGACGTACAAGGCGCCAAACCGTGCCTGAACGGGAGCCTCTTCTACCTGCCGGCGCTCGTGGCGCTGATCGTGGTCGGTCTGGTCCTGTCCGAACGGGGACACCGCGCCGCACCTTATCTCCTGTGGGCCGCCGCCATCCTCGCCGTCTCCATCACCCTCAGGTCGCTCGATCTGGCGCTCTGCGACCAGGTCGTGATTGAAGGACGCAAGGTCGGCACCCATTTCGCTTGGCATGTGCTGAATGCGCTGGCCCTGTTCCTGTTGCTCAGGGCGAGCCTCGAAGGCGGACCTGCCGCCGTCACCCGGGCCACGATAACCGCGCCGTTAGACGCGGTTGCCGCCAGCGGCGCCACAGCCCCGGTCGAAACAGCGCCCGCCGAAGACATCCCAGCGCCAAAGAAACTGGCCGAAAGGATTGCGCCGGCGAGCGAAGAGGCGGCAAAGGAGGACGAGGCGCCCGAAGAGGAGAGCAAACACAAGTCGTTCTTCCCGGCTTAGGGAAGGCTCCACCCTCCTCGGTTAGGGTTCGGCGCCTGGAAGCGGACGTGGTGGAACTGGTAGACACACAGGACTTAAAATCCTGTTCCCGCAAGGGAGTGAGGGTTCGAGTCCCTCCGTCCGCACCAGCCAATTTTCAGGTTGAAACCCGCGCGGCCATATCGGGGTTAATAGGATTGGCGAGGGGCTGAGAGGGCAATGGAGGCCGCCATGGGCTTCTTGAACCTAGGCCACATCTTCAAACCTCTTGATTTGGAGATTCTTGACCGCGTCTATGAGGCCGCTTGGGCGCACATCGAGGCGCGCGACCTGTACCGCGACCCGCAAAAGGCTGGCGCGCGGGAAGACGCGCTACGGAAGATGGTGTTCACCGTTGCAGGCACTGGTCCGGTCGATTTTGACACTCTTTGCGACAAGGTGCTCGCAAGCTTGACGCCGCGGCCAGAAGCCTAGGTTCGCACCAAGAACACGGCACACGCGGGGCCGTGCTAGATTGCGACCCATGCGGAGGTTCCGTTTTAACGGGTGGCAGCGCATCTTCATCGTCCTGTCCGTCGTCTGGACGATCGTCGGCGGCTCGTGGGGGTGGCAGCACGCGAATGACAAAGCTGACGCGGAGTTCAAACTCTGCATCACCCAAATCCAAACTGCGTCCGATGTGCAAGCCTGCCGCGCGAAGCGGGCCGAGGCGCTCGTCCCGAATTGGTTCGGTGCGGCCGTGGTCGCGCTCGCGCCGATTACCATCGCCGGGCTTTTCTTCTATGGGCTCATCTTCGTCGCGCGCCGGATAGGCCGGGCTTTCAGTCCTGAGCCTAATCTAGTGGGTGCAGCCGAGCTGCCCCCAAAGGCTTTGCAACCGGCGCCGGTCTCTCGTGCCGCGGAGGACATCGGCAAGAGCCCCAATAAACGTACCGTTGAAAAGTACATGGATGCGTTCAGGCGATCCGATCACCAACAGGTCCTATCGTGCCTGACCGACGACGTTGAATGGGTGATCCCGGGACTATTCCATGTCACAGGGAAAGACGCCTTCGACAGGGAGATCGAAAACCCTGCCTTTGTCGGCAGCCCCGTCATAACGGTCACGCGCTTGACGGAAGAGAGCGATGTGGTGGTGGCCGAAGGGAATGTTCACGCCGCGAGACGAGACGGCGGGTTCTTGAATGCCGTTTTCTGCGACGTCTTCGAGATGCAGGACGCGAAAATCAGGCGCTTGGTTTCCTATCTGATGGAAGTCAAGGGGTCGTGAGTATGCAGGAGCGCCGCGCTTAGTGTCGAATGCGCAATTCCTGCGGCGCACGGTCCGCCTTGTCGAAAAGGATGAGCAGTCGGATTTCCTTTTCGGTCGCTTCCAGGACTGTCATGCCCTCGGCGCGCGTCAGCTGATCAGATTGCGGCGGCAACAGTTCCTGTAGATTTGCGCCGGTCGGATCGACCACGAAGATGCTGTAGGGGATTTCGTCTCCATAGGCCGCGCCCGTCAGGATCAGTAGCCGACCATCCGGCAAGGGCGCGAGGTCGCGGATGCCGGCATCGGGGCCAAGCGCTACGGGTATCGTTTCAACTAAAGCCGTCGCCGGCGCAGGCTCGCGACCCGCCCTGAACAATTCGTCGACATTGGCGCGGACGATGAAAGCCCTGCCGCCGATCGACGGGGCCCGCAGGCCCAGGAAAATGTTTTCACCCTGGACGGCGATGCCTTCGATGTTGAGTCCCTTGGTCTCTTCGTCAAGTTCCTCGCCGAAGAAAGCGCCGGCTTCTTCGGCGCGCGGAAGCAAGTCCGACAACCGGTAGGTCGTTTCGACCGCTTCGTGCACCTTGCTGCCCGTCAAGACGTTGCCAGCGGCA
>DASWJG010000154.1:0-1635 GCA_036397315.1 Methyloceanibacter sp. | reverse complement strand
GTCCGATGGCAAAGCGCTGGTACATCGTCCACGCCTATTCGAATTTCGAGCGGAAGGTCGCCGAATCCATCAAGGAGCGCGCCGCCTCGGCTGGGCTTGCCGATTTGTTCGAGGAGGTCCTGGTGCCGATGGAGGAGGTCGTGGAGATGCGCCGCGGCCGCAAGGTGAGCTCCGAGCGGAAGTTCTTTCCGGGCTATGTGCTCGTGAAGATGGACCTCAACGACCAGACCTATCACCTCATAAAGTCGACCCCGAAGGTCACGGGCTTTCTCGGTACCGAGAACAAGCCCATTCCGATCACCGACGAGGAAGCCGGGCGCATCCTGCAGCAGGTGCAGGAAGGCGTGGAGCGGCCGAAGCCCTCGGTCACCTTCGAAATCGGCGAGCAGGTACGCGTTGCCGACGGTCCGTTCGCCTCGTTCAGCGGCCTGGTCGAGGAAGTCGACGAGGAGCGGGCGCGGCTCAAGGTGGCGGTGTCGATTTTCGGCAGAGCGACGCCGGTCGAACTCGAATATGCGCAAGTTGAGAAACTGTAAGCGATAAGCGGGAAGGCGCGGGAAGAGTCTAGGGATGGCTAAGAAGATCGAAGGTTACATCAAGCTCCAGGTACCGGCAGGGCAGGCCAATCCCTCGCCGCCGATCGGACCCGCGCTCGGTCAGCGCGGCGTCAACATCCCGGAGTTCTGCAAGCAGTTCAACGCGGCGACGCAAAAACTCGAGCCCGGATCGCCAATTCCGACGGTGATCACGGTCTACGCCGACCGCTCCTTCACGTTCGAGATGCGGACGCCGCCGGCGTCCTATCTCCTGAAGAAAGCGGCCAAGATCGGCAAGGGATCGAAAGAGCCCGGCCGCGCCAGCTCGGGCACCGTGACGCAGGCGCAACTGCGCGAAATCGCCGAGATCAAGATGAAGGATCTGAACGCCAATTCCATCGAGCAGGCGATGAAGATCATCGCCGGCTCCGCCCGCTCGATGGGCCTACAGGTGCAGGAGTAAGCCATGAGCAAGCCCGGCAAACGGTTCCGTAACGCGCTCTCGACCATTGACCGCGAGAAGCTTTACCCGCTCGAAGAGGCGGTGAAGCTCGTCAAGGACGGGGCGAAGGCGAAGTTCGACGAGACCATCGAGGTGGCGATGAATCTCGGCGTCGATCCGCGCCATTCCGACCAGATGGTGCGCGGCGTCTGTGCGCTGCCGCACGGCTCGGGGCGCAAACTCCGGGTCGCCGTGTTCGCCAAGGGCGCCAAGGCCGAGGAAGCCAAGAAAGCGGGCGCCGACGTCGTGGGCGCCGAGGATCTCGTCGAGCAGGTGCAAAAAGGCGTAATCGATTTCGACCGCTGCATTGCCACCCCGGACATGATGCCGCTCGTCGGACGGCTGGGAAAAGTGCTCGGCCCACGCGGGCTGATGCCCAATCCGAAAGTCGGAACGGTCACGTCTGACATCGCGCCTGCGGTACGCGCGGCGAAAGGCGGTGCGGTCGAGTTCCGCGTCGAGAAGGCGGGCCTGATCCATGCCGGTGTCGGCAAAGCGAGCTTCACCGAGCAGGCGCTGGTGGAGAACATCCGCGCCTTCGCCGATGCGGTCATGAAGTCCAAGCCCTCAGGCTCCAAGGGTACGTTCCTGAAGCGC
>DASWJG010000153.1:0-3412 GCA_036397315.1 Methyloceanibacter sp. | reverse complement strand
CGGGCGGCCGCAAGGCGCTCAAGGATTTCAGCGACGAGACGAAGAGCGGCGCCGCCATGCGCCTCCTCCAGCAACTCGGCTGACGGCCTAACCCATGGCGTATTTTCTCGCCGGTTGTGCGCTCCTCGTCCTTCTCCTTCTTGCGGGGTGGTTGCTCTCCTCGGCCAACCCGCGGAAGCTCGCCATCGTCATTCGCAGGGCGGCCGGGGTCGCTGCTCTTGCCGCCGCCGGCTTCCTCATCCTGCGCGGCGCGCTGCCGATTGCCATTCCGCTCGCCGTGTTCGGCCTTTCGCTACTGGGACGGGGCGGGCTAGGGCTCGGCGGTCCCTTCGGGTCGGCCCATAAGACGCCGGGACAGAAGTCGCACGTTCGCACCGACCGGCTCGAGATGGAGCTCGACCATGACAGCGGGCACATGGAGGGACAGTGCCTGTCGGGACGGTTTGGCGGCCGCAAGCTGTCCACGCTGAGCGACCGAGAGGCGATGGAACTGCTCAACGAGCTTCATCAAGATGGCGCGCCGGAAGCGGGCCTCATGGAGGCCTACCTCGATTGGCGCCTGCCTGGATGGCGCGACGAAGGCTCAGGCCAGGCTGAGCGGGCTCAGCCGGGACGGCGGCGTGCGCGGGGGAGCCACATGAGCGCCGAGGAGGCTTATGCCGTGCTGGGGATCGGCCCGGACGCCAGCGAGGAGGACGTCAGGCAGGCGCATCGCCGGCTGATGATGAAGATGCACCCCGACCAGGGGGGATCGACCTACCTTGCGGCGCGCATCAACGAGGCGAAAGAAGTGCTGCTCGGCCGGCGGTGACGAGCGCAAAGGGGAGGGACGTCAAGGAATGACAATCAAGCGGTTGAGTGCAAGAACGACGCCCTGGGCAGGGCTTGCCCTGCTGCTGTGTTGCCTATGGATCGCCGGCGCAAGCGCGGAAGAGCAGAGCAAAGCGGATGTTGTGCTGCGCAACGGCAAGATCTACACGGCCGATCCCGCACGTTCCATCAAGCAGGCCATCGCCTTTTCCGGTAACACCATCCTCGCCGTTGGCGATGATGGCGACATGGAGACGCTTATCGGGCCTGCGACCAAAGTCGTCGATCTGAAGGGCAAGCTCGTTCTGCCCGGCATGATCGACACGCATATCCACCCGATCATCGGCGCGGTCGACAACGCCAAATGCAGCCTTGCCGGCGTGAAAGCCACCATCGAGGCCCTCAAGCCGGTGATTCAAGCGTGCCTCGTCAAGGACAAGGGCGGCGCCGACGAATGGTTCGAAGCGGCGCAACTCGACAATTACGGGTTCCAGGCGACGGCCAAGGACCTCGACGCCATTGAGGCGAAAAGGCTGATCGCGCTCGAAGGCAATGACGGGCACACGGTGTGGGTCAACAGTCGCGGCCTCGAGCTGCTGGGGGTGACGGCAGAGACGCCCGATCCGCGGGGCGGCAAGATCGCCCGCGATGAATCTGGTGCGCCGACAGGCTCCTTCGCCGACAGCGCCGCGATCCTCGTCGCGGAGAAGATCCCTGCGCCGACCGTCGAGGAACAGGCTGCACTCACGGCCGTCGAGTTAAAAAAGATGTCCGCCCATGGCATTACTTCGTTGATGGATGCCTATGTGACGCCGACAGAGGCGAAGGTGTGGCGGCTTCTGTACGATTCGGGCGGGCTCCCCATGCGTGTGCGCACCGCAATCTACGTCGCAGATCCGAACGACGATAGCGACGAAGCCGTGGCGCGGCTTGTCCAGGCAAGCAAGGAGGGCGGCGTCGATCCGGATTTCCTCCACGCCGGCGTGGTCAAAGTCTTCGCTGACGGAGTGATGGAATACCCCGCGCAGACGGCGGCTTTGCTCTCGCCCTATCTTGACGCCGAGGGCAAGCCGACCAACACGAAGGGCGAGCTTTATTTCGATCCTGAGCGCTTCGCCCGCCTCGTCGAGAAGCTCGACGCGGCCGGTCTTGCCGTGCATGTCCATGCCATCGGCGACTATGCCGTGCGCGCGAGCCTCGATGCCTTCGCTGCCACGCGCAAGGCGAATGGCGACAGGGACAACCGCCACCAGATCGCCCATCTGCAACTCGTCGACCCTGCTGACTTCCCTCGCTTCAAGGAGCTCGGCGTGATCGCCGACATGCAGCTCGAATGGGCTAAGCGCGAGCCGGCGACCGAAGGGCCGCTAGAGCCTTATCTCGGTCCGGACCGCTATCGCTATCTCTATCCAGCAGGCAGCCTGCATAAAGCCGGAGCGATGATCATCGGCGGCAGCGACTGGGACATCTCCTCCTACAATCCGTTCCGCGCCTTCCAAACCGCCGTCACGCGAGCGGGCAGAAAAGGACAGAAGCCGCTCAATATCGACGAGCGCATCCCCCTCACCACGGCGATCGATGCCTACACGATCAACGCCGCCTACGCGATGAAGCAGGACGAGACAACCGGTAGCCTGGAGGTCGGCAAGCGCGCCGATCTCGTGGTTCTCGATCGCGACATTCTGTCGATCGATCCCGAGACGATCCAGGACACGAAGGTGGTTGCCACCTATCTCGATGGACGGCTTGTCTACTCCGCGCCGGCCGGTGATGGCAGCATGGGTGCTGCGGTTGACGAGGACGAAGGCGCGTGGTGGGACGAGCGCGAGGCGCGCATGCTCGACTGGCTGCACCGCGATTGAGACCGGCGCTGGTGAGTACGGCTCAGCCCTACTCGGCCTTCATCGCCACGCATTCTAGCGACAGCTTTTTCAGCGCAGCACAAGTGGTCTGGGCATCGTCCTTCGAGAAGCCGGCGAACCGCGCCCGGTACCACTCCTTATCGTCTTTCATGAAGGAGGCGGTGAAGGGCAGGTGGCCGTCGAGCAGTTGGAGGGCGCGCTGTTGCACCATGCCGAGGCGGTTCTCGGCGTCGGCCTGGGACATGAAAGCCCCGACCTGGACGTGGAAGGTCCCGCTGTAGCGAACCGAATTCGTCGTCTTGTTGGAGGCGGGAGCGGTCAGGGGAAGGCTCGCCTTGATCGGCTCAGTCGGCTCGGTGATATCGCCTTCGGCGGGAGAGGAAAGAGGCGTCGGAGCCGGCGCCGTCGGCGCCAGCGCCAGCGCCGGCTTCTTCACCGCCGGCAACGCCGGCGGCGTCACCAGCGAAGCGACGAGCTGCTCGGGTGAAGGCTTGATGTCGGAGGCGGCGGCGAAGTGCTTGTCGAGTAGGGAACGCATGGCGGCGTCGCGCTGGCTGCCGGTCTTGCCGCCGAGCACAACCGCTACAAGGTGTTTGTTGCCGCGATGCACGGAGGCCGTGAGATTGAAGCCGCTTGCCCGCGTGTAGCCGGTCTTGATGCCGTCGGTGCCCTTGTAGCCGAACAAGAGCTTGTTGTGGTTCCGGTACTTGCGACCCTTGAAGCTGAAATAGCGCGTTTCG
>DASWJG010000152.1:0-3503 GCA_036397315.1 Methyloceanibacter sp. | reverse complement strand
CGCGCGTTCTGTCGCCATGGGCTTCCCCGTCCCTTTGGTCACGCTTACGCTGTTGATAGCGCCGGTCTTTCGCCCTGCCCGGCCTGAGGGGCGTATTAGACGCGATTAAAAGGTCGTCCCGCAAGGGGCCTGATGCGAAAGAGTTTCCGCGGGACCGCCGTTAACCCCAGAAAGTCCAAACCCTCGCTAGCGCAAGGCAGGGCTCCGCTCGTTCGAATTGACCCCCAGCGCCCGCAATTTGCGGTGCAATGCCGACCGTTCCATGCCGACAAACTCGGCCGTGCGGGAGATGTTGCCGCCGAAACGGTTAACCTGGGCGAGCAGATATTCCCGCTCGAAGATTTCACGGGCGTCCCGCAAGGGGAGCGACATCAGATGCTCACCCCCTGCCCCGTTCGGGGACAAAGGGACGGGGGAGATGATCTCATCGGGAAGCATGTCGGCTGTGATGATCGAGTCGGGATCACCGCCTACGAGAATCATCAGCCGCTCGATGTTGTTGCGCAGCTGGCGCACATTGCCGGGCCAGTCGTGAGATTGCAGCACCGCCATGGCGTCCTCTCCGATGCGGCGGGGCGGAAGGCCCGAGGCGACCGAGATGACTTGCACGAAATAGCGCACGAGCTCGGGCACGTCCTCGCGCCGCTCGGAAAGTCCCGGCACCTTGATCGGAACCACGTTCAGGCGATGATACAAATCCTCGCGCAAGCGGCCGGACGACATCTCCTTCTGGAGGTCGTGGCTAGTGGAAGAGACCACACGCACATCGACATGCACCTTGGGACCGCCGCCGCCCAGCCTCTGGAATCGCTGCTCGACCAGCACGCGCAAGATCTTGGCTTGTGTCTCGAGCGGCATGTCGGCCATCTCGTCGATATAGAGGGTGCCAGTGTGAGCCTCCTCAAGCGCGCCGACCTTGCGGGCTCCTGAGCCCGTCCCCTCCTCGGTGCCGAACAGCTCAAGCTCCATGCGGTCCGGCACCATGGCGGCGGCATTGAGCACTACGAATGGACCTTCGGCCCGCGTCGATTTGGCGTGCATCACGCGCGCCGCCAGCTCCTTGCCGCAGCCGGACGGCCCGGTGATCAGCACACGGCTATTGGTCGGGGCCACCTTATCGATGGCCTGGCGAAGCTGATTGATCGCGGCCGAGCGGCCGATCATTTCGAACGAATAAGAACTCCGCTCGCGCAGCTCGCGATTCTCACGCTTCAGCCGCGAAGCTTCGAGCGCCCGCGCCGTAAGGAGCACGAGCCGGTCGGCCTTGAACGGCTTCTCGATATAGTCGTAAGCGCCGCGCTTGATGGCCGCCACGGCGGTCTCGATGTTGCCGTGGCCGCTGATGATGATGACGGGAAGATCGGGGTGGGCCTTCTTGATGCGGTCGAGCAGCTCAAGCCCGTCGAGCTTCGAGCCTTGCAGCCAAATGTCGAGGATCACGAGCGACGGCCGCCGCTCCTCGATCGTTTGCAGCGTCTCGTCACTGTCCTTGGCGAGCCGGGTCGAATGACCTTCGTCCTCGAGAATGCCTGAGATCAGTTCCCTGATGTCGGCCTCGTCATCGACGACCAGAATGTCAGACGCCATGGGTCACTTCCTCCTCCTCCTCCTCCTCGGCGCGCTCGGCTGGGCTCGAAGGGACCGGAGCCCCCGGCTCGGGCACGGCATCTGCCGCGCTCGCCTCCTCCCGGTCTCCCATCGGCAAGTCGATGCGCACCGAGGCCCCTTCGATCCTCCCGTTGCGTTTCGGCGCATCGGCGAGAGTGAGCGTCCCACCATGCTGCTCGGTGATCCGCTGCACGATGGCCAAGCCCAGCCCCGTGCCCTTGGTGCGGGTGGTCATGTAGGGCTCGACCAGACGTTCGCGGTTCTCCTTGGGCAGGCCGCAGCCATTGTCGATGACCATGATCTGAACGCGGTCCCCCTTGGTGCGGACCTTGACCACGACGCGCCCCTTGCCGGCGTGGGCCGGGTCGGCCTCGACCGCCGAATCAATCGCCTCGCTTGCGTTCTTGACGAGATTGGTGATGGCTTGGGCAAGCAACCGCCGGTCCGATAGCGCCACTACGGGCTTGTCGGGAAGATCGAGCTCGAAGACGATCTCGGGGCGGCTCACCTGGAACAGGAACACGGCTTCGCGCACGATCTCGCGTACGTCGTGGCGCTCCATCACCGGCTTCGGCATGCGGGCAAAGGCCGAGAACTCGTCGACCATGCGGCCGATGTCCGACACCTGGCGGATGATGGTGTCGGTGCATTGGTCGAACACCTCGCGGTCCTTGGTGATGGAATCGCCGTATTTGCGGCGGATGCGCTCGGCGGAGAGCTGGATCGGGGTCAGCGGATTCTTGATCTCATGGGCGATGCGGCGGGCGATGTCAGCCCAGGCGGTGCTCCGCTGCGCACTGACGAGCTCGGTCATGTCGTCGAAGGTCACCACGAAGCCTTGCGCCTCCTGGTCCTGCCCTTCGCTCGTGACACGCACGGCGAAATTGCGTTCCGAGCCCTGGCGCCTCAGAGCAATCTGATCGGTGACGAGGCGTCTCCCCTGCTTCTGCGCACGTTTCAGGATCGGGCCGAACTCAGCGACCACCTTGGCGAGCGGCTTGCCTGAGAGGTCGGCCTCTTTCAGCTCGAGCAGGGTTTCCGCCGAGCGGTTGACCAGCGTGACGATCCCGTCGGCGTCGACGCCGACAACGCCTGCGGTCACCCCCGACAACACCGCCTCCATGAAGCGACGGCGGTCGTCGAGCTTCAAATTGGCGCCGACCAGCTCGTCGCGCTGACTCCTGAGCTCGGAGGTCATGGTGTTGAAGGTCGAGCCGAGCACGGCGAGGTCTCCATCGGCCGGATCGACATCGACATTCACGGCAAGATTGCCTTCCGAGATCTGCTGCGCTGCACCCATGAGCTGGCGGATCGGCGCCACCAGGCGACTGGCGAACCACATGCCGATCCAGATGGCGGAGAGCAGCAAGGTGAGCGCGATCGCCACATACATGAGCCCGAAGGCTACCTGGACGCCGGCGCGCCGCTGCTCGAGCAGCTGATACTCGGCGACGTTGGCGCGGGTGGCGCGGAGCTGCTGTAGCACGCGCGCATTTACCGGGCGGATGACATAGAGGTAGGTGTCATTGAAATTCTGTAGGCTCTTGATGGCGCCGACCAGACTGGTCTGGCCCGGCGCGATCACGATCACCTGGCCTTTCTTGGCAAGCTCCATGGCCTCTTGCGGGGGGGCTCGGTAGGGAAATTCGGGAACCGAGGCAGCGGTGGCGAGGATCTTGCCTCCCCCGTCGATCAGATAGGCCATGGGAAGCGCCCTGATGGAGGCCTGCGCTGTGAGGAAATTGCCGAAGCCTTGCGGCTGCGACTTCACCAGCTCGACCGCCTCGTCGATGTCCTTGGCCATGGCGACGGTGTCGGCGCGGATCACCTGGCCATGCTCCTGGAGGTAGGCGGTCGCCACGTCGATCGAGTTCTGGATGATCGACTTGGTGCGG
>DASWJG010000151.1:0-2555 GCA_036397315.1 Methyloceanibacter sp. | reverse complement strand
ATTTGGTCCCGCAATTCCATCGAGGTGCTGGGATTATTGGAGAATCTGGAGGTCGATGCCGGGCTGACTTATCTCGACAACGAGCCGTTGGGCCGGGTGCAGACGGTGCCGCTCTATAGCGAGCAATATAGGCTGCTGGCTGCCTCGGACAGCCCGCTCGGCAATCGCAATTCTGTGACCTGGGCCGAGGTCGGCAAGGTGCCGCTCTGCCTGCTCACCCCCGACATGCAAAACCGGCGCATCATCGAGCAATTGCTGCGGCAGGCGGGGGCCGACGTGGCGCCGACGCTCGAATCCGATTCCATCGTCGTCCTGTTCGCCCATGTGCGCACGGGACGCTGGGCGAGCGTGATGCCGGCGAAGCTTGCCGAGGTGCTCGGCCTTACCGAGAAGGTGCGCGCCATCCCCATCGTCGAGCCCGAGGTCACCCATTCGATCGGGCTGGTGGTGCCCCATCGCAACCCTCTGACACCGTTGATCAACGCGCTGGTCAGTGAGGCCAAGCTGCTCGCCCCGATCCTCGGCGGGACCGAGCGCGCGCCGGGGGGAAGGCCGGGGACCGCAGCGCACCGGCAGGGGAAAGCCAAGACCGCAAATAGGGTGCTGTAATCTAACGATATTCCGCCTACACGCTAGGGCATGACGGCGACACCCCAGGGGAGGCGTCCGACCGGCACCGACTTCTCGGCCTTGAGCGACTCGACGTCGATCACCGTCAGATCATTGGTGAGGCCGTTGGCGACGTAGTACTTCTTGCCGTCGGCGCTCATTTCGCCGTGCCAGGGGCGCTGACCGACCAGGATATACTCCTTGACCTCCTTGGTCGCGGTGTCGATCACGGCGACCCGATTGGACGGCCCAAGCGGAGCGAACAGCAGCTTGCCGTCCTTGGTGAAGTCCATGCCCACGGGCTGGAGCTGCTCGGGGCGCACGCCAGGAACCTCGAAGGAGATCTTCTTGACGACCTTCCAAGTCTTGGGATCGATCACCGAGATCGTGCCGCCAACTTCGGAGGAGACCCAAAGCTCCTTGCCGTCAGCGGTGAACTTCGCCTCGCGCGGGCGGCTATCCACGAGCACGTTGGCGATGAGCTTGTTGGTGGCGTTATCGATGATATGCGCCATGCTCGTCGATTCGGAGGTGGCGGCGGTGAATTTGCCGTCGGGGCTTACGCCCATGCCCTCCGGCTCCACGCCCACGGGGACCTCGGCGAGGATGTCGCCGCTCTTGATGTCCATGATGGTGACGAGGCTGTCGTCTTCGTTGGCGATGTAGATGATCTCGCCTTTCGGGTCGATCGCCATGAGCTCAGGGTCGGGGCCGGATTCGAGCTGGCGGGTGACTTCGAGCTTGCTCGTGTCGATCACATCCATGATATCGCCGTCGCCGGCAGCCACGAACAGCTCCTTGCCGTCGGGGCTGACCACGATGCCGCGCGGACGCCGCGCGACCTTGATGGTCTTGATGGTCTCGAGCGTATCGGCGTTCAGCACGGTGATGGTGTTGTCCTTCTCGTTGGAGACGAAGATCATCGAGGCGAAGGACGGGGTGGCGAAGGCAAGAAGCGCCGCGGCGGCGACTGCGGCAAGGACGATGCGAGTCATGGATCTACCTTTGTGGATGGTCATTTGAATTTGCACTTGGTCTCGGGCTTATCGAAGCCAAGCGTGTCGGTGACGTTGGTGGGGTGCAGGAAGCCTTCCTGCGGCGAAGTCGAGACGGGCACGCGGGTGCCACCGCCGAGCACGATCGGCTGCCGCATCTGGTGGTCCCAGGTGCGGAAGCTCATCGCCTGGCCTTTGAAGCCTTCCAGCTTGAACTCGTCCGAGAGCATGTAGGCCTTCACCTCCTGCGGCGTGGTCTTGCCCGACTTCATCGCCGAATCGGCAAGGGCACGAAATCCTAGCCAGGCGGTGTAATCGCGCTCGACGGGGGCGCGCTTGGCGATGCGCGGGATGGCGTTCTGGAAATGCATGGCGCCAGATTCGGTATAGGACTTGTCCCAGGCTACCGCCTGCAAGCCTTGGGTGCCCACTACAGGCCGGGGCAAATACGTACGGAACAGCAGGTAATCGCCGAAATCATCGTCGCTGTTGATGACCCACACCACGTCGTGGTCCGGCGCGGCTTCGGTCTCCATCGGGATCTGCGCCTGGATCTGTTGGTGACCGGAGTCGAGATTGCGCGCGCCGGGTGGCAGGTCATAGAGCTTGTCTTCGACCACCTTGCCGCCGAAGCGGGCGGCAGACCGCTTGACCTGGGCGAGATAGTCCTGGTCCTGCGGCGAGTCGCGCCGGATGACGAACCAGCGCGGCCATTTCTTCCAGATCAGATATTGCGCCAGCGCGTCGGCGCGCATCGCATAGTCGGGAATGACATGGAAGACGTTGATGCGGCATTGCTCCTGGCGGAGCGCGGTGGCGCTCGAGCGGATGTTCATGATCACCGCGTCCTTGGCCTCGGGGAGATCGGCCACGGCGAGAAGATCGGCAGGCTCGAGGTCGGCGATGATGAAGCGATCGCCACCGGCGAGCACTTCCTTGGCCTTGGCGACC
>DASWJG010000150.1:0-3575 GCA_036397315.1 Methyloceanibacter sp. | reverse complement strand
CAAGACCATCGAGCAAGGCAGCGGCGAGGCGGGGCTCACCGCGATCATGACCGGGCTCGGCAGTCTCTCTTACGGCGAGCTAGCCGGCGAGCGCATGAAGCTTGGCCTTATGATCCACGATCCCGAGGAGGAGCACGATTGCTTCTCCGACAACACGCACGCCTCCCACTTCTTCGACGCCCTCGGCATCCGCAACGTCTATCTCGGCACCTATCGTCGCGCCGACCGGACTTTGGTCACGGGCCCGAGCGTGTCGGATCTGGTCAAGGCCAAGGCGCCTGAGATCGATGCCGAGCTTAGAGCCAAGCTCGACGCCACCATGGACGCCATGAACGCGATGTACTTGCGCGCGCTCACCACCGAGTCCTACGACCAGATGATCGGCGAGGGGAACGATGCGGGCAACGCCGTGGTCCAGCGCGTGATCGACGCCCTTCTCGACCAGACCAAGTCGATCGAGCGCGCCGTGGCGGCTCTCGAGCTCAAGTCGATCGAGTTCGAAGGCTCCGACAGCCTCGACAATCCGGGCAAGGTGCAAGGCGACAGCGCCGCCGCCGGCGACGGAGGTCCAAAACCGAATTGACGAGGGCAGGGGAGCTAGCTACGTTATAACATAACAACTGCATGACGTAACGACTGACGCAAACCGTGTACAAACACGAGAACAGCCGGGGGGCTGCAATGACGAATGGTTGGCAGATCGCGCCAAGCGACCTTGCGAGTTCACGATTTAACACGAACCGCTTCACGCGCCGGCGAAGCTCCGGCGCCGGCTTCTCGAAAGCCATTGGCGTCCTCGCCGTGGCGACAGCGCTCTTCGCCCTTCCCACCCAAGCTAGCGCCGAGTGCGTGTTCACCGAACCCGTTACCGCACATGGCGTGCGGGACGGCGTACCAGAGGACTCTGCGCTCTCAAGCCTGTGGCCAAAAATGGCCACCCTCGGCGGAATTCGTCCGCTGCTTGCGCGGGGCGGCATCATGGTCAGTGGCACCTATATCGGTGAGGTGCTCGGCAACCCGTCAGGCGGCGTCAAGCAGACCACGCACTATGATGGCCTGCTTGATGTGCATCTAGATGCCAACATGGAGAAGACGATCGGCTGGAAGGGACTTTGCTTCCACGCGAACATGTTTCAGATTCACGGGACGAGCATCACCGGCGAGAATCTCCTCAGCATTACCAGCGCGAGCAACATCGAGGCCTTCCCCTCGACCCGCTTGGATGAGATGTGGTTTGAGCAGAGCATGTTTAGCGAAAAAGTTTCGGTTCGTTTCGGCCTGTTGGCGGCTGACACCGAATTCATGTTCGCCGATAGCGCCGGCGCTTTCATTGCTTCGACCTTTGGTTGGACGACGCTTAGCTCGGATAATCTCCCCTTTGGAGGCCCGATCTATCCCTTTGCATCTCCGGGCGTCCTCGTCAGCGTGAGCCCAAATGATCGCCTCAAGCTCATGACGGCCGTCTACGACGACAACCCAATCGGAGATTGCGCGGAGGATCTCGATCCCGGCCAGTGCAACGAGGACGGCCTGGAGTTCCGCCTCGATGATCCGCCTTTGCTGCTCGCCGAAGCCGACTATTCCTATAACAAGAATGGGGCCAGGCCAGGCATCATCAAACTCGGCGGCTGGTACGACTTCGGCAAGTTCGATGATCAGCGGCTTGACGTGAACCATGGGCTGCAAGCGATCACTGGCCTCGATCCATTAGTGCATGATGGCACCTATGGCATCTATGGAATCATCGACCAGATGGTCTATCGGCTGCCCGGCGACGGTGATGCCAAGGGCGTATCCGTCTTCGTGCGCGTGATCGGTAGCCCGTCGGATCGCAATCAGATCGATGCCTATTTCGACACAGGCGTCGTCTTCACAGGAATGATCCGACGCCGCCCGAATGACGTATTCGGAATCGGCGTCGCCTATACCGGCATCTCGGACGATGCCTCCGCCTTCGACAGGGACTCAGGTCTGTCGGTTATTCGTAATCATGAGACTCTGCTGGAGATCAGCTACACGGCGGAAATTGTGCCCGGCTGGACGCTGCAGCCGGATTTCCAATACATCTGGAATCCCGGCGGCAATGTGCCGGATGACACCGGGACACGGCCGATCAAAAATGCGACGGTGCTGGGGGTACGCACAACGATCAGCTTCTGACGAAGGACGAGTGCACTCACCCCATTCCAGGTCCCGCGGTTCCGTAGCAGAGTCGTCGAAGAGAGCATCGCCGAGCAGGGCGCGCCGCGCGTGTCTTGCCGGCGCCATCCTGTTCGGGGCGGCTCTGCCGCTCCTTGCCGGCGCGCTTCAGACCTATGGCGCCGGCGCTGACGCCGCCCCTCAGAGCGCGCTTGCCCCCGCCACCGGCGTCATCAAGCTCGAAGCGGGCGAGGAGAAGCCGGGCGGCGGCGCGACCTCGCGCGGCTCGACCGATACCGCCAACGCTTTCTCGCTCTCCTCCGGCAATATGGACTTCAAGCGCGAGCTCGACTTCAAGGTGGGCAACGGCATCTTCCGCAAGAATTGGGTGTCGGCGCCGTCCTCGACCGACGCTTCCGATGGGCTCGGACCTCTGTTCAATTCCCGCGCCTGCCAAAGCTGCCACTTGAAGGACGGCCGTGGCCATCCGCCGCTCTCATCCGACGTTCCCGACGACTCGGGCTCGATGCTGGTGCGGCTCTCGGTGCCTGCGGCGACCGAGGAGGAGAAGGACAGGATCGAGGCCCATAGCGTGAACTCGATCCCTGATCCGACCTATGGCGGGCAACTCCAGGACTTCGCCATTCAGGGTTTCGCCGCCGAGGGCAAGCTCAAGATCGATTACCAGGAGCGCGAGGTGAAGCTCGCGGACGGCGAGACAGTCTCTTTGCGCGCGCCGAGCTACTCCCTGACGGGCCTCGCCTATGGTCCGATCAGCCCTGACATCATGATCTCGCCCCGGGTGGCGCCGCCGATGATCGGGCTGGGACTGCTCGAAGCGGTGCCTGAGGAGCAGATCCTGGCCAACGCCGATCCCGATGATGCCAACAAGGACGGCATCGCCGGCAAGCCGAACCGCGTCTGGTCGCGCGAGCACGACAAGGTGATGCTCGGCCGCTTCGGCTGGAAGGCGGGCGTGCCCACCATCGCCCAACAGGCGGCCGAGGCCTTTGCCGGCGACATCGGGATTGCCACCACGATGATGCCGTTCCCCTCGGGCGACTGCACCGAGAAAGAGAAGGCGTGTCTCGATGCGCCGAACGGCAACTCGCCGAAATATCAGAATGTCGAAGTGGGCGACGAGCTGTTCAAGCTGGTGACGTTCTACTCGCAGAACCTCGCCGTGCCGGCGCGGCGCAAACCCGACGACTCCGAGGTGCTGAAGGGCAAGGAGGTCTTCTACAGCATCGGCTGCGCGAGCTGTCATAAGCCCAAATTCGTGACCGGCGAGGTGCCCGGCCAGCCGCATTTGTCGCATCAGTCGATCTGGCCCTACACCGATATGCTGCTGCACGACATGGGCGAAGGTCTTGCCGATAGGAGGCCCGAGGGCGCGGCGACCGGGAGCGAGTGGCGCACGCCGCCGCTCTGGGGCA
>DASWJG010000149.1:0-11335 GCA_036397315.1 Methyloceanibacter sp. | reverse complement strand
CTCAAATTTCTCGACGAGTATCCCGAGGTCCGCGCCGAGATCGAGAACACCGCGATGAGCCGCGCGGAGGACAACCGGATGAGCTTGCTGCGGTAACCAGTCAGGCGGCCGGGCGGCGGAGATCGTCCGAAAGGTCTAGATCGTCAGGGCAGGAGAGACGGGCGGCGTGTAAGCGGTAAGCTTTCAGCTACTCCTGGTACCCGTACCGGTACACGAGGCAAGCCCGCCGCGGAGTCCCCCTCCCGAGGCGGGCTTGCTGCGTGCGGGCCGATGCCGATCCATATCAATGCAACGGGCCGGCGCGCCGTGTATAAGGTCGCCCTCAGCCGACGGAAGGACGGGACCATGGTGCTTGTGGCCCAATTGATAGTGGTGATCGCGCTCACGCTGTTCGTGGGCTGGCTCTACGCGCTGGCGATCGACAAGGTGAAGAGCCGGCTTACGAAGCCGGACGAGTGAAGTCGGCGCGGGCGGCGGCGGGCGGGCGTGACGCGATCCGATGCGCCGAGCATCGCATAGAGCCTGAGCCCATGCTCGCCAAAGAACGCAGCGTATCTCGCCGAAAAAAACTGCGCGCTACACGGGCAGCCTCGCTCTAATCTCGCTTCGGCCGTCTTACTGGCGCAAGCCAGCCGAAGCTCGAAGAGAGTAGGCTGGCGGGCTGAGAACGACGAAACGGAGAACTACGTCTACGCCATAGCCCTCTCAATTGATCCTTGAAATGGGTTGCTAAGCCGCAGCATTTCATCGGGATTTGACGAAGCGTTCCAGTTTGCCCAGCGTTTGCAGCCCCAGTTCCACAGCGCCAAATCCCTTCGCCTCCTGAAACTCTGCCTCCGTTCTGAGGACCATGCCCAGTATCACTTTCGTCGCCCCGTCATGATCCTCGAACGAGGCCCAGGCGTCGGCATGTTTCGGCCCATTCTCACCCCACAGCAGCGTATAGCTGATCCTTTCCTCGGGCCGGACCTCGGTATAGAGATGGTGGTTCGGGAAGACCGTGCCATCAGGCGCGATCATGTCGAATACCCATTCGCCGCCCGTTCGCAGGTCGATCCTCTGTGTCCGGCAGGAAAACCCATCCGGACCCCACCATTGCGGCAGCGTCTCAGGGTTCATCCAGGTGTTCCAGACGATGGTTCGTGGCGCCTGTATCACCCGCTGCAGCACCATGGTTCGCTCGGCTGCTCCCGCGAGATTGCGCAGTCCCGCATCGAAGCCCTGTCGGTAGCCGGCCTCCATATCCTCGGCCAGCGAGGAAAGCTGCACCGTTACGACCAGCCGGCTGCGCTCGCCCGTGCCTGAGAAATCGGCCGTCACCAGCGCTGCCGATTGCGTCACGCCACTGGACGAGACCACCTCGTAGTTCACGCTGCACGCCGCCGGCTGCAGCTCCAGCCAACCACACTCACAGCGGATGTCGGGCTGGCCCTCCACCTTGCAGAGCGAGACTTCGCGCCCACCCACCCTGGTATCGGCCTCCAGAAACTCCACGGTGACCGAGGGCGTGGGCGCCGCCCAGACCGCCCGCGCGGCCGGGGCCGTCCAGGCCTGCCACAGCACAGACAATGGCGCGGACACGTTCCGCTTGAAGGTGAGCGTCGCAAAGCGGCCCTGCGCATGATCGCGCGCCGCAGGCATGCCGTCCGGATTCAGCTTCGATATCATTCCGTGCGTTCCTTCATTGCCTTAATCGCAAATGCGTCCAACCGGCCGAGCCGGGCTTCCCATATGGCCCGCTGTTCATCGAGCCATGTCCGAACCGGTTCCAGGGCCTCGGGTACGATGGCGCAGGTGCGTACCCGCCCATCCTTGGAGGTGGCGATCAACCCTGCCTCTTCAAGCACCGAAATGTGCCGCATCACCGTGGGGAGGCGCAGGCCGGTGGGTTCTGACAAATCCGTGACCCGCGCGGGCCTTTCAGCCAGCCGGGTCAGGATCGATCGACGGGTCGGATCGGCCAGGGCATGGAAGAGCAGCGAAAGCTCAGGATGATGCTTAGTCATAATGCTAACTATCATCCGACGCGCTGGCTGCGCAAGAGAAACTTCGTCAACTAGCTAAGTGTTCCAGCATTGGCACGCTGGAGCCTTGAAGCGGTCGGCTACCGTTTCCGAGGCGGGCGGAAAGAGCGGGTGCAAAAGCACAGAAATTAGTTTGCCATAAGGTGAACTGTCATATATGGTTCACCAAATGGAAACCTATTACACGCCGCTCGATGCCGCTTTCCACGCTCTCTCCGACCCTACCAGGAGGGCGGTCATCAATCGCCTGATGACGAGCCCCGCGCCCGTCAAGGAACTTGCCGAGCCTTTCAACATGGGGCTGCCAGCCTTCCTGAAACATCTTCGCGTGCTTGAGGACAGCGGGTTGATCGCCACCGAGAAGACGGGTCGCGTCCGCACCTGCCGGGTCAGGATCGAGCGTCTGGCGGAGGCCGAAACCTGGCTTTCCGAGCAGCGCGCGCTTTGGCAGTCGAGGACGGATCGCCTTGCAAATTATGTCGAAACCCAAATGTCAGGGAATGAAGATGACGACTGAAAAGACCGAGCTGAACATCTCGCGGATCATCAATGCTCCGCCGGCCACGGTATGGAAGGCATGGAGCGAGCCTGAGCATCTCGCGAAATGGTGGATACCCGATCCCATCGAATGCAAGGTCGTCAAGCTGGACCTGCGGCCGGGCGGCGGCTTCGAGACGCTGATGCGTGAAGGCGGCGGCGAATTCAAGCCGCATGTCGAAGCCTGCTTCCTCGACATCGTGCAGAAGCAGCGCATGGTGTGGACCACGACCCTGGCGGAGGGCTGGCGCCCGATCGAACCCTGGTTGGCGCTGACCGCGATCATCACATTCGAGGCGGAGGAAAAGGGCACGCGGTATTCGGCCCGCGTACTTCACAAGAGCCCCGCCGACAGTCGCAAGCACGAGGAACTGGGATTTCACGAGGGCTGGGGCACTGCGATCGACCAACTCGCTGCCTTTGCCGAGCGCTTGAAATGACGCCAGAGGTCGCCAAGCTTATGCCGGCTTATCCTTGGATTTCGCCTGAAACCTGGCAGTCCAGTTTCAGCCCAGCCAGCCACAGCAAGCCTGTTTCTCGGCGAGGGGGAAGCGGTCTGTAGGGATCGACGGTTGTAGCGGAGGGCTATCCCGTCTGGTTGAGGGCATGAGAACCACGCCTCGCACGTCGAGCGCCTCGTAACGAGCTATCCAATTGATAATTAAAGAGATATCATGTCATTTTGTGCGGCAATCGGTGGTGTTTGGCGGGCCGAAGCCAACGAAACAGAGAACTACGTCTACGCTATAGCCCTCCAAAATTGAGGTGAGAGCGAATGGCTACAATTAGTGGGAATCGGTCATTCCCACGGCCGGGTGGTGAAGGCGACTATGTGGACGGAGTTGCCATTCAATCCGCCATGTGCTGGAACAGGGGCGCGTCATTCAGGGTCAGCTTCCCGCTCGGTTCAGGACTCGGCCAGGCGTCGGCGAAGTAGTGCTCAGGCGCGGGACTTTGCTGGTGCCGACGGCAGGTGCGCAAGCAACCACAGGATCGCCAGATAGGCCACGTATTCCAGCCCCATGTCGCGCCACTTGCCGGGGTGCTGCAGAAACAGCAGCGTCTGGATCAGGCAGACCACGGCCATCAGCCCGTAGGCTGTGGCCATTGCCATCAGCCGGGCCTGCGGAAAGCGCCGCCAGGTCAGCAGGAATGCGGACGCGCCAGCGCCGATGGCAAGCCAGTGCAGCAGCTGCATCCAGTCGGGGAAGTGGCGGTTGGCCAGGCCGAAGGTGATCTGGTCCGGAGTCAAGAATTCGATCAGCCCCAGCGCCGCCCAGACCCCGAGGCCGGTGTGCAGAACGAAAAGCCCGCACCAGATCGGAGTGCTCAGCCGTTCCATGGCCCATCCCCCATACCCACCGACATTCCCAAGTGGCCTGCCGCTCGATGGCAAAATCGACTGATCATGCTTCGTCGGTCAAGTTTTGCGTTCCGAGGGGCGTCCGCGGCACCAGAACGGCCGAATGGGGGCTCGGAGCTGTCATTCGGTCAGCGAAAGGTGAACGACCGAAATGAGGTCGCTTGCTGCCGTGGCCGATCTTCTAGATAAATCGGGTATAATCGGTGGCTCTCAGTGCCATTTGGTGCGAGTGCGGTGATCGGCGGTAGTATCGCACCATAGAGGGCAATTGGCGGCAAATGGCGGTGCAGACAGTCTGCAGCGAACCCGTCTCCGCTGAATTTCCTGTTTAACAGGGAATAAACAGGGAAATTTTGCAAATTTGGCCAGTTTGGCAGAATTTTCTTCAGAATCTGTTCGTCTATTCAGCGGGTTAGTCACGAATTCCCTAAGAGTCGTAACAGGGAATTTTATCGGTGTATCAGGGATTTTTCTCGCGATAACAGGGAAACACATCTGCGGATCAGGAAACGTGTCAACGCCTCGCCGCAGGTTCACATCCCGGGCACGCAACCACCTTAACCTGCTCTTCGATGCGCCGCGGCTCGGGCGATGAATCCGGGTCTGGCTGCGCCGCCCGCCAACTGGCGGGCGCAGACAAAGAGGAGCCTGTCAGGAGCGCCACTTGAGGGCGCGGGACCGAGCACGCCCTGGGGGGCCGACAGTAGATCATGAGCCGGACATAAGGGACCGGTTTTGACCGATGTGCAGGCCGTCTGCCCGACGGGCATGCAGCCGCTGAAGAATGCGATGGCGGGGAAGCGCATAGTGCTGACAGGGGGCTGCGATTTGCAAGACATTGGAAAGGTCTGGTTTCTGCACAAGTAGCGGTCATTGCTGCGGATGGACGATAATCGTCGCTATTAGCCAGATGCGGAAATGGGTTGATCTTCCTGGCACTATAGAAAGTGCCAGCTATAAGTGCGGAATCACGTGCGATGTCGCCAAAAGTAAAGGTCGAACTTGCCCGACTCGTGCCAATGCGGTGTCACTTCTCATGAGATAACACGCAAATTGGTCGGATGCAGCTCCACCCAGACAGATTGCACATTAGGATCCGCTCAGGACCTCCAGGGCCCGGGCATGAATCCGTGCGTCCCCGGCCGCGATGAAGCGGTCGCCGGAATCCAAGGTCAGTCGCTGGCCCACCCAGTCAGTAATGACGCCGCCGGCGCCCTCCACGACCGGCACCAGAGCGAGGTAGTCGAAGGGGTCGAAGGCGACGTCGATGCCGATGTCGATCCGCCCCGAGGCGATCTGGGCATACGCCATGCAGCTCCCGCCGTAGACGGTCCAGCGGACCTCCGCCTTCAGGCGTTGCAGGGTTGCGAAATCCGCCTCGCCATAGAAGTCCGGATTGCTGGTCGAGAGCAGCGCAGCGGAGAGGGTCTCGCACTGCCGCACCCGGACGGGCGCGCCGTTGCGCGTCGTCGGCAGCCCCTCCCAGCCGACCCAGCGCTCCCCGGTTGCCGGCATGTCGATGACGCCGAGCACCGGGACCTTGTGGCGGAGCAGCGCGATCAGGGTGCCATAGACCGGAATGCCCGCCAGGAAGGGAAGGGTGCCGTCGATCGGGTCGAGCACCCAGACGAAGTCCCGATCGGGCGCCGCCGCGCCGCGCTCCTCCCCGACGATCCCGTGATCCGGGTAGCTCGCCGCGATCATCTCGCGCAGCCGGTCCTCGACGGCCCGGTCGATCGCGGTGACCGGGCTGCCGTCATCCTTGGCGTGGCTGCGGACCGCGCCGCGGCCGGCGTCGCGGATGAGGCTTCCGCTCGCATCGGCGAGGCGTTCGCAGAAGCCCCTCAGTTCCTCCAGCTCGCTCCGGCTCGCCATCGCGCCGCCCTCAGTGCGACAGGATCTGACTGAGGAAGAGCCTGGTCCGCTCGTTCTTCGGGTCCTGGAAGAACTCCGTCGGCGGGTTCATCTCGACGATCTCGCCGGCGTCCATGAAGACGACCGTATCGGCGACCGAGCGCGCGAAGCCCATCTCGTGGGTGACCACGATCATGGTCATGCCCTCCTGCGCGAGATCGACCATCACGTCGAGCACTTCGCTGATCATCTCGGGGTCCAGCGCCGAGGTGGGCTCGTCGAACAGCATGACCTCCGGGTTCATGCACAGGGCGCGGGCGATGGCGACCCGCTGCTGCTGCCCGCCCGAGAGCTGGCTCGGCCACTTGTCTGCCTGTTCGGGGATGCGGACCCGCTCGAGGAAATGCATGGCGCGCTCGCGCGTCTCCGCCTTGGATTGCTTGCGCACCAGTTTGGGCGCCAGCATCAGATTGTCGATGACGGTGAGGTGCGGGAAGAGGTTGAAGCTCTGAAACACCATACCGACCTCGCGGCGCACGGCGTTGATGTCCTTGACGTCGCCGGTCAGTTCGTTCCCGTCGACGACGATCCGGCCACTGTCGTGTTCTTCCAGGCGGTTGATGCAACGGATCATGGTCGACTTGCCGGACCCGGAGGGGCCGCAAACCACGACCCGCTCCCGTCTGTTAACCGTCAGGTTGATGTTCTTCAGCGCCTGGAAGTCACCGAAGAACTTGCATACGCCCTCCATGACGATCATCGGCAGGCGTCCGTTACCACTCATATCACATCTATTCCTTCACGTAGCGGCTCATATATCGCTCGTACAGGCCGAAACCCCTCTGGATGACCCAGGTCATGGACAGATAGATCAGCGCCGCGGCGATGAAGATTTCGTAAGGCGCGAAGGTCTTGGCGACGATGGTCCGGGCCACCCCGGTCATGTCCATGAGCGTCACCGTGCTCGCCAGCGCCGTCGCCTTGAGCATCGAGATGAAGTCGTTGCTGTAGGCCGGGATCGCGAGGCGGATCGCGATCGGCGTGGTGACGTAGATGAACCTCTGGGGCGCCGATAGGCCCAGCGCCTTGCCCGCCTCGTGCAGCCCGCGGTCGACCCCCAGCACCCCGCCACGCAGGATCTCGGACACGTATGCCCCGGCGTTGAGGCTCAAGGCGACGACGCAACAGCCGAAGGGCTCGCGAAGCACCGGCCACAGCACGCTTTCGCGGATCAGCTCGAACTGGGGCAGGCCGTAATAGATGACGAAGATCTGCACCAGGATCGGCGTGCCGCGAAACACGTAGATGTAAAGCATGGCCGGCCAGGCGAGGAACCAGAGGCCACTGATCCGCATCAGCAGGGTGCCGACGGCAAGGAACAAGCCTATCGCCGACGACAGCAACAGGAGCTCGAGGGTGAGCTCGAGACCATCCAGCATCTTCGGGATGCTGTTGACGATGAGGGCGACATCAAAGCTCATCGCGCCCGCTCCAGATGCCGGTTCGCATATTTTTCAAGTCCCGCCACGGCGCCGGTGATCGCCGTCGTGATTGCGAGATAGATCAGCGCCACCACGAAATACATGGTGAAGGGCTTGACGGTGACCGTGATCGCTATTTCCGCCACGAACACGATCTCCTCCAGCCCGATGACTGAAATCAGCGCCGTGTCCTTCATCAGCGAGAGCATGTGATTGCCGAAGTTGGGCAGCGCCAGGCGCCACATCTG
Source organism: Methyloceanibacter sp. (assembly GCA_036397315.1). GTDB lineage: Bacteria > Pseudomonadota > Alphaproteobacteria > Rhizobiales > Methyloligellaceae > Methyloceanibacter. The sequence continues at coordinate 3,828 of DASWJG010000149.1, read as the reverse complement.
CGGAATCCGGACGTAGACGAAGGTCTGCAGGGTGGAGAGTCCGAGGGCGCGGGCGGCTTCGATCTGCCCGTGATCGACGCCCAGGAAAGCGCCGCGGAAGGTCTCCGTCATATAGGCGCCGACGACCAGCGCGATGGCGAGCGCCCCGGCCCAGAATGGCGGAATGTCGACGAACTGGACCTCGGGGTCGAGCGCCTGCGCCAGGCTGGTGAGCGTGACCGCCGAGCCGAAATAGATAATCAGTAGAACGAGCAGTTCCGGCGTGCCGCGAAAGATCACGGTATAGGTGCTCGCAAGGCCCTTGGCGATGCGGCTCCTGGACAGCTTCGCAGCGGCCCCTATCAGGCCGAAGAGGACCGCCATCACCACCGCGACGCCGAATACCCTGAGGATCACCATGGCGCCCCAGAAATATTCGTCCAGCCAACCGACGACTACGGACACCTACGGCCACACTCCCTTCCGCTGGCCGGCGAGCCCTCCACGCTCGGCTCGCTGGCGGATTCTGCTCCCGTCCACCGGCGACGGGACGCTCGGTGGGAGGCGGCGGCCCCGGCGTCGGCCGCCGCCTCCCTGCCGCAGGTTAGCAGACGGTTAGGTCAGCCGGTGCCCTGCCATTTCTGCGGATGGATCGTGAAGGGAAAATGCTTCTTGGCGAAGACTTCGAGCGAGCCGTCGTCGGTGATGGCACCAATCGCCTCGTTGATACGCCCGAGCAGTTCCTCGTTGCCCTTGCGCACGCCAATACCGACACCGATGCCGAAGTATTCCGGTTCTTCGATCTGCGGGCCGACGACGTCGAATCCGGCGCCGTCCGGCTGGCTGAGGAACTCGAGATAGGCCTTCATCGGATTGGTCATGATGGCATCGACACGCTCGTTCTTGAGGTCGAGATAGAGCGCCTCCGTGGAGTCGTAGCGTACGATCTTGGCATTCGGCGCCTTCGCCTGCATCCAGTTGTCGTAGGTCGTCGCCCGCGCCAGGCCGACCTTGACACCGTCGAACCCGGCCTCGTTCACCGAACCGTCCTCGTTGAAGAACGTCAGGTCTCTGTCCTTTGCGGCGATGAACTGGCCGATCGAGACGCGGTAGGGGTCCGAGAAGTCAATTTTCTGCTGGCGCTCCTCGGTGATCGACATGGAGGCAACGATCAGATCGAACTTGTTGACCAAGAGCGACGGGATCATGCCGTCCCACTTCTGGCACATGAACTCGATCTCGGCGCCAAGGTGCTCGCCGACGGCCTTGGCGACGTCGATGTCGTAGCCCTGCAGCTGGCCGTTCTCGTCGCGGAAATTGAACGGATAATAGGTGCATTCGGTGCCGACCCGCAGCGTTTCGGCGCTGGCGGGCACCTGGGTACCCCATGCGACGGCGGCGACCGCCGCCGTCAACAGTGTAAGCATCTTCCTCATTGTCTCTCCTCCTTGCTCGCTTCCTTTGTTCCTTTCGAGATATGTCCGGCTATGACTAAAGGACCTGGTCGAGACCGGCGATCACACGCTCGACGTCGTCGTCCGAGTTGTAGTGCACCAGCGAAACGCGCACGACGCCGTTCTGCGGCCTCGCCCCCAGGGCGTCGATGCAGCGCGCCGCATAGAAATCGTCCGCATGAATGCCGATCTTGTCGCTCCGCAGCGCCTCGGGAATCTCCCGCGAATCCCGTCCGTCGACGGTGAAGGAGAATATGCCCACGCGTTCGCGGGCCGCCGGCGCGCGCCCCCCGGCGAGCCGCACGTCTGTCTTGCCGGTCAGGAAATCTTCGATCTCGCTCGCCATCGCCGTCTCGTGCGCGGCGAACAGGGCGAACACCCGGTCGAGGCGCTCCCGGGTTTCGAGGTTGGCGCCAGGATAGTGCTGCTCGTGAACCCGATCGAAGTAGTCGCCGATGCCGGCCGCCGCCGCGCTCAGTTCGTAGTTCGCGCCACCGGGACACAGCCGTCGCTGGAAATCGTCCTGGGGCAGGAAGTAATGGCCCTGGTTCGTCAGCAGCGACAGCAGATCGCGCTTGCCGTAGAGCACGCCCATGTGGGGCCCGAACACCTTGTAGGGGCTGTAGAGGTAGAAATCGACGTCGAGATCCTTCACGTCGACCCGGCGGTGGGGCGCGAAGGCGACGCCATCGATGCAGGCCAGGGCGCCCGCCTCGTGGATGCGGCGCACCATTGCCTTCGCGTCGTGGATCAGGCCGACAATATTGGAACAGTGAGTGAAGCAGACCAGCTTCGTCTTGTCCGTGAGCAGGGCCTCCAGGTCTTCGATTTCCAGGTCGTCGCTGTCCTCGTTCATCCTCCATTCGCGGATCACCATGCCTTTCGATTCGAGCCCGCGCCAGGCGCCGTTGTTGGCCTCGTGATCCTGGTTGGTGACGATGATCTCGTCGCCGGCCGCGAGCAGCGGGCGCAGCGCGTGGGACAGCACGTAGACGTTGCTGGTGGTCGAAGGTCCGATGACGATCTCGTCCGTGCCGGCGTTGATGAGCGCGGCGAGAACCCCGCGCCCCTCGGCGATGCGCCGGGCGCCCTCGGTCGACGGCGCGTAACCCTCGCCGGGCTGAACCTGGCAGTGCGTCATGAAATTGGCGGTTCGGTCGATGACCGGCTGCGGCACCAGCGTGCCGCCGGCGTTTTCCATGAACACCCAGCCGCTTGCGAGGGCGGGGAAGTGGCGTCGGCAGAAGGCGACGTCAAGGCGCGTGTCGGCGGTCATGTAGGTGACCCCATAGAGCCATGGCAAGGATTTTCTGGCTAGTTGACCTACGCTAAAATGAATGAAGATAGTCGTACATACCCCCAGCGTATGACCATATGCTGATAGCAGCAAACACAGGCGCAACGTCTTGAATGGCGCGGATAAGTTACTGGGTCAGAGATCCAAGCGGCCGCTTGAAGGCTGGAATCGTGAGCTTGGCGCGCTTGTCGACAACCTGGACTCGCCGGACCTTCCCGAGCGCCTGGTTCGCGCCATCGGCCGGCTGGTCTCCTTCGAACTGGCTACATTCTTCGTTTACCGAGGCCGCTCAAGGCCGTTAAATCTCTACGACAACTTTGAGCTCGCCAATGCTAAGAAAGGCATCACCGCCTACATTGAAAACACCTATGTGCTTAATCCATTCTTCCAGGCGAGCCAGAAGGGGCTGGCCGACGGGGTCTACCGCATCCGGGATCTGGCGCCTGATGCCTTCTTCGAAAGCTCGTACTATAAGTCCCATAGGGTTTTGCCCAGCTGCTCAGAGGAAATTGGATACATCACCGAAAACTGGCCGGAAGATCTCGAGGAGATTGATATCGCGATAACCTTGGCGCCCAACGTGATCAGTGAGCTTTCGATCTACCGGTCACTTCGCAGCTGCGGTTTCGCCGACGACGAGCTGGCCCGCCTCTCCCAAGTCATTCCAGTCCTTGCCGCGCTGCTGAGGCGCTATTGGGCTTGGTTCGGAGCGTCTAAGCTAGGAGCTTCACCCCCCGATCACCGTATCGATCGGATTTTTGCCAGCTTTGGAGCGGAGGTGCTAACCGAACGGGAGCGCGAGGTTACACAACTGATTCTGCGCGGCCACTCCTCGGAATCGATCGGCTTCAATTTGGGCATATCGCTCGGCACGGTGAAGACTCACCGCAAGAATGCTTACGCTAAATTGGGCATTTCCTCCCAGGCAGAACTCTTGTCGCTGTTCCTACAGACTTTCCGGTCAGCCTGATCTGGCCAACACCACCCACTCGATCACAACCCGCGTCCCGAGGCGGCTTTGACACGTTAACTGCCGCGGACGGCCGTAACGTGCCATGGCCTTGGTTAGGCTGCGAGGCAGCTTTGCCGCCAGACAGC
>DASWJG010000148.1:0-11911 GCA_036397315.1 Methyloceanibacter sp. | reverse complement strand
AGCACCGGCTCTCCCGACGGCCCGATGCGCGCCGCGAAGCGCGACGCCTGGATTTCCATGAGCGCGACCAGGCCGTGCACTTCGGGCTCCTCCCGGGCGAGTTCGGCCAGAATGCGGCCGAGACGCAACGCCTCCTCGCAGAGCTGAGGCCGCATCCAGTCCTCACCGGCGGTCGCCGAATAGCCCTCGTTGAAGATGAGATAGATGACGGAAAGCACCGAGGATAGACGCGTCCCGAGCTCCGCCCCGCGCGGCACCTCAAAGGGCACGCGCTGATCACTCAGAGTGCGCTTGGCGCGGACGATGCGCTGTTGGATGGTCGGCTCGGGGACCAGGAAGGCGCGCGCGATCTCATCGCTGGTCAAGCCACCGAGCAGGCGCAGCGTCAGCGCCGCTCGCGCCTCGGGGGAAAGGATCGGATGGCAGGATATGAATAAGAGACGCAGGAGATCGTCGCCGACGTGATCGTCAAGTGCCGCGTCGAGATCGGGTTGCGCCGTCTCCTGCTCGATTTCCAGCTCATAACCGAGCTGCTCATGCTTCCGTTCGCGCAATTTGTTGCGGCGGAAGGCATCAATGGCGCGATGCTTGGCGGCGGTCATCAGCCAGGCGCCGGGATTGTCCGGGATGCCCGAGGCGGGCCATTGCTCAAGCGCCGCCACCAGCGCGTCCTGTGCCAGTTCCTCGGCGAGGCCGATATCGCGCACCATGCGGGTGAGGCCGGCGATGAGCCTCGCCTGCTCGATCCTGAAGACTGCCTCGATGGCGCGATTGGTGTCGGTCGCCGTCATGGCGACCGACTATGGCCAGATCTATCGGTGCCGCAAGCTGTGTCAGATCGCAGCCGTCTCAGTCGCGCGGGCTTGATCGCACAGCTTTTCGCCGGGGCCGGCGATTTGGCGCACCTCGCACTCACCCTCCCAGCCGGGCAAATGTTTCTTGTGCAGGTCCATGAAGCGGGTAGTCCATTTCAACATCTCGGTCTTCGATGGCGCGTCGAAGACGGCAAAGCCGCCCACCACCTCCTTGGCTTCGGTGAAGGGACCGTCCGTCACGGTCACTTTGCCATCAGAAAGCCGCACGCGGGCGCCCGCGGAGGTCGGGTGCAGACCAACTCCCTCGACCATCACGCAGCCGGCCTTACCCGCCTCGTGCACGAGCTGGTCCATGGCATCCAAGAACGCCTTGGACGGCATGCCCGCAATTCCTTCGATTGACTTGACCAACGAAATGAATCGCATCGTCGTTACTCCTCTGTTCGGTTCGGATTGGCTTCAAGACTAGTTCTGATTGGCGAGGCCGATCTCGCGAAACCGGTCGAGCGCTTCGCTCTCGCCGAAATCTTCGAGCTCGAACAATTGCCGGACCTCGATCTCGCAGTCGCTGCCGTCGATGGTGGGGTTGGGGAAGCGCCGCGACCATTCGATCGCCTCCTGGCGCGACTTCACCTGGATCATGGTGTAGCCGGCGACCAACTCCTTGGCCTCGGTGAAAGGCCCGTCGACGACGGTGCGCTTGCCGCCGGAATATTTGATGCGCCAGCCTTTCGCGGTCGGCTGCAGCCCGCTGGCGTCGAGCAGCACGCCGGCCTTAGCCAGCTGCTCGTGATAGTCCGCCATGGCGGCGAAGAGTTCCTCGGGCGGCTTCACGCCCGCCTCGGACTCCTTGTTGGCTTTGACCAAAATCATGAAACGCATAATCGATGTCTCCTTCTGGTTCGGAGCCCGGCTTCCGGCGACCGAATGCCGGCTCTACCCACACGACGAACGGCGCCGCGCAAAATCGACATGTCGAAACATTTTTTCTCGGCAATTTGGAGGTGACGCCGGCTAACCCTTGTCGGCCAAGCCTTTGACGATGGCGGCTTCAAGCGCGGCGATGCGCTCCTTCAAGGCCTCGTTCTCCTCGCGCGCCTTCTGGGCCATGGCCTTCACCGCCTCGAAGTCCTCGCGCTGAACCACGTCGAGATCACGCAACACGCGCTCGGCCTGGGCGCGCACCACGTTCTCGATCTCCTTGCGCACGCCGTCGGCGGCTCCAGCCGCATCGGTGATGAGCTTGCCCAATTCGTCGAAGAACCGGCCTGTGGTCTGCGTCATGAGCCAACTATGGGACGCCGCATCATCGGGTGCAAGTCGAGCCAAAGCAGCGGCCCTTGAGCGCCTTGACAGCGGGCCGTTGGCGGTGAAGGGTCCGGTCCTCCGCCAAGGCGCGTCAGCTCAGCCACATGGATCTCCTCGTCCTCCCCTACCCCGTGATCGACCCTGTTGCGATCGAGGTCGGGCCGGTCGCCATCCGCTGGTACGGCCTTGCCTATATGGCCGGCATCCTGCTCGGCTGGCTCTACGGGCGCCACCTCGTGTCGCGGTCCGATCTGTGGGGCGGCAAGCCGCCGATGACGGTCGCGCAAGCCGACGACTTTCTGTTGTGGATCACGCTCGGCATCGTGGTCGGCGGCAGACTCGGCTTCGTGCTGTTCTACGAGCCGAGCTATTTCTGGCAGAACCCGGTGGAGATCCCGGCCGTGTGGCATGGCGGCATGTCGTTCCATGGCGGGCTCCTCGGCGTGGCGCTCGCCGTCTATCTCTTCTCCCGGGTCAAGCGCATCAACCCGCTGTCGCTGGGCGACATCGCTTCCGCCGCGACACCGTTCGGCCTGTTCTTCGGCCGTCTCGCCAATTTCATCAATTCGGAGGTGGTGGGACGCGCGAGCGATGTCCCCTGGGCAATGGTCTTTCCCGGTGCGGACGACGTGCCGCGCCATCCGAGCCAACTCTACGAGGCGTTTCTCGAAGGCCTCGTCCTCTTCGTCATCCTGCGCATCGCCACGCACCGCTATCACGCACTGACGCGGCCGGGCACGGTGTTCGGGCTGTTCCTCGTGTTCTACGGCATCTTCCGTAGCCTGGCCGAGTTCGTGCGCGAGCCCCACGCCGGTCACCCGCTCGACGTCGGCATCCTCACGCCAGGCATCGCCTATTCCATCCCCATGATCCTGCTCGGCGCGTGGCTCATCTGGCGGGCGAGACGGCAGCCGGCTTTGGCATCATCGTGATGGGCGCTCAACGGAAACTCGACGCGACCGGGCCCACACCGCTGGCAGCCGAGCTGAGCGAGCGGATTGTCCGCGACGGGCCGATCAGCGTTCACGACTATATGGAAGCCTGCCTCGCCGACGGCCGTGCGGGCTATTACGCCACACGCCAGCCGATCGGGAGAGAAGGCGACTTCGTCACCGCTCCCGAGATCAGCCAGATATTCGGCGAGCTCATCGGGGTTTGGGCCGCCGCAATCTGGCAAGCCATGAGCGAGCCCGCCTCGGTGATCGTCGCCGAGCTTGGGCCGGGACGCGGCACACTGATGGCGGATGCGCTCCGCGCCTTCAGAAGCGTGCCCAAGCTCCTCGACAGCGTCACCGTAGCGCTGGTCGAGACGAGTCCCGTATTGCGCGGGGCGCAACGCGCGACGCTGCGCGGGTCGACTGCCAATCTCCAGTGGTGCGAGACGATCGAAGAGGTGCCGCAAGGCCCACTCATCGTCATCGCCAACGAGTTCATCGACGCGCTTCCCGCGCGGCAGATGGTGCGGCAAGACGGAACCTGGCGCGAACGCTGCGTCACCGTCGGCCCTTCCGGCACCTTTGCCTTTTGTGCCGGCGAGCCCGTCGACAGCGACGCGCTTCCCTCGCCGGCCCGCGTCGGGGACGCAAGCGACGGCGCCATCATCGAGACGCGGCCGGCGGCGGCATCATTGCTGTCAGTCCTCGCGGCGCGGGCGAAGGAGGCGCCAGTTGCCGTGCTCATCGCCGATTACGGTCATGAAGAGACCGGCTTCGGCGATACGCTGCAAGCGGTTCATCGCCATCGCTTCGCCGATCCCCTCGCCGGCCCTGGCGACGTCGATCTCACCGCTCATGTCGATTTCGCCGCCCTCGAAGAGACCGCAAGCACCCTTGGGCTCACCGCCTATGGGCCCATGCCGCAGGGGGAATTTCTGCTCAAGCTTGGTCTTGCCTCCCGCTGCGACCGCCTGCTTCGGACCGCGACGGAAGATCAGAAGGCGGCGATCTTGTCGGGTGCGGCAAGACTTGCCGACCCGCGCCAAATGGGACTTCTGTTCAAGGTGCTAGTGCTGCAATCGAGCGGGCTTGCCCCGCCGCCTCCCTTCGGAGACATTTGATCCTGCGATCGCGCGGCACACCATGGTCACATCCGACAAGATGATGCTTTCGGCTTCGAGCCTCGCCTCGTTGGACGGCGTGCGCCACGGATTCTTCACGCGCCAAGGCGGCGTCTCGAGCGGCGTTTATGCCTCTCTCAATTGCGGGCCGGGATCGCGCGACGACGCGGCGAACGTGACGGAGAATCGCGCGCGTGTCGCCGATATTCTGGGCGCGGAGCCAAGCCGCCTGATCACGGTCTTTCAGAAGCACAGCGCCGATGCGGTCGTCACCGACAAGCCCTGGAAGGAAGGCAAGATCCCGGAGGCCGACGCCATCGTGACGGCGAAGCCGGGGCTTGCCATCGGCGTCCTCACCGCCGATTGCGCGCCGGTCCTGTTCTGCGACGGCGCGGCGGGGGTCATCGGCGCGGCGCACGCCGGCTGGCGGGGGGCCCTGTCAGGCATCGTCGAGGCGACGGTCGAGGCCATGCGGAAGCTCGGGGCGAGGCCTGAGCACATTACCGCCGTGATCGGACCCACCATCTCCCAAGACGCCTATGAGGTCGGAGCCGATTTCGTAGAGCGCTTCCTGGCCGACGAGCCGGAAAGCGCGGCCTTTTTCCTCACCGACGAGGGCTCCGGAGAGCCCCATTTCGACCTTCCGGCCTATGTCGGCGAGCGGCTGGCCAGGGCCGGCGTCGGCAGCATCGCCGACCTTGGCTTTTGCACGTATTGCGAGGAAACGCGGCTATTTAGCTATCGCCGGTCACAACATCATGGCGAAGAAGACTACGGACGCCAAATTTCCGCCATCCTGCTTGCCTGACTTGCATTCAGCATGCTGCAAGAAGGGCCCAAAACTGATCCACGCTTAAACTGGACGCCAACGGGCCGAGGCAGGTAAGCTGTTGCGAGGGAGAGGGTTGGGAGTCCCGTCACGACAGGTCTGTCGCGAGGGGTGCTGTGCGGCCAACAGAGGGAGAGTTTTGTTGGGCGCGGACACACGACACGTGCGCGGCTGCCTCAGGCGTATCGCATCCGTGGCGCTCGCCGCCTTTGCGCTTGCCTGTTTGTCGGGCTGCGGCGGCGGCCCCGGTGGTCCGAGCGGCGGCGGACTCTTCAGCGGCGCGACGAGCCTGTTCGGCGGCTCGAAGAAGATCGCCGTAGCGCCCATCATCGGAACGACGCCGCAGGTTGCACAAGAATTGAGCGATGCCCTGGTGGTGGCCGGCAAGGAGCGCGGCCTCACGCTGCTCCCCGATGGCGGCAACGCCAATTACACGTTGCGCGGCTACCTCGTCGCCACCAGCGAGGGCAAGGGCTCTAAGATCACTTATATCTGGGACGTCAACGACGCGGGAGGCCAGCGCGTGGCGCGGGTGTCAGGCGAAGAGGTCGTCGCCGGCCGGTCGGGGGCCGATCCCTGGAGCAGCGTCCACAGTGCGGCCATCCGCAGCATCGCCGGCAAGACCGCATCGCAACTCTCCGCCAGCATGCCACGGGGTGGCGGCTCGGCCAGCTCGGTGGCGGCCGCTTCGGACGCAGCCCCTGCCGCGACGGCCTCGACGGCTTCGACCCCCTCCCCCAGGGCAGCGAGCCCCAAGGCCGCCGGCGTGATCGTAGCACCCGTGTCGGGTGCGCCCGGAGACGGCCAAAGGTCGCTGACGACCGCCTTGAAGAAGCGCCTTTATGCCGGCGGCGTTAAGCTTGCCAACGGCCCTGCCGTCAACGTCTACATGGTAAAGGGCAGCGTCAAGCTCGCCGATGCCAGCGGCGGCAAGCAAAGCATCCGCATCGACTGGCAAGTCCTCGACCCCAGCGGCAAGAAGCTCGGCACGGTCTCGCAGCAGAACATGATCCCAAGGGGGTCGCTCAACGGCCCATGGGGCGCCATCGCCGACGCCGCCGCCGGCGCCGCCGCAGCCGGCATCATCAAGCTCCTCCCCAAGTCGAGTTGACGCTCATCCACAGGCTTTTTCGTCACCGCACGAGTTTACAGCGGGCGTAAGTGCTTGTTACAAGCCGCCTTGGCGCGGTGAGCGAACGGGCCTTCCGGCTCAGGCTCGTGGCTAAGGAGCGATCGGATGAAACTGGTTGCAGGCAACAGCAACCGCCCTCTCGCCGAGGCGATCGCAGGCTACCTTAAGACCCCTCTGGCCAAATGCATCGTCCGCCGCTTCACCGACATGGAGATTTTCGTCGAGGTGCAGGAAAACGTCCGCGGCGAGGACGTGTTCGTCATTCAGTCGACCTCGGCTCCCGCCAACGATCATTTGATGGAGCTGCTCATCATCATCGATGCGCTGCGGCGCGCTTCGGCCCGGCGCATCACCGCCGTCGTTCCATATTTCGGCTATGCGCGGCAGGACCGTAAGCCTGGCCCGCGCACGCCCATCTCGGCCAAGCTGGTCGCCAACATGATCGTCGGAGCCGGGGCCGACCGCGTGCTCACGCTCGACCTCCATGCCGGCCAGATCCAGGGCTTCTTCGACATTCCGACCGACAATCTGTTCGCCGCTCCGGTCATGGTGCAGGACATCAGGCAGCTGTTCCCCACCGACAATCTCATGGTGGTGTCGCCTGACGTGGGCGGCGTGGTCAGGGCGCGCGGGCTTGCCAAGCGCATCGATGCCCCACTCGCCATCGTCGACAAGCGCCGAGAGCGGCCGGGCGATTCAGAGGTGATGAACGTGATCGGCGACGTCAAAGGCCGCACCTGCATCCTGGTCGACGATATCGTCGATTCCGGAGGCACCTTGGTCAACGCCGCCGAGGCCCTGCTCGATCACGGCGCCACGCTGGTCACGGGTTACATCACCCACGGTGTGCTGTCGGGCGGCGCGGTCGCGCGCATCATGGCCTCGCGGCTCAAGGAGCTTGTCATCACCGACTCGATCCTGCCGAGCGAGGCGGTGAGGAACGCCCACAACATCAGGGTGCTGCCGATCGCGCCGCTCCTCGGCGAGGCGATCGCGCGGACCGCCGAAGAGCAATCGGTGTCGAGCCTGTTCTACTGATCAGCTCCGCTTGGGCTTAGATCGCAAACACCGGAGCGAACCCCCCGCCGGGCGTTCGAAGATTTGTCGCCTGCCCCTGATAGAGGCGCGCGGCGGTGAGCAGGACCCGCCCCTCATAAGTATAGAACCTGACATCCGTCTTGCGCCGCTCCGGCATTCCATCGAGCTTAATCATGCGCTCGCTGGGCGCAGCGAAGTCCTGAGCGACATAGCCGCCGCGCACGATCTCGGCCCACACCCGCTTGGTCACCTTGTCGCCGCGATAGACCGCCTTGCTGCCATGGCCGCCGAACGGCTTGAAGAACAGCATTCTCCTATCCTCCCAAAGCTGCTGCGCATTGTCGGGGGTAACGACCACCGTGCGTGGTAGTCCGGCAAGATCGGCAAGCATCGGCGGCGGAAGCCCCCAAGCTGCTAGCGCCGCCTGATCTGACAGAAGCCCTAAATTGCGTTTGTCGGCATAAAGCGCGTGCACACGTGGATTGGGCGTGACGACCACGGCGCCATCGAGGTAAGCAGCGCGCAGGGACTCGTGATCCGGCCAGTCGAGCGAAAAGTCAACCAGCCTGTTGTAGATGAGATCGACCGGCTGTCCCTCCGCGAGCAACAGTCCATTCTTGAAGTGAAGTTCACGCCCGTCGGCGATGATCGCCTCGATGCCTTTCTTTTGAAACAATCGTTGAGCTAGTAGAAATTCCGGATAGAGATATTGCTCAGCCGGCCGCTCGTCGACGATGGCGATTCGCTTCGGCACGCCGGTCTTCCGTTGCAGCAGCCACTCATGCTGGAACATGCGCAGCACCGCGTCATCGAAATCCTCGGCCTTGAGTTTGCCCAGCGCAACATCGATCTCGGCACAGCAGGCCCGTTGCGCCTTGGCAAGCAGCGCATTCAGGAAGGCACCGCCCGCATTGGTGTTCACCTCGATCAGCTTGGGGCCCGTCGCCGCGAGATGGAAGTCATAGCCCATGAAGACGCCATGCGGCCCGAAGTCATGGCACGCGATTTTGGGCGCCCAGGACAATACCGCCTCTCGATAGCCTGGCAGCAAGGCAGCGGCCTCTACGGCCCGCACGATGCGCAGCATCTCACCGGTCTCGCGCTCCGAAATGAACACCGGCGTATTGGAAAAAAGGTGCGGCCGCGTCCGAATGAAGCTCGCGCAGAGCCCCTCGTCGCCAAGCTCCCGCTCGAGCGCCTCAGCCAGCGCTTGGCGGTTGAGCGTGATGCACAAGCACTCCTGATTCAGACGCTCGGAGAGCGATTGGGGGGCAGGCATGCCAGACAATGACGCTTGCATCCCGACTCCTCAGATCATCCCTTCCGAGATCGAGGCGATCTGACCGACCTGCCGCTAGTCGTGAGCCTCATATTTGAAGGAGACTTTGACCTTGGTGCGGTAGGCCTCGACCTTGCCGTTGGTGATGACAATGTCCTGCTCCACGACCTCCGCCACGCGCAGCTCGCGCAAATGTTCGGCAGCCTTCTCCACCGCGGCCTTGGCGGCTTCCTCCCAAGACTTGGTGCTGGTGCCGATCAGCTCGATGACTTTGTAGGTGCTCTGGGGCATTGTGACGGTTCTCCTTCAACGCTTAGACTTCGGCTAGCGAACGCTCCGCCGCGTTCCCGCTTATGGCCCATCCTACGCCGAATGCGACGATCTGTCTGGGGCGTGAGCCTAGGGTGGCGATAGAAGATTGTCAGGGCCCCAGCTTAAAGGCTATAAGCCTCCTCGATTTTCCGTTGCGGCGCGTGGCGCCGCGCTCGACCTTACGGGGCCGCTTTCCGGCCCCTCATTATTTGAGACGTTTGGAGGCAGGTTATGGCTGAGGCGATTGAACTCAAAGCATGGGCGAGGCAGGGCTCAGGCAAGGGCGGCGCACGCGCCGTACGGCGCGAGGGGCGCATTCCCGGCACCCTGTATGGCGATCGGCTGGATCCGCAGACGATCGCGGTGGACTACCGCGCTATCACCCAGCAGCTCCACACCGGCCATTTCCAGAGTACGGTCTTCGTGCTCGACGTCGAGGGCAAGAAGACGCGGGTGATCCCCCGCGCGGTGCAGCTCGACCCGGTGCGCGATTTTCCCATCCACGTCGATTTCCTGCGGCTCAGCAAAGATGCGCTCGTCACCGTCGCGGTGCCGGTGCGCTTCTTGAACGAGGCGGCCTCCCCGGGCCTGAAGCGCGGCGGCGTGCTCAACATCGTGCGCCACGAGATCCCGGTGCGCTGCCCGGCCGATGCCATCCCCGATCATTTCGAGGTCGACCTCACGGGTCTTGAGATCGGCGACTCGGTCCATATCTCGGCGGTCAAGCTGCCTGAGGGCGTGCGGCCGACCATCACCGAGCGTGACTTCACCGTGGCGACCATCGTCGGACGCGCCGCCGAAGAGCCCGTGCCTGGCGCTGTTGCGGCCGAGGCTGCCGTGCCCGGCGCCGAGGGTGCCGAGGCGGTCGAGGCTGCCCCTGCCGAAGGCGCCGAGGAGAAGGATAAGGATAAGGAGCGGGAGAAGCCGAAGGAGCGGGAGAAGAAGAAATAGTAGCGTCCTTCTTCCGGCATGATCGCCGTGCGGGCGTCGCGTCCGCGTGCGTATAGCCTTCGACCAGGATGGCTTGAATGAAGCTCTTTGTCGGCCTCGGCAATCCGGGGCGGGAATATGCCATGAACCGTCACAATGTCGGCTTCATGGCAATCGACGCCATCGCCGCGACGCACGACTTCCCCTCCTGGCGCAAGCGCTTCTCCGGCCTTGCCGCCGAAGGCAAGCTCGGCGGCGAGCCGGTGCTTCTGTTCAAGCCCCAGACCTTCATGAACGAGTCGGGCCGCGCCGTCGGCGAAGCGTCACGCTTCTACAAGCTCGAGCTTGGCGATGTCGTGGTCTTCCATGACGAGCTCGATCTTGCGCCCGGCAAGGTGCGGGTGAAGATTGGCGGCGGGGTCGCCGGCCATAACGGGCTCAGATCTTTGACCGCTCATATCGGCAACGACTATGTCCGCGTGCGCATCGGCATCGGCCATCCCGGGCAGAAGGACCGGGTCACGGGCCATGTGCTGCAAAATTTCGCCAAGGCGGACCATGTTTGGCTGGAGCCCCTGCTCGGCGCCATCGCCACCGAAGCCCCCTTTCTCGCCGAAGGGGCCAACGACAAGTTCCAGTCGCGCGTGGCGCATGCGCTTCAGGCCGACGCCGAGGAGACCCCTCGAGAGCAACCCGCGCCGCGCGCAAAGGCCGCGCCCCGCCGGAAGGGGCCTGTGACGGACAAGAAGACCGAGCCGCCGGCGGCACCGGGCAGTTTCGCGGACAAGCTCCGCCGCTGGTTTGGCGCGTGATGGCTGACTAACCAATGGGATTCAAATGCGGCATCGTCGGGCTGCCTAATGTCGGCAAGTCCACCCTGTTCAACGCGCTGACCGAGAGCGCGGCGGCGCAGGCCGCCAACTATCCATTCTGCACCATCGAACCGAATATCGGCGAGGTCCCGGTCCCCGACCCGCGGCTCGAGCGGCTTGCCCTCATTGCCAAGTCCAACCAAGTGGTGCCGACCCGGCTCACTTTCGTCGATATTGCCGGGCTGGTGCGCGGCGCCTCGAAGGGCGAAGGGCTCGGCAACCAGTTCCTCGCCCATATCCGCGAGGTCGACGCCGTCGCCTATGTGCTCCGCTGCTTCGAGGACGAGGACGTGGTCCATGTCGAGGGCCGCATCGACCCGATCGAAGATGCCGACACCATCGAGACCGAGCTGATGCTCGCCGATCTCGACAGTTTGGAGCGGCGCATACCCATTCTCGAGAAGAAGATCCGCGGCCAGGACAAGGAGGCCAAGAAGACCTTCGAACTGGTCGAGCGCGTGCTGCCGCTCTTGCGTGAAGGCAAGCCGGCGCGCCTTGCCGCCGTCTCAGACGACGAGCGGCCTGCGTTCAAGGCGCTCGGGCTCCTGACCTCAAAGCCCGTGCTCTATGTCGCCAATGTCGACGAGGCCTCGGCTGCCACCGGCAACGAATATTCCGCGCGCGTGGCCGAGCGCGCCGCCAAAGAAGGCGCCGGCTGCGTCGTCATCTCCGCCAAGATCGAGGCCGAGCTTGCCGAGCTTCGCCTTGAGGAGCGGCAGGCCTATCTCGCCGAGCTTGGACTGTCCGAGCCAGGCCTCAACCGGCTCATCCGCGAAGGCTATAAGCTCTTGGGCCTTATCACCTATTTCACCGCGGGGCCTAAGGAGGCGCGCGCCTGGACGGTGCCGGACGGGACCCGCGCGCCGCAAGCCGCGGGCGTCATCCACACCGATTTCGAGAAGGGCTTCATCCGCGCCGAGACGATCGCTTACGACGACTATGTGGCGCTCGCCGGCGAGGCCGGCGCGCGCGACGCCGGCAAGCTCAGGCTCGAAGGCAAGGAGTACGTCGTCAAGGACGGCGACGTGCTGCACTTCCGCTTCGCGAATTGAGG
Source organism: Methyloceanibacter sp. (assembly GCA_036397315.1). Taxonomy (GTDB): domain Bacteria; phylum Pseudomonadota; class Alphaproteobacteria; order Rhizobiales; family Methyloligellaceae; genus Methyloceanibacter. The sequence goes on along the minus strand of DASWJG010000148.1, from coordinate 286 downwards.
TTGGCAGTGCAGCCGTTCAAATCGGCTTCGGCGGCTTGATCGCCTTCGGCTTAGCCTCAGGCGCTTTCGTTCCGCGCGCATCCGCGATCGCCGGCTTCGCCGCACGCGGCATGGACATGGGCGGCGTCACGCCCATCGATACATAGACGTTCATCAGCCGCTCGACACCGCCTTCCGCCGGCTTGACCCACTCGGACGGTACATAGATCAGCGCACCGCCGAAGGGGACCGGCGCCGAGGGGACGAGCAGGCCGAGATAGCTGTGCTCGCCGATCACCACCGGCTC
>DASWJG010000147.1:0-5059 GCA_036397315.1 Methyloceanibacter sp. | reverse complement strand
ACCGGACTCCTCACCACGCCGCTCAGAGAGCGGTTCGGCATTCCCATCAGGCTCGAGTTCTATGGCGTCGAGGAGCTCGAGGAGATCGTGCGGCGAGGGGCGCGGCTGCTCGGACTCTCGCTCACAAGCGAAGGCGCGCATGAGATCGCCCGGCGCGCCCGCGGCACGCCGCGTGTCGCGGGACGGCTGCTTCGCCGCGTGCGCGATTTCGCATCTGTCGAGGGGGCTGCCGCCGTCGATGCCAAGATTGCGGACGGTGCGCTGTCACAGCTCGAGGTCGACGGCAAAGGGCTCGATGCGCTCGATCACCGCTATTTGCGCTTGATCGCGGTGAACTATGGGGGCGGACCGGTGGGCGTCGAGACGATCGCCGCGGGCCTGTCTGAGCCGCGCGACGCCATCGAGGAGATCATCGAGCCATATCTGTTGCAGCAGGGCTTCATCGCGCGAACCCCGCGCGGGCGGGTGCTGACGGCACAAGCCTTCGCTCATCTCGGGCTGCCGCAGCCGGCGCAGCCCGCCCAATTTCCCCTGTTCAACGGCAGCGAGGAGGGATGACGGGGAAATGGCCTGATTTGGCGGGCCGGATCGAGGGCGAGACCCATGTCCTGCCCATCCGCGTTTATTTCGAGGACACGGACTGCGCCGGCGTCGTCTATCACGCCAATTTTCTCAAGTTCTGCGAGCGTGCGCGCTCTGACTTCATCAGGCTGCTCGGCATCGATGCAAGGAGCCTGGCAAGTCCCGAGCAAGGCGAACCTGCGGTGTTCGTCGTGCGCCGCGTCGAGATCGATTATCTGAAGCCTGGTCGCATGGACGACGTGCTCGAGGTCGTCACCAGTTGCGCCGAGGTTGGCAGCGCGAGCCTCGTGCTCCAGCAGGACATATGCAGGGATGGGACGGTGCTTGCTCGCGCCAAAGTGACCGTCGTTCTCGTCTCGCGCGCCGGCAAGCCGCAACGATTGGGCGCGCTCGTGCGCGGGGCGCTTCAACGATTCGTTAACCAAGCGCGTGAAACGTAGCTAATGCCGCTAAAGTGTCGCTCTGCCGAAGAGCCGCGCCCCGCCGAAACTGGGGGTAAACGAGCCAAAGTTTAGTCACATTCGCTGGCGAAAGGTCGGTTCGCGAGCGGAAGCGCACTCTCTCCGGCGATGTCGTCAAGGCCTGCGGCCAAGGCCGCGGGGCCAAGCTGCCGTCTGATGGCACATGCTAGAGGCGGCGATCTTGGAGCTCATGCCACGAGGCCATCATGAATCCGCCGGATGTCGTCGATCTCTCGATCCTCGAGCTTTTCAAGAACGCCCATATCGTCGTCAAGCTGGTGATCATCGGGCTCCTGCTCGCTTCGGTGTGGAGTTGGGCGATCATCCTCGAAAAGCTCTTTCTCTACGCCAAGACGCGCAAAGAGACCGACAAGTTCGAGCAGGTGTTCTGGTCGGGACAGTCGCTCGAGGAGCTCTACCAGGCCTTGGCCCAGCGCCGGAACACGGGCATGGCGGCGCTGTTCGTGGCGGCGATGCGCGAATGGAAGCGCTCGACCGAGCGTGAGGGAGGAGAGCGGGGCACGAGGCCCATGCCGGGCGTCCAGCTCAGGGTCGAGAAGGTCATGGACGTGACCATCTCCCGCGAGGTGGAACGGCTTGAGCGCAGATTGACCTTCCTCGCAACGGTCGGCTCGACCGCGCCCTTTATCGGCCTGTTCGGCACCGTGTGGGGCATCATGACGAGCTTTCAGGCGATTGCCGTGAGCAAGAATACGAGCCTCGCGGTGGTGGCGCCCGGTATCGCGGAAGCTCTGTTCGCCACCGCGCTCGGCCTGCTCGCCGCCATTCCTGCCGTAATTTTCTACAATAAGTTCAACAGCGAAGTGGCCCGGCACGCGGCGCGTCTCGAAGGCTTTGCCGACGAGTTCGGGGCCATCCTGTCGCGGCAGATCGACAAGACGGCGTGAGGCTTTAGGTCATGGGAGCAGGTCTACAACCAGGCGGCGGACTTTCGAACCGGCGGGCCCGGCGCCGCTCGGCCGCGCCGATGAGCGAGATCAACGTCACCCCCATGGTCGACGTCATGCTCGTGCTCCTCATCATCTTCATGGTGACGGCGCCGCTTCTCACGGTGGGCGTCGACGTCGAGTCGAAGGGAGCGTTGCCCAAGGTCGAGCTGCCAAAGACCGAGGCCGGCGCGGTCGAGCCGGAAAAGGCGCCCCTGAGCGTCACGGTCGATCCGCAAGGGAAGATTTTTTTGCAGAACACGGAGATCGGCTTTGACGAACTTGTGCCCAAACTCACTGCTATCCGGGACGCTGGCGGAGGCAGCAAGGTCTGGGTGCGCGGCGACAAGGGCACGCCTTATGGGAACGTTGCGAAAGTGCTGGCAAGGATCGGCCAAGCGGGCTTCCCCGTGACCATCGTCACCGATCAGGCGGACCAACCTTAAGGGAAGCCCCAAGCAAGGGCATGATGCGTAAGAGCACCTTCATCTCGGCCGCGCTGCATACGGCGATCCTGCTCTTTGCGCTCGTCGCCTTCCCGGCTGTCAAGATGGACAAGGCGCCGCTTCTTGCCATTCCGGTCGACCTCGCCACGCCATCGGAGCTCACCAAGATCAAGGCGGGCACAGCCGACGCCAAGGACGAGGCGCCGTTGGCCGGGAAGCCTAAGGAGGAGAAGCCGGAAGCGGTGAAGGAAGCCAAGAAGCCCCCAGAGCAGAGCGCGGCCGTGGCCGAGAAGCCCGAGACTGAGCTGAAGCCCGAGGAAAAGCCCAAAGCCGAGACGCCGAAAGAGGCTGCGCCTAAGCCTGAGGCCATGAAGTCTGAGAAAAAGAAGTCCGAGGAGAAGCCGGCCAAGCCCAAGGAGGCCGCCGCGGCCCCGCCGAAGAAGCCTAAACCCAAGGCGACGGCGAAAAAACGCGACTTCAATACCGATAGGATCGCCGCGCTCCTCAACAAGATTCCCGATGCGGCGAACGAGCCGAGCCCCGTCCTGCCTTCCGACGAGACGCCAACCAAGAAGGTGCGCGGGCAGTCGAACGGCACGCAGTTGACCATGTCGGTCAATGAGATCGATGCGCTTCGCTCCCGCATCGCTCAGTGCTGGAGCCCGCCGCCGGGGGGCCTTGGCGCCGAGGAGATCGTGGTGAAGTTGAGATTGAAGCTCAACGAGGATGGAACGCTGGTCGGTTATCCGACCGTGGCCAATAGCGGCTCCTCGCCCTTCTTCCAGGCGGCCGCCGACAGCGCGGTGAGAGCGGTCTACCAGTGCCAGCCCTATTCGCTGCCAAGCGACAAATATGCGCTGTGGCGCGACATGATCCTCAATTTCGACCCAAGCGAGATGTATCGCGCCGGCTAAGTCCGCGATCCGCTCCTGAGCTAAGGACTGCCATGACTCTTTCCGCCAATCCGATCATGGACCGAAGCCGGTGGTGTGCGGCGCTCGCGCTCCTTGTGCTCGGCGCGCTGTCGGCGTCGACTCCGGCCCGCGCCGTGGTCGAGCTCAACATCACCCAAGGCACCATCCAGCCGCTCCCCATCGCCATTGCCGACTTTGCCGGCGACGGCTCGGTGGCCTCGCAAACCGCGCGCGAAATCTCCAACGTGGTGGCGAACGACCTGCGCGCCTCAGGCCTGTTTATCCCTATCGACCAAGCCGCCTTCATCGAGAAGGGCGTCGGCCCGGACAGCGTGCCGCGCTTCGACGATTGGCGGGTGGTCAACGCGCAGGCGCTTGTGGTCGGCCGCATCGGGTCAAGTGACGGCAAGCTCAGGGCGGAGTTCCGGCTGTGGGACGTGTTCGCTGGCAAGCAGCTGGCGGGCGAACAGTTCTTCGCCCGTCCGAAAGACGCCCGCCGCATCGGCCACATCATCGCCGATGCGATCTATGAACGGATCACCGGCGAGAAGGGCTATTTCGACACCCGCATCGTGTTCGTCGACGAATCGGGCCCCAAGGACAAGCGGATGAAGCGCCTCGCCATCATGGATCAGGACGGCTTCAACGTCAGGCTGCTCACGGCGGGGCAGAATCTCGTGCTTACCCCCCGCTTCAGCCCCTCGACGCAGGAGATCACCTATACGTCCTTCGAGGGAGAGACGCCTAAGGTCTATCTGCTCAACATCGAGACCGGGCAGAAAGAGATCGTGGGGACTTTCCCCGGCATGACCTTTGCGCCGCGCTTCTCCCCCGACGGGCAGCGCATCGTCATGAGCCTGGAGCGGGAGGGCAATTCAAACCTGTTCGCCATGGATTTGCGCAGCCGGCGGACGCTCCAGCTCACCAATGACAATGCCATCGACACGGCGCCCTGCTATTCGCCCGACGGAAGACAGATCGTGTTCGAGACCGACCGCGACGGCTCCCGGCAGATCTACGTCATGGATGCGAACGGGGCGAACCCGCGCCGCATCAGCCGGGGGCAGGGAAGTTACTCGACCCCGGTCTGGTCCCCGCGCGGCGACCTCATCGCCTTCACCAAGATGGCCGGCGGCCAGTTCCTGATCGGGGTGATGAAGCCCGACGGGTCCGGCGAGCGCATTCTCACCGAGGGCTTCCACAACGAGGGCCCGACCTGGGCGCCGAACGGTCGGGTGCTGATGTTCTTCCGGGAATCGCCGGGCGCATCGGGGGGTCCCAAGCTCTACACCATCGACCTCACGGGCTATAACGAGCGCCAGGTTGCCACGCCTGCCTTCGGCTCCGATCCGGCTTGGTCTCCCCTCATTAATTAGGGCGGCGAGGGCAGGTTTTTTGGCTAAATCCGGCTATTTGCCGGGCCCTGTGTCCCAAACGCAACGCTCGGATTACCCTTTTTTAATCACGAGCCTTCAGCCTGTTAACCAAGCTTGATCGGCGTCTCCGAGGGGGATAGCGTGACCGGGCTGGAGGATGAGATTCGGCGTGGCATTTTGGCATCAATGACCGAGAAAACGGTCCAGGAACACCAGTCCGTTCTTGATCTGAAAACACCGCGCCGGTACATGCAAAGACGGCTACTGCCGTTTTAACCAAAGGAGAGAAGACCATGCAGGGTTTGAAGGGCGTTATCATCGTCGCCACGATCG
>DASWJG010000146.1:0-19805 GCA_036397315.1 Methyloceanibacter sp. | reverse complement strand
CCCTCCCATCGGCGCGGAAACGCTGGCGCCATTTACAAAACTGTGAAATTTGTCCCCCACACTTCTACCAACCGAAACCCGGCCGAACCCGACCATGGTCCGCTCCCCCCGTGCCAAGACGCCTAACGCCAAGACGCCTAGCGCCAAGACGTCGCCAAAGGCCGAGCCTCAGGCGGAAGCGAGCATACCGCACGCCAAGGAGCCAACGCCCCGCCTGGCAGCCAAGCCGAAGCCGAAGGCAAGCGCGAAGATCGAGGTGAGCTCGGAGCTCCTGGCGCATGCCCATGTGAGCAAGGCCTGGCCGTTCGAAGAGGCGCGGAAAGTCTTAAGCCGGCTGAAGCGGATTCCCAAGCCGACCGGCGCCATCATCTTCGAGACGGGCTACGGGCCGTCGGGCCTCCCCCATATCGGCACCTTCGGCGAGGTCGCGCGCACCACCATGGTGCGCCATGCCTTCCGCGTGCTCACCGAGGACAAAATCCCGACGCGGCTCATCTGCTTCTCGGACGATATGGACGGTCTCAGGAAGGTGCCGGACAACATTCCCAACAAGGAGATGGTGGCCGAGCATCTCGGCAAGCCGCTGACCCAGGTGCCCGACCCCTTCGGCGACCATCCGAGCTTCGGCCATCACAACAATGCCCGGCTCAGGGCTTTTCTCGACACGTTCGGCTTCGACTACGAGTTCCTCTCGGCCACTGAGTGCTACACGAGCGGTCGCTTCGACGCGACACTGTTGAAGGTGCTGCACCACTACGACGCGATCAAGGACGTGATCCTGCCGACGCTGGGGCCCGAACGCCGCGCCACCTACAGCCCCTTCCTGCCGATCTCGCCCAGCACGGGACGGGTGCTGCAGGTGCCGGTCATCGACCGCGATCTCGCGTCGGGGTCGATCGTCTACAAGGACCCCGACACCGGCAAGCTCACCCAAGCTCCCGTCACGAGCGGCCATTGCAAGCTGCAATGGAAGGCGGACTGGGCGATGCGCTGGGCGGCGCTCGGCGTCGATTACGAGATGGCCGGCAAGGACCTGATCGACTCGGTGCGCCTGTCGGGACATATCTGCCGCATCCTGGGCGCGCAGCAGCCGGAAGGCTTCATCTACGAGCTGTTCCTCGATGAGAAGGGCGAGAAGATCTCCAAGTCGCGCGGCAACGGGCTCACCATCGAGGAGTGGCTTACTTACGCAAGCCCCGAGAGCCTGTCGCTCTATATGTATCAAAGCCCGCGCAAGGCGAAGCGTCTCTATTTCGACGTGATCCCGCGCGCGGTCGACGAATATGTCGGCCATCTCGCCGCCTATCCGAAGGAGGAGCCGGCGGCGAAGCTGATGAACCCGGTGTGGCACATCCATGAAGGTGCGCCGCCGGAGGCCGAGCTTCCCATCAGCTTTGCGCTTCTCCTCAATCTTGCGTCGGCCTCGAACTCGGAGGACCGCGAGGTGCTGTGGGGCTTCATCCGCCGCTATGCGCCCGACGCCACGCCCGAAGCGCACCCGCTGCTCGATCAGCTCGTCGGCTACGCCATCCGCTACTTCCATGACTTCGTGAAGCCGGCGAAGCTTTATCGCCCGCCGAGCGAGAAGGAGCGGGCGGCGCTTGTCGACCTCGATCGGCGCCTGGCCAAGCTGCCGAAGGGCGTGCTCGCCGAGGAGATCCAATCCGAGGTTTATGCGGTCGGTAAGGAGCACGGCTTCGAGCCGTTGCGCGACTGGTTTTCCGCGCTTTACGAGGTGCTGCTCGGCCAGACCCAAGGCCCGCGCTTCGGCTCCTTCGTCGAGCTGTACGGCATCGCCGAGACAAGTGCTCTGATCAAGCGAGCACTCGCCGGCGAATTGACCGGCTAGGGGCCTCCGCCTCGACTGATGTACTCACTCCGCGCCGCGCCACAGGCCGATGCGCTCGGCCTCGGCTTCTTCCGCCGCCTTGGCCAGCGCGGGCTCTTTAGGGTCTTTCGGCTTGGCCCAGCCTTGGCGCACGAGCCAGGCCGAGAGATCGGTCCCCGCCACCGAGCAGCGCGCGATGAAGATGTTATGCTCGCCCCCCTTGGGAAGCTCGCAGGTGACGGCGCGCGCGCGGATCAGCCGCGTCAGCGCGGCTTTGGCGGCAGCCCCGCAGCGCCATGATTTGCCCTTCTCGTCCTTGCAGGTGGCGTCGGCGTCGCGCGCGGCGATGGCGGCGAGCCTTATGACGACTTTGCCAGCCTGAAGCGTGCCGCCGTCGCGCACCGTGACCCGACGATAGAGCTTTGTCGTCGCTTTAGGAGCGATGGCGCCGGTCGCGTCCTTCTGCGCGTCCTTCTCCTTGAGGGCGGCGAGCCGCTCCGCCTTAGCCTTCGCGCCCACAAGTGGAGCCGGCTTGCCATCGGCCGCGTTCGGCAGGACGGCATGCGGCGCGGGTGCGGCGGCTTCGGGCAGAGCCGCTGGCGGCTTCACTTGTTGCGGGGGTTTGGGCTGAGCGGCTGGGGTCTCCGATCGCGATTGAGCCTGGCGGCTCGCCCACCACACTTCGCTGAAGCCGACCGGGATCGTGACCGGCCACAGCACGAGCGCCATCACGGCAGCGCCGAGCAGGATCGAAACGATGCGCGAGGCAAGCTCCATATCGGAAACCTGACATCAGAAGTCAGAAATCAGAAGTCGGAAGTTAGAAATGAGACGTCAGAGATCGGGCCATTCTGAGGCTGTCCTTCTGATCCCTGATTTCTGATTTCTGGCTTACTGGGACGCCCAGACGATGCGCGCCATCCAGTCGATGCGGTCCACGGGAAAGACGAGATTGGGGTGGGCCGGATTGAAGGAGGCCAGCTCAACCGTCCTCGCCGTGCGCCGCACCAGGATCTTCGCCATCACCTCGCCGTCGGTGGTGCGCAGCACCACGCGGTCGCCTTTGCGCGGGGCCGAATTGGGCGAGACGATGAGGATATCCCCGTCGCGATAGAGCGGCTGCATAGAGTCGCCCGAGACTTCGAGCGCGTAGGCGTTCTCATCTTCGACCTTGGGGAAGCGGATCTGGTCCCAGCCCTGGCCCACGGGGAAGCCGCCATCGTCGAAGAAGCCGCCCGCGCCGGCTTGGGTGAGGCCGATCAGCGGGATGGGCTCGCCGCGTGGGGCGCGCGGCTCGGCGGTTACGAGCGCAGTGAAGTCCTCGAAGCTGGCGCCGGTCGCCTGAAGCACCTTGGCGATGCTTTCGGTGGTCGGCCAGCGCGGGCGCCCTTCGCCGGTGATGCGCTTCGACTTGTTGAAGGAGGTGGGGTCGAGCCCGGCGCGCTTGGCGAGCCCCGAGGGCGAGAGACTGTAGCGGCGCGCCAGCGCGTCGATGGCGTTCCATACCCTGGTATGGGTGAGCCTAATCACGGGAAGCGACGCGTTTTCCTGAGACGAATCGGAATTTATGCCTAATGATAGGAATTATGGCTTATTTGCGCCGTTTGTCCACCGCATTCCGGTTGGGTCTCGGCTTTGCTTGTTGAGCCTTGAGGGCGCGGCTACTCTCGCCGCCAAGAGCCATGGCAGAGCCTATCTATAAAGTCTTGACCGAACAGGCCTTCACCGAGTCCTGGAGCCAAGGGCGCTTTGCCGGCTCCGCCGCCGATGTCCGCGACGGCTTCATCCATCTTTCCGCCGCCCATCAGCTTGAGGGCACGCTCGCCAGCCATTTCGCGGGCCAGGCCGGGCTTGTTCTCCTCGCGGTCGATGCGGAACGTCTTGGGCCTGACCTGAAATGGGAGGCTTCGCGCGGCGCGGCGCTCTATCCGCATCTTTACGCGCCGCTCGATCTTGCTGCCGTGCTGTGGATCGAGCCGCTGCCGCTCGGGCCGGACAGCCGCCACATCCTGCCCGAAGGAGTCTTCGCGTGAGTGGGTTGTTCGGCTTGGGCCAGAGCTTGCTGCTCGCGCTTCCGCCCGAGCGGGCGCACGACCTTGCCATCAAAAGTCTCGAGCTTGGGCTCTATCCGCGAGCGAGCCAGCCCGACGACAAGCGGCTTGCCCAGCATCTGTTCGGCCTCGATTTCCCCAACCCGATCGGCATGGCGGCGGGCTTCGACAAGAATGCGCGCGTGGCAGGGAAGCTTCTCGGCATGGGCTTCGGCTTCGTCGAAGTGGGCACCTTGACGCCGCGGGCGCAAAGCGGCAATGCGAGCCCCCGCCTGTTCCGCTCGATCGTCGACCGCGCCATCATCAACCGGCTCGGCTTCAACAATGAAGGCCAGGACTCGGCGCTTCAGCGGCTGAAGTCACGCGTGGGAGGAGTCGTCGGCGTCAATCTCGGCGCCGGGCGGACGAGCCCCGACCGCATCGGCGACTATGTGTCGGGAATCGCCCGCATGGCCGAGGTGGCGAGCTATTTCACCATCAACATCTCCTCGCCCAACACGCCGGGCTTGCGCGATCTCCAGGCGCCGGAGGCGCTCGATGCCTTGCTCAAGCGCGTGCAGGACGCGCGCGCCGCACTTCCCCGCAAGCCGGCGCTCCTGGTCAAGCTCGCGCCCGATATTGCCGACGAGGAGCTGCCCGAGGTGGTGCGCGTGATCGTCTCCCACGGCGTCGACGGCATCGTGGTATCGAACACGACGCTTTCCCGTGAGGGTTTGCGCGACCAGGGTTTTGCCAAGGAGGACGGCGGCCTGTCGGGGCGGCCGCTCTTCGCCCGCGCGACGCGGATGCTCGCGCGAATCTACCAGCTCACCGAAGGGAGGCTGCCGCTGATCGGCGTCGGCGGCATCGATTCGCCCGTGACGGCGCTCGCCAAGATCGAGGCCGGCGCCTCTCTCATTCAGCTCTATACCGGGCTCGTGTTCGAAGGGCCTTCGCTGATCGGCCGCATCAAGCAGGCTCTGGGCGAGGCGATGGAGTGCACGGGGGCAGAAAACCTCAAGCTTCTGATCGGCGCCCGCGCCGACGAATGGACCACAAAGGCCTAGGCCTCGCGGTTGCGCGAGCTTGGGTCGACCAGATCGCCGCTCGTGCGTCCGGCCATTTTGAGCAGGCGCATGACCAGCCACACCGGGAAGACGATGACGGCGCCGAGCAGGAAGTAGCGGAACGCTTTCTCGATCGCGGCGAAGCCCATGTCGTAGATGCGCTCGGCGAGCCTTCTCAAGCTGTCGAGGATCTCGAAGGGGCTGAAGCCGAGCGCCGCGAGCACAACGCCCACGATCAGCGAGAGAATCGCCAGCCTGAGCAGAACGAGTGCCGGATTGCCGCCAAAAAACCGTTCCATCTGTCCGCTCTCCCTTGCCTCACGCGGGCCGTCATAAGAGACCCAAGAGCTTCGACTCGAATTGCAGCAGAATTGGTGCCAAGGGATGCGAAGGTCAAGCACAAGAGCATGAGCGCCAGCGAAAGCCTGATATTGGACGCGCCGCTTGCGGCGCTGCCGGAGCCCTTTGCCGGCTGGTTCAGGGGGCGCGGCTGGCGCCCGCATGCCCATCAGCTCGCGCTGCTCGAGCACGCCGGTGCAGGGCGCGACACGCTGCTGATCGCGCCGACCGGTGGTGGCAAGACGCTTGCCGGCTTCCTGCCGAGCCTGGTCGATCTCTCGCGCCTTGCCACACCGAAGCCGAAAGCGAAGGCGGGGATCCACACCCTCTACGTCTCGCCGCTCAAGGCGCTCGCCGTGGACATCGCGCGCAACCTCGCGACCCCCGTCGAGGAAATGGCGCTGCCCATCAGGCTCGAGACCCGCACCGGCGACACGCCGGCCTCGCGCCGCACGCGGCAGCGCATCCTTCCGCCCGACATCCTGCTCACCACGCCGGAGCAGATCGCGCTGATGCTGTCGCATAGAGGCGCGCCCGAGCTGTTCGGTGGGCTCAAATATGTCATCCTCGATGAGCTGCACGCGCTCGCTTCGAGCAAGCGCGGCGATCTGCTCGCGCTCGACCTGGCGCGGCTCCGCACGCTCGCGCCCCAGCTGACCGCCATAGGCCTCTCGGCAACCGTAGCGCGGCCTTATGAGCTGGCGGCCTTTCTCGTGCCGCATCAGGGCCAGTCCGCCACGCGGCTTGCCGAGATCGTGACGGCGGAGGAGGGAGCCCGTGCCGACATCGCCATCCTCAGATCGAACGCCGAGCTGCCTTGGGCCGGACATTCGGCGCGCTATGCGCTCTCTGAGATCTACGAGGCGATCAAGACCCACCGCCTGTCGCTCATCTTCGTCAACACGCGCTCGCAGGCCGAGATGCTGTTCCACGAGCTCTGGCGCTACAACGACGCCAACCTCCCCATCGCGCTCCATCACGGCTCGCTCGACGTGGCCCAGCGGCGAAAGGTCGAGGCGGCGATGGTGGCGGGGAAACTCCGCGCCGTGGTCTGCACCTCGACGCTCGATCTCGGCATCGACTGGGGCGAGGTCGATCTCGTCATCAATGTGGGTGCGCCCAAGGGCGCAAGCCGGCTGGCGCAACGCATCGGCCGCGCCAATCACCGGCTCGACGAGCCGAGCAAGGCACTGCTGGTGCCGGCCAACCGCTTCGAGGTGATCGAGTGCCAGGCGGCGCTGGAGGCGGCGGCCGAAGGCGCCCAGGATACGCCGCCCACGCGCCCCGGCGCGCTCGACGTGCTCGCCCAGCACATGCTCGGCACGGCCTGCGCCGCGCCCTTCGATCCCGACCGGCTCTATGGCGAGGTCACGAGCGCCGCTCCCTATCAGGGGCTGACGCGCGAGGGCTTCGACCAGATCGTACAGTTCGTGGCGACCGGGGGCTATGCGCTTGCCAATTACGAGCGCTACGCCAAGCTCAAGCTGACGCCGGAGGGGCGCTACCGCGTCGCCCATCCCCGCATCGCGCAGCAATACCGGCTCAATGTCGGCACCATCGTCGAGGCGCCGATGCTGCGCGTTCGCCTGGCGCGCCTGAAGGGAGGGGCGCTCAAGCCGGCCAGCATGCTCGCTGCGGGGCGCATCCTCGGCGAGGTCGAGGAATATTTCATCGAGCAGCTCGCCCCCGGCGATACCTTCGTCTTCGCCGGCGAGGTGCTGCGCTTCGAGGGCTTGCGCGAGACCGACGCCATCGTCACCCGGGCGCACGCGACCGAGCCCAAGGTGCCGGCTTACGAAGGCGGCAAGTTCCCGCTCTCGACCTATCTCGCCGAGCGCGTTCGCCGTCTGCTCGCCGAGCCGGGACACTGGTCGCGGTTGCCAGACCAGGTCTCCGATTGGCTCCGCCTGCAAGCCGAATTCTCCGTGGTGCCCGGTCCCGACGAGATCCTGGTCGAGACCTTTCCCCGCGGCCAGAGGCATTACCTCGTCTGCTATCCCTTCGAAGGGCGGCTCGCGCATCAGAGTCTCGGCATGCTGCTGACGCGGAGGCTGGAGCGCTCGCGCGCCGCGCCGCTCGGCTTCGTTGCCAACGAATATGCGCTCGCCATCTGGGCGCTCAACGACATGGGCGAGATGGTCAAGAATGGGCGGCTCGACCTCGCGCAACTTTTCGACGAAGACATGCTCGGCGACGATCTCGATGCCTGGCTCGCCGAGTCGAGCCTGATGAAGCGCTCCTTCAGGGTGTGCGCCGTCATCTCGGGCCTGATTGAGCGCCGCCATCCGGGACAGGAGAAGACCGGGCGCCAGATGACGGTCTCCTCCGATTTGATCTATGACGTGCTTCGCCAGCACGAGCCCGGCCACATCCTGCTCAAAGCCGCCTTCGCCGATGCGGCGACCGGCCTGATCGATGTCGGGCGCCTCGGTTATTTCTTGAGACGAATCAAAGGCCGAATCAGGCATATTGCTTTGCAGCAGGTTTCGCCGCTCGCCGTGCCCGTCATGCTCGAGATCGGTCGCGAGAGCGTTCCTGGGGAGGCGAGCGAGGTCTTGTTGCGTGAGACGGTCGAGGAGCTCATCGCGGAGGCCTTAAGCGGACATGCTGCGCCCAATGCCTGATCTCATGCCGGAAAGCGCGCCGACCCTTCGCGCCCATATCAGTGTCTCGGGCCACAGAATGAGGCCGCTTGCCGCCGGCGCGCTCTACTGGGAGGCCGAGGACACGCTGCTGGTGGCCGATCTCCATCTCGAGAAGGGCGCTGCCTACGCTGCGCTCGGCATGCTGCTTCCGCCTTATGATACGCGCACCACGCTCGAGCGTTTGCGCAAGGTGATCCGCGCCGTCGATCCCACGCGGGTGGTGACGCTCGGCGACAGCTTTCACCGCAGCGACTCCGCGAACCGTCTTGCCCCCGAGGACCTCAAGTTTCTCCTCAAGCTGCAACAGGGCCGCGAATGGTATTGGATCTGCGGCAATCACGATCCGCATCTGCCCGCCTCGATCGGCGGCACGGTGTGCGCCACGCTCACCATTTGCGGCGTCACGCTCAGGCACGAGCCCTCTGCCGCTCAGTCGGCCAGGGAGATCGCGGGCCACCTCCATCCTGTCGCGCGCATTGCGCGCCGCGGCGCGGTGATCCGCCGCCGCTGCTTCGCCGCCGACGGCAACCGCCTGGTGATGCCGGCCTTCGGTGCCTATGCGGGAGGGCTTAACGTGCTCGATGAGGCCTTCGGACCCTTGTTCCTGCGCCACCAGCTCGAAGCCTGGATGATGGGACGGGCCGACGTCTATCCCGTGCTCGGCAGCCTGCTCCTGCCGGACTAAACCCTCACTCGCGCCGGAAGGCGTACCAGCCGGCGAGACCCGCGAGCACCGCGACCAAGACCGCGAGCAGCCCGTAGATGAATGGGTGCCTGAAAGCGAGCATGTAGATCGTGCGCTCGAAGCCGGCCTTGTTCACGTCAAGCGTGCTCTGGTTCTTGCTGATGACCTGGCCGTCGCGAAACAAGTAGATGTCGGCGGTATAGCGGCCAACGGGGACGTTCACCGGCAGGGCGACGGTTGCCCTGAACAGGCTGCGGCCGACAAAGGCGACCGCGTCGTCGTGCTCCTGAAACAGGTCCTGTTTCTGTTTCAGCCTGATCACGGCCGAGCGAACCGTCTCCTCGCCGGGATCGTCTTTGCTGACCCTGCCCAAATCGAGATTGCTAAGGCCAATGCCAAGCTTCTTGAGCGTCTCGTCGGAGGTGATGGCCCTGAAGGGTCGCGTCGACAGCGCGGCATAGAAGCCCGGAACCGAAGGGAAGACTTTGCCGGCGCCGTTGACCCAGATGCCGGCCACCCGCTCCTTCCGCCTGGCGACGATCGGGTGGTTCGGGGCGCGAATGACGATGACCACGTCATAGACTCCCGTGTCGGGCGCCTTGGTCTGGCTGAAGTCGATGCTGCCATAGATGAGGATCTCGATGCCGGTGAAGTTCGCCTGGATGGAGATCTCGCGCGTGGAGAGCTCCGATTGCAGTTCCTCACTCGGGGTGGGTTGACCGACGGCAGGTTCGGCCGCCCAGGCCGGCGCCGAGGCAATCGCGAGCAGGGCGGCGAGGCTAAGCGCGGCTCTCATCAGGCGCCTGCCGCGAGTGGAGCGATACTGAAAAGCTCGGACGGCTTCAGCACGAGATCGAGCAGGAGACGGATGGCGACCGCGAGCACCATCATCGCCAGCAACGCCCTGAGCTGCTCGCCCCTCAATCGCTGCCCGGCCCTGACCCCGAACTGTCCGCCGATGACGCCGCCGGCCGCGAGAATGAGGGCGAGCACGACGTCGAGTGTGTGCGTGAAGCTCGCGTGCAGCACGGTGACGACGGCCGTGACAAAGATGATTTGGAAGATCGAGGTGCCGATCACGATGTTGGTGGGCATGCGCAGCAGATAGATCATGGCCGGCACCATGATGAACCCGCCGCCGACGCCGAGGAACGCGGTGAGCAGCCCGACCACCCAGCCGATCACGAGCGGGGGAATGGCGCTGATATAGAGGCGCGAGCGCGGAAAGCGGAGCTTCAGCGGCAGCCCGTGAATCCAATTGTGCTGTCCCGGCTTCCGCGCCGAGGCGGACTTGCCGGCGCGCGCTCTCCGGATGGCGCGGATGCTTTCGGCGAACATCAGGACGCCGACGACGCCGAGCAG
This sequence comes from Methyloceanibacter sp., assembly GCA_036397315.1. Classification (GTDB taxonomy): domain Bacteria; phylum Pseudomonadota; class Alphaproteobacteria; order Rhizobiales; family Methyloligellaceae; genus Methyloceanibacter. Next base: position 9,849 of record DASWJG010000146.1, on the reverse strand, counting down.
CGCCACATAGGTAAGGGAGACAATGAGGCCGGCTTGACCCGCCTCGCGCAGCGCCTTGAGGAGGAACACGCCGATCAAGGCGCCCGCCATGCCGCCCGCGATCAACACGGCTCCCATGCGGAAATCGATATTGTTGCGACGCCATTGAGCGAGAGCGCCGGACACCGAGGTGGCGACGATCTGGTTGGCGCCGGTGGCGACCGCAATGGCGGCGGGAATGCCGGAAAACATCAGGAACGGGGTGAGGAGGAAGCCACCCCCCACCCCGAACATGCCCGAAAGGAAGCCTACCGCCGCGCCGAGTCCCAGCATGACCACTAGGTTCACCGAGATCTCGGCAATGGGCAGATAGACCTGGAACATCGGGAGCCGCTAGGAATCAGAGGTCAGAAACAGAAATTAGGGGGCTGACCCCGGACTTCCAACGTCTGATTGCCGATTTCTGACGTCTGACTTAAGAAATCTGTCTAGCTGGTCAGGCGCTCGAGCTTGGTGACGAGGGGAATGGTAACCTTGCCGGTCTCCTCGAGGCCGTTCTTGCGCTCGAAGCTCTTGATCGCCTCGCGCGTCCGCGCGCCCATGAGGCCGTCGGGCGCCACATCATAGCCGAGCTTATTGAGGAGACCCTGCGCGCGGGTGACGAGAGAGGCGTTGGTCTGAGCCGAAGCTTCGGCCCATTCCTGCGGCTCCAGCACCTCGTTGGCTTCGGGCGCCGCTTTCTTGGCGGTCCAGGCGCCCACACTCCGCTCGGCGTCGGCGAGGCCGGCGGGATCGAGCTCCCGCTTGATCAGATCGCGCCGTTTGGCGACCTCTTCGTCGCCACCGTCGGCGGCGAGCGCGAACCATTTATAGGCCTCGGCGAGGTTCTTGGGCATGCCGAGGCCATGCTCGGCAAGGATGCCGAGATTGAATTGGCTGTCGGCGAGGCCGTATGAGGCGGCTTCGCCATACCATTTGGAGGCAAGCGCGTAGTCGGCGCCGCCGTCCTCGCGGCCGCTTGAGTTGACGGCGAGGTTGTGCATGGCCTTGACGTTGCCCTTCTCGGCTGCGGCTTGGTACCACGACCGCGCCCGGCCGAGGTCTTTGGCGACACCTTGGCCGCGCTCGTACATGGCGCCGAGGCGGTACTGGGCGGGCGCCAGGCCGGCGCTTGCGGCGCGTTCGAGCCAGCGGGCCGCCTCGGTGAGGTTCTGCGGCGTCCCTTGGCCGAGCGCGTAGCGGAGCGCGATCGCGTATTGCGCGCGGGCATCGCCTTGGGCGGCGGCTTGGCGCAAGGGAAGCGAACCGAGATCGGGCGGCGGTAGAGGAAGGCTCATCGGCATCGCAGCCGGAGCGGCAGGTGCTTGCCCCTGCGCGCCCATCGTCGGGTCCTCGACGGAGAAGACGACGCCGGGCGGAAGCGCGGCGGGCTCAGTGGGTTTCAAAGAGGCGAGCTGAGGTTCCGCCGGCGCGTCGCCTGCCATCGCCGAGGCCGGGCGGTAGGACGATTTGGCGACCTCGGTGAAATTGCCTTTTTCGCCCGCTTCGCTTGCCGCGCTGTCTGGCGGGCTCTCCTCCGATCCGGGTAGACCCTCATATGCGCCCGACCTGTCGGGTGGCGTCTCGGCCTTGGGCTCGACCGGGGCGGGGGCGCTCTCTTCAGCGCCGGGCATTGGCGTGGCTTCGCTCGGTGCCGAGGGAAGGGGAGCACTTTGCTCGGTCGCGGGCGGCGTCACCTCGGGCTCGGGCTTGGAGCGCAAGCGGCTATAAAGCAGTAGCGCGCTGATGGCGAGCAGGACCGCCGCGCAAATGATGAGAAACGACCGCTTGCGCCGCGTCGGGAGCTCGGCGCCGGCCGAAGCCCCGGTAGCGGACGACACCCGCCGCGGGCGAGAGCCGCTTGACCTTTCCTCAGCCCTGAGCGCTGCCGCCTGAGCCGCGCGCCGCGCCGCCGCCACGAGATCATCGGGGGTTTCGTAATCTGCATCGGCCTCTGTCTTGCCAAGGGCGCGATGCGGATCCTGCGCGTCGAGATCGAACGCCTTCTCGCCCACCTGGCCACGCTTGGCGCGCCCGAAGGAAGGCGCAGCTTCAGCCTCTTCGAAATCGGACATGGCAGAAGCAAGCCTGTTCCTGGGCGAAGCGTCCTTTGCGCTTGGGGCGAGGATGGTCTCGCCGGTCTGGAGCCGCTGGCCCTGCTCGGGGCGCCCCTCGGCAAGAGGGTGCTGTGTGGCCACGCCTGGCAGCGGCGCGAGATCGCGCATGCGCTCGGCAAAGGGAGTGCGAGGCCTTGGCGCTGAGGGCTGAGGCGCACTCCGCTCGACCTGCTGCACGAGCTGCTTCAGGGATTCATGCACGGACTCGATAGTGCCGGCGAGACGGTCGTCGCTCGCGCGGGTTCTGTCGTTCATCGCCATGAGGTCGCGATGCATGGCATCGACGCGCTCGGCGGTGCCGCTGCTGCTGAGCTTCGCTTCAGCGGCGACGAGCCGGGCGGCCTCCTCGGCAGCCTTATTCGCCACCTCTTCAGGGGCGGGCGAGGCATCCACCCGCTCGATCAGCTTGTGCAGGACGCTTTCGATTTCGGCGATCTTGGCAAGTTGCGCCTCGGCTCGACCAAGCTGTTGGGCTATATCGGAAATCTGCTGCTCGACATGAGCGAGAGACAGGCCCTTCGGGGCCTCGTCGACCGCCTTGGCGATCTGGTGGGCGATCTCGTCGAGCCGTGCATTCAGGGCCTCGAGGGCTTGCGGCGGCATCGCCATGCCGATCGAGTGCTCGAGCCGGTGCGCCATCTCCACGAGACGCTTGTCGAAATCGTGCTCCTCGCCGGGGAAAGAAGAGGCGAGCGGCGGGGCGGAATAACTCGGTTCCGGGAGAGGGAAGCTGAAGGGGTCGCTGCTCCCAAATGGCGGCTCGCTCGGTGGGATCGAGGAGGCGGCAAGCTCACTCAGCAGATCGGGTTTATGGGGAGAGACGCCCGCCATTCCGGCGGCGTAGTCCAAGTCACCCGCCAGGGCGCGCCCGAGGCGTTCGAAATCGTCAAGCGGTGTGGACGCTTCCAGTTCGAGCCGGTGGGCCAGGCTGCTCACCTGATCGTGCAGCCGGTCGAAGGTCTCGGCATCCTCCGGCGTGCCGGTCGCCCGCGCCGCGCCGGTCGTGTGCGCGAGCTGGTCGAGCCGCGCATGCAAATCGTCAAGCGCCTCGTTATAGCGGCGCTCGCTCTCCTCCACCCGTTGCACGAGGCGGCGAAGGAGACTTTCGACCGACTGCTGATCCATGGGGCCCCCGGCAGAGGGCGCGTCGACATAGCGGCCATGCCCGCCGGATTGCCAACTTGCTTCCGAAACCATCCCGTTCCCCTTGGCGAGTCCGCCCTGAGTGTTCGCGTCAGAATGGTCGAGGGACCGGTCCGAGAAGACACGCGAAGAAGCGGTCGAACCACGGTGGCAAGCCCGAGTAAATTTTGCGTTAAGGATCGCCTTATTGTGGGACGGAGCCCCCCGGAAACCCTTCGGGGCGGCGGCTCTTGCGGCAACGCGCGGCGCAGGCCTTGTCAACCGGAAGCGGGGCGCCGACCATGGCCTGGCGGGGCGGGCCGCGGAGGGTATCGTCAGCCATGGCTGAGATGGTGCAAGCGAGCCATACGCTTGAGGTAACGACCCCAGGCAAGGGCTTCATCGAGATCACGCAAGAGCTTGCCAGCTGGCTCGAAAGCATCGCCGGCGAGAATGGGCTCCTCACCGTGTTCGTATGTCACACCTCGGCATCGTTGACGATCCAGGAGAATGCCGATCCGAATGTGCGGCTTGATCTTGCCGACGCGCTCGATCTCCTCGCGCCGGAGGATCGCGGCTACGCCCATCAAGAAGAAGGACCCGACGACATGCCGAGCCACATCAAGGCGATGTTCACCTCGTCGAGCCTCGGCATTCCGGTCAAGGAGGGCAGGATGACGCTCGGCACTTGGCAGGGGGTCTATCTCATCGAGCATCGCGCGAACCCGCACCGGCGGAGCATCGCGCTCAGCTTCATCGGCCATTCGGCCGAAGCCTGAAGTCAGCGATCGGAGAACCCAGCGGTCGCGGCGACCAGCTCATGCACGATGCCGGTCTCGGTCATGGCGTGGCCGGCGTCGGCGACGATGCGCAAATCGGCTTCCGGCCACGCGCGGGAAAGATCGTGGGCGATCTTAACCGGCGTCACCACGTCGTAGCGGCCGTGCACGATCACGCCCGGAACGGAGCTCAAGCGCTGGGCGTCCCGGATCAGCTGATCGTCGCTGTGGAAGAAACCGCCATTGACGAAGTAGTGGCACTCGATGCGCGCAAAGGCGAGCGCGTAGTGGTCCTCGGAGAAGCGGCGCACCCGGTCGGCGTCGGGCAGGAGCGACAAGGTCTTGCCCTCCCAGGCGCTCCAGGCCCGCGCCGCTTCGAGCTGCACGGCGGGGTCTTCATGGGTGAGGCGCCGGTGATAGGCCTGGATCATGTCACCGCGCTCGGCCTCGGGGATAACGCGCACATAGTCCTCGAACGCATCGGGGAAGATCCAGCCGCAGCCTTCCTGGTAAAACCACTCAAGCTCGGAGCGTCGCAAGGTGAAGATGCCCCTGAGCACAAGCTCGGTCACCCGCTCCGGATAGGTCTCGGCGTAAGCGAGTGCCAAGGTCGAGCCCCATGAGCCGCCGAACACCTGCCAGCGCTCGACGCCGAGATGCGCGCGCAGGCGCTCGATGTCGTCCACGAGGTGCCAGGTGGTGTTCTCCTCCAGCGAGGCGTGGGGCGTCGAGCGCCCGCAACCCCGCTGGTCGAAGAGAACGATGCGGTAGGCTCTGGGGTCGTGATAGCGGCGCATGACGGGATTGATGCCGCCGCCAGGGCCGCCATGCAGCAGCACAACGGGCTTTCCGGCCGGCGAGCCGCATTCCTCGAAATAGAGCTCATGCAGGCCCGAGACCTTGAGCCGTCCCGTGCGGTAGGGGACGATCTCGGGATAAAGCGTGAGGCGCTTCTCCTTGGGCGCTAACTGCTCGTTCATCGGGCTCCCGCTCTCCCCCGGAAGATCACTGGCCTGACGCGTTCGCCGCCGCAGACGCGGCGGCTGCTGCGGCCGCGGCGCGCATCCGCGCGCGATCGTAGATCGTCTCGCCGCCCGGATCGCGCATCTCCTCGCGATAGGCATCCTCGGCCTTGGACGGTTGCCGGAAATAGAGACTTACCGCAACGCCTGCCGCCAGCGCGAGAACGATGCCGATCAGGCTGGTAAGCGCCGTGGTGAAGCCGGCCGGGCCGATGCCGAACGCCCCGCCGAGGACGGCTTCGACCAGCATGACGGTAAACCCCGTGGTCATCGCCGCCATGGCTCCCCACTTGGTGCATCGCCGCCACCAAATGGCAAGGAGGAGCGTTGGGAAGAAGGTCGAGGCGGCGAAGGCGAACGCCAGCAGCGCCGTCTTAAGCGGATCGAGGTCGGCAATGAGCAGGAAGACGGCGGCGGCAAGCGCCGACGCGGCAATCGCTGCCCAAGCGGCGGTGAGCCGCGACAGCGTCTGGCGGCGGTCGAGCACACGATAGAGGTCATCGGCAAGGCTCGCCGCAAGGGTGAAGAGATGAGAGGCCGAGGCAGCGAGCGCGACCGCCATCGCCGCCGTGGCCATGAGCACGGTGAGGACGTAAGGCAGCCCCGCGGCGGAAGGAAGCGCAAGCGCGATGCCGTCTCGCCCAAAGAGAAGCTCCGCCGCCCCGATCGCCCCATCGCCGTTGACATCGCCGGCCTGGAGCAGGTGCTTTCCGCCGAGTTCGGTGAGCCACGCCGGCAGGGAAGACGCCGGCGCAAGCGCGATGTCGCGGAAGACGATGAGCTTGGCGAAGGCGGCCATGGCCGGCGCCGTCATCACGAACAGAGCGACGAACAAGAGTCCCCAGGCGCTCGCGCGGCGCTGCTCGGCAATCGAGCTGGTCACGCCGCTCCGCGACAGCAGGCTCGGAAGGGCGGCGGTCCCGAGAGCAAGACAGAGAAACAAACTCCCGAAATCGACCGGTCCGAGAACGCCGAAGGGCTGTAAGAACGGCTTGATGACCGGCAACGGCGCCGCTCCCGGCAACGCAGTCGCGAGTTGGCCGGGCTGTACCGGGGTGACGCCCGCCGTGATCTCGGCGTTCTGCAAGGCGGAGAAGGTCCCGCCGTAGGTCAGTTGCGGCGCGGGCACGTTGGTGAGGAGGATCGACACGGTGGTCACGACGATCGCCAAGCCGACCGCGCCGACGAGGAACTGCGCACTTCCCGTCCAGGTCAACGAGCGCATGCCGCCGAGGATGGCGACCGCGGCGATGAGCGCCGCGATCATGAGCACCCCAAGGGAGAACGAGACCGGCAGGAACAGCGAGGCGATCAGCGCCGCAATCTTGATTTCGGCGACAAGAAGGAGCGCCGTGGGCGGGAGCTGCATGACGCTCGCCGCCGCGCGCACGCTGCGCGAGCGGAAGCGGTGGCCGAGAAAGCTCGGCAGCGTGTAGGAACCGGTCTTGCGCAGGTAAGGCACGAACAGGACGCCGGCGGCGAACATGCCGAAGGTCCAGCCAAGACCGATGGCGAGTGCGTCGAAGCCGAGAAAGAACACCGTTCCGGTATAGGCGAGGAAGCCCACCCCGCCGACGGCAATGGCCGCCAGCACGAAGCCGTTATACACCGGCGGCACCCGCCGTCCCGAGGCGAAGAAGTCGTCCGCCTGCAGCGTCCGCGAGCCGACGGCGATGACGAGATAGAGCGCCAACGGTACGACCATCATGGTCTGCGCCAAAAGCGGGCGCCCCCAGCCGAGCTGCTCGAACATGGCAAGCATGACGATGAGCGACACGAAGGCGCTGGTGACGATGCCGTAATAGGCGCCAAGATGCGGATTCGGCGCGCGCAGGCGCGAAGGAACGCTCATCGCCTAACCGAGCTCCCCGCTCTCGCTGCGCGCCAGGTCGATGCGCTCCTGCAGGCGGATGAACCAGAACGCCACGGCGACGATGAAGATGAGGAGACCTTGCGCCAGAAGGTAGAAGCCGAGCGGGAAGTGCAGGAACCCGAAGCGATTGAGCGAGGAGGCAGCGGTGACGGCAAAAAAGACGGCCAGAAGGACCGTAGACAGGATCGCGACGGCGAGGATGAGCGTCTGGATCTGATGGCGGTCGCGCGCCGGATGCTCGTTTACGGGAACCTCTGTCGCCACGTCGCGCACTCCCTGTCCACTGTTCGCATCGTTTGTGGCCCGCCAGTCAGGTACCAGCTAGCAGCCCGGTTGCAAACCAGCTAGGCACCATTGGCGTTCAAACGTGGCAGGGTGGTGACTGGACTTGGTCGGCAAGGCAAGGAGAAACGGCGATGTTGCAGGAGTTCAAGGAATTTGCGCTCAGAGGCAATGTGGTCGACATGGCGGTCGGCATCATCATCGGCGCCGCCTTCTCCACCATCGTGCGGTCGCTGGTCGATGACATCGTCATGCCGCCCATGGGGGTGGTGACCGGCGGGGTCGATTTCTCCAACATGTTCATCGCGCTCAATGGAGAGCATTACGATTCTCTGGCGCAGGCCAAGCAGGCCGGCGCCCCGACCATCAATTTCGGGGTGTTCATCAATAATTTGATCAGCTTCCTGATCGTGGCTTTCGTGTTGTTCATGGCGATCAAGGCCATGAACCGCCTGCGCCGCAAGCAGGAGGAAGAGCCGCAGACCGAGCCGCCGCCCTCGCGCGAGGTGCAGCTGCTCGAGGAGATCAGGGACGCTCTGGTCAAGGGCGGTCCGCCCCGGGCCAAACCCTCGGGTCCCTCGCCGGGAGCCTAAGGCCACAGCAAGGATTTTGCGTGGACGCAAGCACCGGCGAATGCGGCTTTGCGCGCGCCGGGCTTTGGAGAAAAAATTTCTACTTTTTGCAGCCCTCAGAAACCACTTTGCGTCTTTTTGCGAGTTATAGGGTATATGGCGGAATGGTTTTTCGTTACACTCCCCATATTGACAGCGGCACTTTTAACGAACGGGCGATGTGACGATGCCGGCGAGCGCGGCCTCTACCGACGTAATTATTGTTGGCGCGGGCCCTGTGGGCCTGTTCGCCATCTTCCAGCTCGGCCTTGCCAAGCTGAAAGCCCAGGTCGTGGACATTCTCGACCGGCCCGGCGGGCAATGCGCCGAGCTTTATCCTGAGAAGCCGATCTATGACATTCCAAGCGTCCCGGTCTGCACCGGCCAGGAGCTGACCGACCGGCTGCTCGAGCAGATCACCCCGTTCGAGCCCGTCTTTCATTTCGGCGAAATGGCCGCCTCCCTCGACAAGACGGTCGACGGCAAATGGCGCCTCACCACCGACACCGGCCGGGTCCTCATAGCGCCTGTCATCGTCATCGCCGCCGGCGGCGGCAGCTTCGTGCCGAAGCGTCCTCCCATCCCCGGCATCGAGGCTTATGAGGGGAGCGGCGTGTTCTATGCCGTGCGCAAGATCGATCAATTCCGAGGGCGTCGCATCGTCATCGCCGGTGGCGGCGACTCGGCGCTCGACTGGACGATCAATCTCGCGCCCATCGCGCAAAGCGTGACGCTCGTCCATCGGCGGCCGGAGTTCCGTGCCGCGCCCGATACGGTCAGCAAGATGCGCGCGCTCGAGGCCCAAGGCCTGGTCAAATTCGAGATCGGCCAGCCATCGGATCTTAAGGGGAACGACGGCAAGCTCGCAGCAATTGTCGTCAAGCGGCCTGACGGCTCGACCTTCGACATTGAGACCGATGCGCTTCTGCCGTTCTTCGGACTCACCATGAAGCTCGGGCCGATCGCCAATTTCGGCCTCAATCTCAACGAGAACCTGATCCCCGTGGATACCGAGAAATTCGAAACGAGCACGCCTTCGATCTTCGCCATCGGCGACATCAATACCTATCCCGGCAAGCTGAAACTCATCCTGTCCGGCTTCCACGAGGCGGCTCTGATGGCGCAAGCCGCTTATCGCTACGTGCATCCTGACAAGGTCTTGCGTTTCCAGTACACGACCTCGTCCTCAGAGCTGCAACGCCTGTTGAAGGTCGCCTGACCCAATGTTCGTCACCGTGCATATGCCTGACGGCACGTCCCATCGCCTCGAGGCGCTGGAAGGCTGGCGCGTCATGGAGGTGATCCGCGACTGGGGCCTGCCCATCAAGGGCGAATGCGGCGGGGCATGCGCCTGTGCCACCTGCCATGTGTGGGTGGGAGAGCAGTGGGTGGCCAAGCTCGCGCCGCCGAGCAGCGAAGAGCTGGAAATGCTGGACGGCGCCTTCAATGTCGACGAGCGCTCGCGGCTGTGCTGCCAGATCATCATGTCGAAAGAGCTTGATGGGCTTGAGGTCGAGCTGGCGCCCGAAAGCCTCGCCGATACACCGGCCGAGCGTGTGGCGGTGGGAGGATAGCTAACATGCGAACCTTCCCCATCCTGGTGAGCTTCGACGGCAAGCCGCCGCTCGTGACGGGCGGGGGCGAGCTGGCGGGGGTCAAGACGCGGCTCCTTCTGAAGCGCGCTCCTTCGGTCGACATCGCCGCCGATAAGATTTCGCCCGAGATCGAAGCGCTGGTCGAGGCAGGGCTCGTGTCGCTCCTCCCGGCGCGGCCCGGCATCGATCAATTGCGCGGGCGCCCTCTCGTCATTGCCGCCACCGAGAACAACGAAGAGGATTCCCGCGTCTCGGCCATCGCGCGCGCGCTTGGCGTGCCGGTGAACGTGCCCGACCGCCCTGAGCTTTGCACCTTCGCGCTTCCGGCCATCGTCGACCGCGGCGAGGTTACCGTGGCGATCGGCACCTCAGGCGCGTCGCCGGTGCTGGCGCAGCGACTGCGCGCCTGGCTGGAGCAGGAGCTGCATCC
>DASWJG010000145.1:0-6216 GCA_036397315.1 Methyloceanibacter sp. | reverse complement strand
CTCGGGCCGGTCGAACAGCACGCCCTGCATCTTGGGGTAGCGGCGCAAGATCGCGGCGAGCAGCAAGCCATGACCGCCGCCGACATCGGCGAGGCGCGTGATCCCGGAAAAATCGTAGGCCTCGACGATGGCATCGGCGGCAACCGAGGTGGAGTTGGTCATCGCGCGCTGGAAGGTCTCGCATTGCCCGGGCCGCTCGGCCAGCACTTCCCAGATCTGCTTGCCATAGGCTTCGCTCACGCCGTCGCCGCCGGTGCGCAAACATTCGGTGAAATGCTCATAGGCGCGGGTGGAGAACTCCTCGCCGAACATCATCGCCAGGTAGCGCAAAGAGCCGGGCACGCTGGTTTTGAGCAGCTCGCCAACGGGGGTCAACGCGAAGCGGCGCTTGGGCTCCTCCTTGAACACGCCGAAGCCCGCGAGCATGCGCATGACGCGATAGAGCGAAGGGGCATGCGCCCCGCACTTGGCGGCGATCTCCTCGACCGGCCGCGCCGTCCCGTTCATGTGGTCGGCAACGCCAAGCCGCGCCACGCCGGACAGCGAAAAAGTGAGCTGCTTGCCGAACAGAAGCTGCATCATCGCCATTGGCGGCGGCAGCTTGCTTTGCGCCGGTCGGTCAGTCATGCGGCCCCTCCCTCGATTTGCATTCCGGGGAAGGTCCTGCCGGTCGAATATGGCGTGTGAAAGACGGCGCTTGGCCGTGGCGCCGATGATCCAAGGACTGTTTCTGGGAGGATCGAGTGAAAGGGCCGGACCCGACCCCTTCACCCCCGTACACGGCTTGGCGGGGAACGCAACACTGACCCCCGCCAAATCCCACAAACGCGGCTACCGTGACTAGGTTCCGGGCACAGGTGAAAGTTTCCTCGCAACGCGCCAGAAAGCTTTCTGCACTAGGTCTTTCAATTTATTGAGCCGTACCGATCCAGTGAATTCTTCATTCGGTTCGAACAGACATCTGATGGCAGCAAAGCCCTTGCGCATCGCAATCATCGGTAGCGGCCTTGGCGGTGCCGTCCTGGCAGATCTGCTGGCGGGCCACCATGAGGTGACCGTTTTCGAACGAGGGCCCAACGAGCCGTGTCGGCCTGAGCCGGCATTGATGACGTCGCATCGCTTCGGACTTTATCCCTCGTTTGCCTACGGGCTGGGCGGCACCACCAACTATTGGCACGGTGGTCTGGTTGAAATGCTTGAAGAGGAAATGGGCACCGCTTGGCCGGACTTACTTAAATCCGAGCTTCCGCGATATTACGCCGGCGTGGTGCGACAGTTGTACGGCGAGAGCCCCCTGCGAGGCTGGCAGGCGCGAAAGCAGGCTGAACGAGTTGACGGCGTGGTGCCCACGCAATTGTTCTACCTGCACCCGCCCTTTCGCGCCGCCGACTCCGGCTTCTTGACCATGGGTCAAGTGCGTACCGGTCATCGCGTCGAGCGGGTTGAAGAACGCGCCGGCAGTGTCGATGTGGTGAGCCGCACCGCCGGCCAGAGCATGACCGAGCATTTCGATCGCGTAGTGATTGCGGCGGGTGGCCTGAACTCTCCGCTGGTCCTGCAAAATTCCGGGCTCGGCGGGCGTGAGACGGGTCGCAATTTCACCGATCACCCGATGGGATTCGTGGCCAAGCTTGGAGTCGCAACGCCAAGCGCTGCCTTTTCCCGGCTGCGGGCCAAAGGTGCCCTATACGGCACCTCCGAGGCCATGCTGAAAATGTGCGACGTGGAAACGGGCCTGTGGTCGGCTTTTTATCTGCGGGCCGCTTTCGGCTCGCGCCTTGCTTCAGATCCCTACAGAAGCTCGTTCAAGATTCTGGCCAAGACCAACCGGGTAGACAAATATCTGGCTGCCCTGCCGCAAATGCGCGATCCCGATTTTCTGTGTCGGTTTGAGTCAGCGTAACGGCATCGTCGACAAAGCGCTGTCGGCCATCAGGGTACTGACCGACAGGCTGTTGAGGCGAACGCTTGGCTACGCCATTGTTCCGGTCTCGCCGAGATACCTGCACTTGTTCCGCAGCCAGTCGGATATGGCCGACATGATCGAAGCAGCTGCCGGCAAGGACGTCAGCCCAGAAGCGCAGCCTTAGGCCGCGACGAATTTCAGCGACACGCCATTCATGCAATAACGGAGCCCCGTGGGCTTAGGGCCGTCGTTGAAGACATGGCCGAGATGGCCGCCGCAGCGGCGGCAATGCACCTCATCTCTGACCATGCCGAAGCTCCAGTCCTGACTGACCCTCACCGCGCCGTCGATGGGTGCATAGAAGCTCGGCCAGCCGGTGCCGGAATCGAACTTGGTCTCGGAAGAGAACAGCGGCAGGTCGCAGCCGGCGCAGGTGAAGGTCCCTTTCCGCTTCTCATTATTTAGCGGGCTGGTGAAGGGACGCTCGGTGTCCTCTTCGCGTAACACCGCGTATTGTTCGGGAGTGAGCAGCTTCCGCCATTCCTCCGGCGTGTGGTTGACCTCGAACGTCTCGGTCGCGGCATTGGCGCCGCCGCTCCGCCACCTCAGGAAGCCGACGCCGGTCGCGCCAATGGCAACCAAGGCAACCGCACCCAAGGCAATCTCGCGTCGCGTAACCATGATCTCTCCTTCAGCCCGCGCGGTGCGCGCACAGTTCCGAGGAGGAATCTAAGCATTCCGCTGCGCGCTTCAATTCAACTTGCGCGCACGGACGATCACGAGGCCGTTGGCTAGCCGCGCGAGGTGACTTGCGCCAAGGGGATGAAGATCACGCAACGCACGCCTTTGGGCGGAAAGGACAGCCTCACGTCCCCCGCAAGGGCCTGGCCCACCACCGTCTCGATCATGGCCCGGCCGAAGCCCGACCGCTCCGGCGGCGTCACCTTCGGACCTCCCCTCTCCTGCCACACGAGCTTCAGCTTGGAGGCCTCCTCGCAGAAATCCCACTTAATGCTGACTTGGCCGCGTGGGTTGGAGAGCGAGCCATATTTCTGCGCGTTGGTGGCAAGCTCATGCAGCGCAAGGCCCAGATTCTGGACGGCTTCGGGCTTCAGCATCACGTCCTCGCCTTCGATGGCGATCTGCTCGCCGAAACGGTCGGCATGCTCGCCCAATTGCTGCTCGACCAGCATGCGCAAGGACGCGCCGTGCCAATTGTCGGCGATGAGGAGATCGTGGGAGCTGCCGATGGCGACGAGCCGCGCACTGAAGCGATCGAGGAAATCCTCGACCGACCTTGTGCGCGAAGCGGTCTGCCGCGCGATGGCATGGATCACGGCCAGCATATTCTTGCAGCGGTGGGTCAGCTCGCGGAGCAGGAGGCGGAGCTGATCCTCGTTCGCCTTCCGCTCGCTGATGTCGACGGCGACCGAGGTGGTGCCGAGAACGACGCCCTGCTCGTCGGTTAGCGCCTCGATCAAGAGGTAGAACGAGCGCTTCCGTCCGAACAGTTCGAAATCCGTCTCAAGCTCTCGCGCTTTCCCGGTCTCCATGACCTTTCGCTTGGCCGCCATGATCGTGTCGGCGGCTTCGGCCGGCAAGACATCGGCGTCGGTTTTGTCCTTAAGGAGCTCGGGCGAGAGGCCGGCGGGGGCGTTGTGCACCCAGGTGAAGCGCATGTTCTTGTCCTGGCTGAACACGGAGATGGGCGAACTGCGCAGCGCAATCTCGAAGCGCTGCTTGGCCTCTGCCAATTCCTTGGTACGCGCTTCGACCCGCTCCTCGAGCTGATGCCGGGCCGCTTTCAGTTCGTCGAAGGTGCGCAAATGCGCGGCGACCTCGGACTGCAGCCGGTCGCGGGAGGGAAGTCGCAAGAGCTGCGGCGCGAGCTTCCAGATCACAACGGCAGTGGTGAGCGCGAGCACAGCGCCTAATGCCTTCAACAGCCCCTCGAGTCCCCTGCCGGGCCTGCCCGGTACCAAAAGGGTGAAGAGAGACGCGAGATGGGCGAGGCCGACGGCGAAGATGAAGAGCGCGAACAGCGTGATCAGGGCTGTCTCGCCGGGACTGCTCTCGCCCCGGCTCTTATGGATGTAGAGGAGGGCGATGGGGATGGTCAGAAACGAAAGCGCGATGATGCCGTCGGACACGGCATGAAGGAGGACGAGCCCGGACGGCCACGCTTCGGATTGGAGCGGGGCTCCATCTGCGCCAAATGGAAGCCAGAATGTCATAGCGTCAGTCGATCAACAGGCAGGCCCGTAGGCGTGGGCGGCCGCGGCTCGGCCCCCAGCCCACTCTTCCTAAACCACGGGGAAAGCTCATAGTTCTCGCTGGCGTGGAGCGTTTCTCCACCAGCGGAATTCGGGTCGAGGCGGCCCCTTCCGCGAGCACAGCGGGCCGCGTTGCGGAATGAAAGACGCGGGCGGAACTCTTCCGTGCCGACGGCGTTATGTTGCCGTTCGAGGGCACGCTAACCTTCATCCCCGCCCCTCCCCGGCTGCACTCGAACCAAACGCCCGTAACCGTCCTCCCCCGGTTGCGGGCGTTTTCTTGTTGGCTAAGGGGCGAGTCGAACGCGCAGAGAGCGGTGCCTTAGGCGCTCGGGATCGGGACATGCACATCGCCGCCCTTCCCCTCTTAGAGGAGCGCAGCGATGAGCGTGACGAGGAAGACGACGAGGAAAATGAAGAACAGAATCCGCGCCACACCGGCAGCGGCGGAGGCCACGCCGCCAAATCCGAACACGCCCGCGACCAACGCGACGACAGCGAAAATAAGCGCCCAGGTAAGCAGCATGTTCAGACTCCTAGCTTGGGATGAACCGGGCGGCGCTGCCGCCCCTCCTCAATCCTCCAAACGCCCGTTCCCGCAATATTGTTGCAGTGCCGAACGGCGGGGCGTTCTTCTTCCCTTAAAAGTGGGCGACCGCAGCGAGGAGATCCCTGCCGGTAAAGGGCTTCCTCACCAACGGTGCGCCCCGATGCGCCGGCGGCAATTGCTCGGGGCCATAGCCGCTGACAAAAGCGAAGGGAATGCCGCGTGCTTTCAGCGCGTCGGCGATGCAGCCGACCGGTTCACCCGCGAGATGTGCATCGAGCAGCGCGCCGTGCACCTCCTCCCGCTCGATGGCCTGAAGCGCATCGCCAACCGTCCCGGCAGGACCGATCACGGCGAGGCCGGCCTGCTCGAGCACGCCGGCGATGTCGAGGGCGATGAGGAACTCGTCTTCAACGACGAGGATGCGCGTTGCTGCCATCCTTGTTAGCGCCCTTCCCGCGAGGCCACGCTCTGACACGAGTTCATTTGATTTACGACGTTCGATCAAGCCCCTCGACGGCGTGTCCCGGTTGAGCGGAACTTGCCCGAAGGCGAGCGCGTTCACCTTTTATCTGTGGGCAGAGGCGCTACGATCAAACGCGTCTGCTCTCCTCGAGGCCGCCGCCCGCTAGTGGGAGGCATGTGAAAGGAGTAGACTTTCATGGATTGGGATCGAATCGAAGGCAATTGGAAGCAGTTCCGCGGCAAGATTCAGCAGCAGTGGGGTAAGCTCACGAACGATGATCTTGACCTCGTCGAGGGCCGTCGCGTCGAGCTGGTCGGCAAGATCCAGGAGCGTTACGGCATTGCCAAAGACGAGGCGGAGCGGCAGGTCGATACCTGGCTGCAAAACACCTAAGGCAAGGATTGAGCCCGCCGCGGGCCTGACAACCATACGGTTCGTCGGGCCGCGGCGTGCCGTTATTTCCATGTGGACGCCGATTCTTCCTGGAAAGTGCGGCGTTTCATCGACTTTCACTGTGTAAAAGCGTGGGAACTTAGCTCCCCTAAGATAGACAACGGGGCGGGAGCGTGGCTGAGTCTTTCCTGGCGCAATTTGGCACCTAGCGCGCGCCTGGCTTGCGGCTATGAGCCTCTTAGAGAGGTAACAATGCTGACGACCGTCCTCATCATCATTCTCATCTTGATCCTGCTCGGCGCCTTCCCCTCCTGGCCTTACAGCCGGGGCTGGGGTTACGGGCCTTCCGGCGTGGTCGGGCTGATCCTGGTGATCCTTCTTATTTCTTGCTGCTCGGTAAAATCTAGTTTGCCCGGATCCGGCGCGGAGGCTCTCAAGCGCTAACGGCGTTTGGCGCGCATCTTCGCCGGCACGGGGTTCTCAAAAAGGGGGGTAACATGCTGACGACGATTCTCATCATCATCCTGATCCTTATTCTGCTCGGCGCATTCCCCGCGTGGCCACACAGCCGCGGCTGGGGCTACGGCCCTTCGGGCGTAGTCGGACTAATCCTCGTGATCCTCCTCATCCT
>DASWJG010000144.1:0-9424 GCA_036397315.1 Methyloceanibacter sp. | reverse complement strand
GTTTTGAGGAACAGGGGCACGTCCGGCACATGCTCGATCACTTCGAGTAGGAGCACGGCATCGAACTGCGCGCCTGACGCCGCCAGCTCCTCGGCGGTTGTGGTGCGATAGGTAATATCGAGCCGCGCGCCTTTGGCGTGGCCCTTGGCCGCCGCGATATTCTCCGGCGCCGGGTCGATGCCGGTGACCTCGGCGCCGAGCCGGGCCAGCGGCTCGCAGACGAGGCCGCCGCCGCAGCCGATATCGAGCACCTTGAGGCCCTTAAGGCTTGCGGCGGCCTTCTTGTCGCGCCCGAATTTCCGGCAGAGCTGGTCGCGGATATAAGTGAGGCGCACGGGATTGATGCGGTGAAGCGGCTTGAACGGTCCGTCCGCGTCCCACCACTGCCCGGCGAGTTTGGCGAAGCGGGCGACCTCCTGCTCGTCGAGCATGGTCGAGCTCTTGGGGGCGCGTGCCATAGGTCATTGGCCGCGGCTCTTTACCGCCTGTCAAGCAGGCCAGAGCCATGTTGCGGGCGGCGGCTCCAATCAGTATGAAAGGCCAGCGTTTTCCGGCCGGTCCAATCAGGGCCGGCCCTCTTATTGTGCGCATCTGGATGAGGCCATGGCCCTGTTGGTGCTGAAATTCGGCGGCACGTCGGTCGCCGACGTGGATCGGATCCGCAACGTCGCCGCGCATGTGAAGCGCGAGGCCGATTCCGGCCATGCCTGCGCCGTCGTGGTCTCGGCCATGGCGGGGCAAACCAATCAGCTCGTGGCGCTCGTGGAGGAGGCCTGGGGTTTCAAGGCGGCCAAGCAGAATGGCACCGAGGCTAGCGCCCAGTACGACTGCCGCGAATACGACGCCGTCGTGTCCTCCGGCGAGCAGGTCACCTCGGGGCTTCTCGCCCTTGTGCTGCAATCCTTGGGCTTGCGGGCGCGGTCCTGGCAGGGCTGGCAGATCCCGCTCCACACCGACACCGCCCATCGTGCCGCGCGCATCACCGGGGTCGCCGTGGATGAGATCAAGGCGCGGATGATTGACGGCGAGGTCGCCGTGGTTGCCGGCTTCCAGGGGGTCGCGCCGGGCAACCGCATCTCGACGCTCGGCCGCGGCGGCTCCGATACCAGCGCGGTCGCGCTTGCGGCGGCGCTTCAAGCCGACCGCTGCGACATCTATACCGACGTCGACGGGGTCTACACCACCGACCCAAGGGTGGTGCCCAAGGCCCACCGGCTCGACCGCATTTCTTACGAAGAAATGCTAGAAATGGCCTCGCAAGGGGCCAAGGTGCTCCAGACCCGCTCGGTCGAGCTCGCCATGCAGAAGGGCGTGCGCGTCCTGGTGCGCTCGAGCTTCGATCCCCCCGACCTCGGCGGGAAAAGGGATGCCGAGCCTGCCGGCGGACTTGGAACACTCGTTTGCCATGAGGATGAGATCGTGGAGCAGAACGTCGTCAGTGGAATTGCCTATGCCCGGGACGAGGCCAAGGTGACCTTGCTCAAGGTCGCCGACAAGCCGGGGGTCGCGGCGCAGGTGTTCTGCCCGCTGGCCGAGGCCAATATCAATGTCGACATGATCGTGCAGAACGTCTCCGAGGACGGCCGCTTTACCGATCTCACCTTCACGGTGCAGAGCGCCGATCTTGACCGGGCGCTGGAAGTCTTGCGCAAGGCCAAGGATAGCATCGGTTATTTGGACTTGCGCGGCTCCACCGACATCGCCAAGGTATCGGCGATAGGTGTCGGCATGCGGAGCCACGCCGGGGTTGCCGCGCAAATGTTCAGCGCGCTTGCCGAAAAAGGCATCAATATCGAGGCGATCTCCACATCCGAGATCAAAATCAGCGTATTGATCGATGCGGCCTACGCCGAGCTTGCGGTGCGGACCTTGCATTCCTTGTTCGGTTTGGACAGCCGCTAGCCGACTTTGGCGGCTAAACTGAAGCTTCTTACAATGCGTGGTCCGCCGCTCAGCCGGCCGGCGAGGACTGTTAGTTATGCCTGTCTCTGTTGGCGCCCCGAGACAATTGCTGCGCCGCTTGCGCGAAGCGATGGCGGTGCGCGAGAGTGCGCAAGCCCGCCTCGACAAGGTCGTCGTGTTGATCGCCTCGAACATGGTGGCCGAGGTGTGCTCGCTCTATTTGCAGCGCCGCGACGGCTCGCTTGAGCTGTTCGCCACCGAGGGCCTCAATCCTGAGGCCGTCCACAATACCCATCTGAAGTCCGGCGAAGGCCTAGTCGGCCTGATTGCGGCGCAGGCCGAGCCGATGCAGTTCCCCGACGCCCAGCATCACCCGGCCTTCTCCTATCGGCCCGAGACCGGCGAGGAGGTTTATCAATCCTTCGTCGGCGTGCCGATCCTGCGTGGCGGTCACACCATCGGCGTCCTCACGGTACAGAACCGCACCAAGCGGCAATACAGCGACGAGGAGATCGAGGCGCTGCAAACCACGGCCATGGTGCTCGCCGAGATGATCGCTTCCGGCGGGCTGGTGACCGAAGAGGTCAGCGCGGAGGGGCGCCGCGAGATTGCGGCGCGGTTCACCGGGCTTCCCATTTCCGAAGGCGTGGCGCTCGGCCATGTGGTGTTGCACGAGCCGCGCATCGTGGTCACGCGCCTGATCGCCGAGGATGTCGAGCTGGAGCGACGGCGGCTCGCCCAGGCGATCGAGGACCTCACCGGCTCGATCGACAGCATGATGGAGCGGGGCGACATGGCGCGCGCCGGCGAGCACCGCGAAGTGCTCGAGGCGTTCCGCATGTTCGCCCACGATCACGGCTGGCGGCGGCGTCTCGACGAGGCGCTGCTCACCGGCCTGACCGCCGAGGCTGCCGTGCAGCGCGTGCGCAACGATACCCGCGCCCGCATGCTGCGCATGCCCGACACCCATTCGCGCGACCGCCTGCACGATATCGACGATTTGTCCAACCGGCTATTGCGCCTGCTCTCGGGCGGGGTGGGGACGGCCGCGACCGGCAGCCTGCCCCAGGACGCAATCGTCATTGCCCGCACCATGGGGCCTGCCGAGCTTCTCGACTACGACCGGCAGCGCCTGCGTGGCCTCGTGCTGGAGGAGGGCGGCGCCGCGAGCCATGTCGCCATTGTGGCGCGCGCGCTCGGCATCGCCGCGCTGACCCAGGTCAAGGGCGTCCTGGAGGCGGTCGAGCCCGGCGACGCGGCGATCGTCGACGCCGAAGGCGGCGAGTTGCATGTCAGGCCGACGCAGGAGGTGGTCTCGGCCTATGCCGACAAGGTCCGCTTCCGGGCGAGGCGGCAGGCTCAATATGCCGCCTTGCGCACCGTGCCGTCGGTCACCTTGGACGGCGAGCGGGTGGCTTTGCACATCAATGCCGGCCTGTTGTTCGACCTGCCGCATCTCGATCAGTCGGGCGCCGACGGCATCGGCCTGTTCCGCACCGAGCTGCAGTTCATGATCTCGGCCACCTTTCCGCGCCTCGAGCAACAGACGCGGCTCTACAAGGCGATCCTCGACGCCGCCGGCGACCGGCCCGTGGTGTTTCGCTCCCTCGATGTCGGCGGCGACAAGGTGCTGCCCTATTTCCGCGCGAGCAAGGAGGAGAACCCGGCCATCGGCTGGCGCGCCATCCGCATGGCGCTCGACCGCCCGGCCCTGTTCCGCACCCAGATCAGGGCACTGCTCAGGGCGGCGGCTGGCCGCGAGCTTCGCATCATGCTGCCGATGATCGCTGATGTGTCGGAATTCCAGGCGGCCCGCGGGCTCATCGACCGCGAGGTGATGATCCTCAAGCGTCATGGGCGGCCTGAGCCGAAGCGCCTCATGGTCGGGGCCATGATCGAGGTGCCGGCGCTGCTGTGGCAACTCGACCGCGTCCTGCCCTTGACCGATTTCGTTTCCGTCGGCTCGAACGACCTGATGCAGTTCCTGTTCGCCGCGGACCGCAGCAACATGCGCGTGTCGGAGCGCTTCGATCCGCTCAATCCGGCCGGGCTCAAGGCGCTTCGCGTCATCGTCGAGGCCGCCAAAAGGCACGAGGTACCGCTGAATCTGTGCGGCGAGATGGCGGGCAAGCCGCTCGAGGCCATGGCCCTGATCGGGCTCGGCTTCCGGTCGATCTCCATGGCGCCGGCCTCGGTTGGGCCGGTCAAGGCTATGATCCTGTCGCTCGATGCCGGTAATCTTGACCGAAGATTGGAGGAACTGCTCGAATGCACGGATACGTCCTTGCGCGAAGAATTGAAGCGTTTTGCCGCCGAACAGGGCGTACAGATTTAGCGTTTTGCGTGATGACAGGTCTCCACCCCAGGGCACAATGTGCTAGTCTTGCCGAGACTTGCAAACCCAACGCGGTTGGGCTTGTGTTGGCGGAGACAAGCTTGAGATGGGATCGGCTTTGCGATGCCGACCGAGCCGCGCCAAGTGCCGGTAAGCCAGCAGCCGGACGCCGCGCGACGGCGCCTGCACATTCACGGGATCAAGGAAATGCCGGCCGGCTATGATGCTGAGGTGGCGGAGCTGTTTCGGGACCTAAGGGCCGCGACCACTCTGACCGAAATGGATCTCGCCGCGCGGCTCGGAACCCGGGCCGACGTGGTGCAGGCGCTCGAGCATGGGGCGCTCTTTGCGCTACCGCCCTGGCCCGAGACCTGCCGCGTCGTGAATAACTATGGCGCGCTCCTCAATCTCGATGTCCGCCCGCTCTTACGGCGCATCTATGCGCAGCTCGAGGCGGGGATCGTCGAGCTCCAGCCCAAGGCGATGCCGGACGTACCCGTCATGACGCCGCCCGAGACGGGAGATTTCGGCTTCGCGCCCGGCAACACCGCCGGCGCCCCAGCTCACAACCCTCTCGATATTCCCTGGCCGCCCCCTCCGTCGGCGCCTCCGCCGCAGACCGCGCGGCCTAATGTCCGGCCGGCGCCCGCCCCGCAAGCTCCCTGGCCGAACCCGGCGCCATCGCCTCAGCCGCAGCCTCAGAATCAGAATGCGTGGCCGAACGCGCAAGCTCAACCGCAAGCCTGGCCCGGCGGCCAGCCCATGCCCCAAGCCCCTCGGCCTGGCGCGGCTCCGCAGCGGCCAGCGGCACCCCAGCAGCAGGCGCCCGACCGCCGTGCCGCGCCGCCGCGCCCCCAACAGGCTCAAGCGCCGCAGCCCCAGCCGCAACCCCAACCCATGCCGCCGCGGCAAGCGCCGCAACCCCAGCCGCAAGCGCAGGCTCAGCCGACGGCAGCCGACTTTAGGGCCGAGCCGGTCCAGCCGCTGACCGAGCCTGATAAGAAGCGAAGGCGCCCCGCGCTCTTGAAATGGGGGATCGGCGCTCTCATTGTCTCGGTGGTGGCGTTCGGACTGTGGTTCGCGCTCAGCCAGGCGCCCATCCCGTCGGGCATTCCGGGCCTTGGCGGCAGCCAAAGCGGGACTCTCGACCCTGACGACCCGCGCAGCCGCAAGTCCGACCGGCTGCCGAGCCCGCCGGGCGGTTAACTTCCCTCCAAGCTCAAAAGCATGACGACGATCCCCGCCGATAGACTCGACAAGCTCGTCTCCCGTTGGCAGACGGTGCAAACCACCCTTGCCGCGGGCGCCGATCAGGAGAGCTATGTGCGGCTTTCCCGCGAATTCGCCGAGCTCGACCCGATCGTTGCCACCATCACCGAGCTCAGGCGGGCGATCGGCGAGCGCGCGGATCTGCAACAGCTCGTTGACGATCCGGCCTCCGATCCCGAAATGGCGGCGCTCGCCGAAGCGGAGCTTGGCACGCTCGATCCCAAGATCGACGAGCTGGAGCGGTTGCTGAAAGTGCAGCTCCTGCCCAAAGACGCCGCCGACGAGAAGAGTGCGATCCTCGAAGTGCGCGCCGGCACCGGCGGGGAGGAGGCGGCGCTATTCGCCGGCGATCTGTTCCGCATGTATCAGCGCTACGCCGACCGCCATGGCTGGAAGGTGAACATCCTCTCGGCCAGCGACTCGGCGACCGGCGGCTATAAGGAAGTCATCGCCAACATCACCGGCAAGGGAGTGTTCGCGCGGCTCAAATTCGAGTCCGGCGTGCATCGCGTGCAGCGCGTGCCTGAGACCGAGGCGCAAGGGCGCATCCACACCTCGGCGGCGACGGTGGCGGTGCTGCCGGAAGCCGAGGAGGTCGATATCAAGATCGACGACAAAGATTTGCGCATCGACGTGTTCCGGGCGAGCGGCCCGGGTGGCCAGTCGGTCAACACCACCGACAGCGCAGTCAGGATCACGCATCTGCCGAGTGGGCTCGTGGTCAGCCAGCAGGACGAGAAGTCCCAGCACAAGAACAAGGCCAAGGCGATGAAGGTGCTGCGCGCGCGCCTCTATGACTTCGAGCGCGCCAAGCTCGATGCGGCGCGGGCCCAGGACCGCAAGAGCCAGATCGGCTCGGGCGACCGCTCCGAGCGCATCCGCACCTATAATTACCCGCAAGGGCGCGTCACCGACCATCGCATCGGCTTCACCACGCATCAGCTGCCATACGTGCTTCAGGGCGAGGCCGCGCTCGACGAGATCATCGACGCGCTGATCACCGAGCATCAGACCACCCAGCTCGCCTCCATGCAGGAGGAGGGCCATGCCTGAGGCCTTGACCCTGAACCAAGCCTTCGTCGAAGCGGCTTGCGCCTTGCGCCAGGCGGGGATCGCGACGCCCGAGCTCGATGCGCGGCTGCTGCTCTGCCACGCCGCCGGCCTGACCCACGAGGCCTATACCGCGCAGACCCGGGACCCCCTTCGGCCTGAGGCAGGCGAAGCGCTTGGCGCCGCCATCGCCCGGCGCCTCAAACGCGAGCCCGTGGCCCGGATCACCGGAACCCGCGAGTTCTACGGCCGCAAATTCCACCTCGATCCTCATGCGCTCGACCCCCGCCCCGATACCGAGACCTTGATCGAGGCGGCGCTCGCTCATCTCGCGCGGAAGGGCTTGCGCGGCAGCCCGCTCACCCTCCTCGATCTCGGCACGGGCACGGGCTGCATCCTCGTCACCCTTCTCGCCGAGCTGCCGCGCGCACGCGGGCTGGGCACCGATATGAGCCATGGTGCGCTCGCCTCTGCCGCCAAGAATGCCGAGCGCCTCGGCGTTGGGGGCCGAGCCGCCTTCGTGGCCGCCGATTGGCTCGATGCGGTCGAGGGCAAGTTCGACCTCATCCTCTCCAACCCGCCTTATCTTGTCTCGGGGGAGATCGCCGCGCTGGCTGACGAGGTCGCGGCCTATGACCCGATCCTCGCGCTTGATGGCGGCCCCGACGGGCTTGACGCCTATCGGCGCATCGCCGCCGGCGCCGGCGACGTCTTGGCCGAAGGCGGCCGGCTCTTCGTCGAGATCGGGGCGGCGCAGGCAGAGGCCGTGGCCGGAATCTTCTGCGCGGCCGGGCTTAAGCTCGATGAACATGAGGCCATCAGGCCGGATCTCGCCGCAAGGCCCCGCGTGGTTGTGGCAGGGATGTGACAGGTGGCGGCGGATCACAGCGCCGCACGCCAAAAAAAGACTTGGAAAACCGCGATGTTCAGGTTAGGTTCGTGCCAGCAAACGACTATTCGGCCTTTCGCGCTGGGAGCGCGCGGCCGGTTGCAACGGCAACTAGAGCGGATATCTCGTGAACCTCGATTGAAAGGCTGCACACGCCTCTCGGGACGTTCAGGAGACGCTCAACCGTCCACCAGATTGAGGTTGGCTGGCGCGAGCTGAACGACTCTTGGACGCTTAAGCGCCGGGGTATCGACTCATAACAAGGCAAAAAGAACGCGTAGGACGACTGCACGGCTGATCCGGCGTTCCGAGCGCAAGACGTGCGTTGGGGGCTTAAGGACCGGCCATGGAAGCGAGTGAGCAGGGAAGGACGCGGGGCGCGCTAGCCCCGCCTATCAGGTGAACAGAAGGAAATGAGGCAAGGACAGCAGAATCGCAGGGGCCGCGGCCGGGGTGGCCGTAAGCCCCAAAATCCCTTAGCGCGCAGCTATGAATCGAACGGCCCCGACGTGAAGATCCGCGGGACCGCGGCCCATATCGCCGAGAAGTATATGTCGCTCGCGCGCGACGCTTTGGCCTCCGGCGACTTGGTCGCGGCCGAGAGCTATCTCCAGCACGCCGAGCACTATAACCGCATCATCATGGCGGCGCAGACGCAGTTCAGCGGGCAGCCCAACGCTCACCAGGGCGAGGGCCCTAACGGCGGCGGCTCCTACCGTAACCCGCGCTGGAACTCGGACGACGAGGGCGGCGACGATGATGTCGCCGAGGCCGGCGGTGGCGGAGATATCCGCCCCAGCTCTGGCGGTGGCGATATTCGCGGCGGCGGCGGGCAAGATCGCGAGCGCCATACCGGCGACCGCGAGCATCATCCCGGCGGACGCGACCGAGGCCGCCAGGGCGGCAATGGCCGCGAGGCCGCGCGCGACGCAAACGGCACCGACGAGCCCGAGGCGGTGGCCCCCGACGACACCGCTCCCGATACGACAGTGAGCTAGGGTTTCATCGGCTGGCCTGACCTGGGACAATCTGCTCGACGAAGTGCCGTCGTCCGCCAGCCACTTCCAAAATAGTCACCGGCTTTGATGGGATGCGGCTTCCGTCGAAACTGATGGTCCCTGTGACGCCTTGGAAGTTTTGGATCTTTGAAAGGGCATCAAGTACATCTTCTGGCGCGGTCGAATTGGCGTTCTTGATCGCAGCTACAAGAAGGGCGGCCGTATCGTAGCCTAGACCCGCGAATGAAGCAGGTTCGACGCCGTATTCCGCCATGTAGTCAGCTCGGAACGCCTTGACCAGCGCAGAAGGATTCTCGGCGCCGAAAAAGGCGTGGGTTGTATAGTAAATGTCTCTTAGGCTGTCGTCATCTTGCCAGACCGTCTCGCCGTCATACGCATCGCCACCGACGATGGGCTGATCAAATCCTTTAGTACGAAGCAATTTTACGCCCAAAAGTGAGTCCGGCGGCGCCTCCGTGGCGAGAAAGATGATGTCTGCGCCTGCGATCTGATCAACGACAGCACCGATATTGTTAGCTCCGTCGAATTTGACGACCGAACGCACTTCTCCGCCAAGCGCCTCGAATGCTCTCTTGAAGTAATCCTTTAGGAGACGCGTGTACGTGTAATTGTCATCATAGACTATGGAAGCGGAACGTGCGTTGAGCTTCGAAAAAGCGAACTGGGCTGCCGCGGCCGCCTGAATGTTGTCGCCGAAGCAAGCGAGAAACAGATAAGTCGGAACCTCGGCGGGCAGCTTTGGAGACGTTGCGCCTGAAGTAACGAACACCCGATTTGCGGCTGCCGCAACTTTGGCTGCGGCGCGCACCATGTCGCTATCCGACAAACCGAAGAGGGCCGGCACGTCCGGGTGTTCGGACAAGATCGTGTCCACGAGCTTTGCTGCCTTGTCGATGCTGCTCTCAACATCCTTGATGATCAGATTGATAGGGCGCCCAAGGACACCGCCCTTCTCATTAG
>DASWJG010000143.1:0-3469 GCA_036397315.1 Methyloceanibacter sp. | reverse complement strand
GTGGAAGGGCCATCGCTCAACGGATAAAAGGTACGCCGGGGATAACAGGCTGATCTCCCCCAAGAGTCCACATCGACGGGGAGGTTTGGCACCTCGATGTCGGCTCATCACATCCTGGGGCTGGAGCAGGTCCCAAGGGTTTGGCTGTTCGCCAATTAAAGTGGTACGTGAGCTGGGTTTAGAACGTCGTGAGACAGTTCGGTCCCTATCTGCCGTAGGTGTAGGAGAATTGAGAGGATCTGTCCTTAGTACGAGAGGACCGGGATGGACGCACCTCTAGTGGACCTGTTGTCGCGCCAGCGGCATAGCAGGGTAGCCAAGTGCGGAAGGGATAACCGCTGAAAGCATCTAAGCGGGAAACCCACCTCGAAACGAGTTCTCCCTTGAGAGCCGTGGAAGACCACCACGTTGATAGGCTGGATGTGGAAGCGCAGCAATGCGTGTAGCTAACCAGTACTAATCGCTCGATAGGCTTGATTGCTTTCATTGTCAGTGCCTTTCCATTTTGCCCTGCCGCGCTCTGCGCGACTTGAGGGCAATGGACGCGCGGACGAGTTTAAGACCAGATTTGACACCGTCCTTCGCTGGCCTGGTGATTTTGGCGGAGCGTGAACACCCGATCCCATCCCGAACTCGGCCGTGAAAAGCTCCAGCGCCGATGGTACTGCGTCTTAAGACGCGGGAGAGTAGGTCGTCGCCAGGCTTGCCAAGGACGGTGTTAGAAAAGAATAAAGGGCCCATCAGAGCCCTCATCGAGATTATTCCCCTCTTTCACGATCGTTGGTTTGCCACGAGTGGTTTAGCCACGAAGCGTCAGAAGCCGCCGCCGGATAATTTCCGCGGCGGCTTTTTTGCGTTTAGCTTGCAGCAATGGCCAAACGCAGCGCCGGCATCTTGATGTATCGCGGTTTCCCGCCAGAGCTCGAGCTCCTGCTCGTGCATCCCGGCGGGCCGTTCTGGGCAAGGAAGGACTTGGGCGCCTGGTCGATCCCCAAGGGCGAATATGCGGAAGGCGAAGACCCGCTCGCCGTCGCCAAGCGCGAGTTCGCGGAAGAGCTCGGCAGTCCGCCGCCGCAAGGAGAGTTCGTCTCGCTCGGCGAGCTCGTGCAGCCGAGCCGCAAGATCGTCACGGCCTTCGCACTCGAAGGCGACTTCGATCCCGCGACGCTTCAATCGAATCGCTTCGAGCTCGAGTGGCCGCGCGGAAGCGGGCGCAAGCAGAGCTTTCCCGAGGTGGACCGTGCCGCCTGGTTCGCGCCAACGAAGGCGCGGGAGAAAATCCAGTCGGGGCAGGCGCCGTTCATCGACCGGTTGCTCGAACGGCTTGGCAGTTAGAGGCGGTTGCGCAGGGAGTAACCAAGCTCGCTCAAAGGGCGAGACGTGCTCGCATTGACGGTTGCGCCGCCCACGGAGTTCGTCCATTTTTTGACACGGAATCCTGGGCTTAATGCGGCCCAGGAGCGAAGCGAGGGAAGCTAGCTGCAATATGACCGTTGAGAGGTCCGCAACAGAGCGCCCCGCCTTGCGCGCTGCACAGGTTCTGACGGCCACGGCCCTCCTCGGTGCCGCGCTCTTCCCGACCAAAGCCGCATTCGCCCAGAGCTCCTTCAACCCGTATGGCAGCTTCACCGACAGCGGCCCGATCACGCCGGAAGAGAAGTCGCGCCGCGAGCAGGTGCGCACCGACCTTTACGATCGGTTGAGCCCCGCCTACCGCATCGACGTGCCGTTCGTGAGCGAGGCCTCGGTCGCCGCGCTGGAGCAGGCCATCCAGCGCTACCGGCAGATCGTCGGCGCGGGCGGCTGGCCCGTCTTCACCCAGAAGGTGACCTTGCGGCAGGGCGACACGAGCTCCGAGATTGCCGCCATCAGGCAGCATCTCGTTATCGAGGGAGACTTGCCCTCCGGATCTAGCCGCAACGGCACCTTCGATCGAGAGTTTCTCGACGGGCTCTCCCGCTTTCAGATCAGGAACGGGCTCCGCGTCAGCGGTTTCGTCGACCAGAGGACCTTGGCGGCACTCAACGTGCCGGCGCAGGAGCGCTTGGCGCAGCTCGAGACCAATCTCAAGCGCGTCCAAGCGATGATGAACATCAACAAGGCGCCGCGCTACGTGCTCGTCAACGTGCCTGCCTTCGTCGCCCAGGCGGTGGAGCACGGCAATCTCGCGCTCGACTCCAATGTCGTGGTCGGCAAGCCGGCCCGCGCGACCCCCCAAGTGTCGGCCAAGATCGTCGAGGTCAATTTTTATCCGACCTGGAGCGTCCCCGATATCGTGGCGCAGAACGATCTCATCCCCACCATCCGCAAGGACCCGAATTATTTCTACGAGCAGCATTTCAACGTGATGCGAGACTGGAAGACGCCGCCGCTCGATCCCGCCTCGATCGACTGGGCTTCCCCTCAGGTGGTCAGCTACAAGTTCCGCCAGGACCCGGGTCCGCAAAACGCGCTCGGCGTGGTGCGCATCAACATGCCCAACAAGCATTCCGTCTACATGCATGACACGCCGCTGAAGCGCTTGTTCGGGCAGAGCGCGCGCGCCTTTTCGTCGGGATGCGTGCGCGTGGAGAAGGTCTTCGAGCTGGCCGCCTGGCTGCTCGGGCCACAGAAGGGATGGACGCTTGAGAAAGTCGAGACGCAGATCGAAAGCGGCAAGAAGATCGACGTGAAGCTCGCCCAGTCCGTGCCGGTGCACTTCGTCTATCTCACGGCGTTTGCCAGCGGCAACGGCATCGCCCAGTTTCGACCTGACATCTACGGCCGCGATTCCTCCTTTGGTGACCCCGACGAGCAGGATGCGGTCGTCGCCCAGCAGAGCCGCGCCGTCACGCCCTGAGGGTCCCGCCTCCGAAAGGCGGCGGGACGCCGCACGCGACACCACGGCACAGGACACCGGCTCCAGCGCGGCATAAACAAGGTGAAAGCTTTGACGATAGGCGCCGAGACGCCGTCTCCGGAGGAAGGAATGTTTGGGCTCACCAGGATCCGCATTGTCGAGATCGGTGTCGCCCTTCTGCTCACGGTTGCCGCCATCCTGTTCGTCGGGCTCACGGTGTGGGCCGCCGAGATCGCGCGCATCGAGGTAGCCGGCGCCTGGGCAAGGCCGACCCTGGGACAGGGCAGAATCAGCGCGGCCTACATGTCCATCGCCAACAAGGGCGATGCCGGCGACCGGCTCAAATCGGCGCGCACGCCGAAGGCGAAAGCGGTCGAGCTGCATCAGACCACGATGACGGCTGATGGCGTGATGCAGATGCGTAAGGTCGAGGATGGGCTTCCCATCGAGGCCGGCGCCTCGCTCGTGCTGGAACCCGGCGGCGCCCATCTGATGCTGATTGGGCTCGAGGATGCGCTCCGAGCCGGCGAAGAGCTTATTCTCACCCTCGAATTCGCCCATGCCGGCGCCGTCGACGTGACCGTCCCGGTTAGCGCCAACGCCCCGGTGACGACGGGCGGCAGCCACTAG
>DASWJG010000142.1:0-7822 GCA_036397315.1 Methyloceanibacter sp. | reverse complement strand
TCCGGACTGCTGTGTCTCCAGCGTCAACGTTATTTGAAGCGAGCCAATCTTTCATTGCGCGCTCGATATCTGCTTGGGTCTTTGGCTGAAGATCGCCCGTGAAGAGGGCTACTGCGATCGTTGCCCACATCTCATCCCAATGAGCAGCGAGCGGCTTCCCACCTCGGGGTTTCGTAGTGACGGTGTCGGGTAGGTTCACTGTCGTGCGCGGCTTGCGGGGAACGGTAAATGTGAACCTATGTATCTCTAGCTGTCGCCGAAGCTGATTTCGGCTGTCAGTGAAGAGCGCTTCCGCTGCCTTGCCAATACCATCGGAACTCTGTCCGGAACGATTGACGCCGGAGGCCATGGTGACGATTCCTTCGAGCTTCTTCCCGAGAAACGTCATCGAAGTCTCGACACATTCCTGGATCATCACGAACGCCTCCATGTCCATGGCGACCGCCTTAACTCGATCAACGCAAACTGTGATCTGCTTACTGGCCTCCTCCTCCATCGCGGCGATAGCTAATTTGATGGTCGCACCAGATTGCAGCATGCCTCTTGCGGCGTGGGTGCCGTAGAGCGCCTTAAGACGGTCGTTCACCGCCCGTCTTGTTCGGTCACCGGCATCGTCTAGGATAAGACGAATCTGCGCGCGTGAAGGCTGATCCACACGCCAACGTTCGCCTGTGTGCTGCGATGTGTCTAGCAGTTTGCTGAAAAACCCCTCGCCATAGCAAGAGTTTGCTGATTCAGTTTTGTGGTCGCGAATCGGCGGAGGGGAAGATGCGAGGAGCATTTGTGGATCAGGGCCGGCTGTTTTCGTATATCTCGCCGGAAGCGCGGGTGCCGGCGAAGCATCCGCTGAGGACGATCCGAGCGCTTGTGCGCGACGTACTGGGGGAGCTGAACCGCAGCCTTTCGAAGCTCTACGCGAGCGAAGGGCGTCCTTCGATCCCTCCGGAGCAATTGTTGAGCGCCTTGCTGCTGCAAGTGTTTTACGGCATCCGGTCGGAACGCCAGCTGATGGAGCAATTGGACTACAACCTTCTGTACCGCTGGTTCGTGGGCCTTTCGCCCGACGCGCCGGTCTGGGACCCGAGCGTGTTCACGAAGAACCGCGATCGGCTGCAGAATGGCGAGCTGTTTGCCAAGTTCATGAGCAAGCTTCTGAACCATCCGCGGGTCGAGCCGCTCTTGTCGGACGAGCATTTTTCGGTGGACGGAACGCTGATCGAGGCATGGGCTTCACAGAAGAGCTTTCGTGCCAAGGACGGCTCCGGCGACGCCGACGGCGGGGCCAACTTCCACGGACAACAGCGCAAGAACGACACGCATGCGAGCACCACCGATGCCGATTGCCGCCTTTACCGCAAAGCCGCCAGCCGGGAGGCGAGACTTTGCTATATGGGCCACGCCACCATGGAGAACCGGCATGGGCTGGCGGTGGCCGGCATGGTCACGCTCGCCAACGGGACGGCCGAGCGCCGCGCCTCGGAGATGATGCTCAAGGCCAAAGCCAAAGAGGCCGGCCGCCGCATCACGGTGGGCGAAGACAAGGCCTATGACACGGCCGATCATGTGGCCAAGCTGCGCGCCATCAACGTCACGCCGCATGTGACGCAGAACGACAGTATCACCTCAACCGGCAAGCGCCGCCAGAGCGCCATCGATGGACGCACCATACGGCACGAAGGCTACCGCATGTCGCAATCATGCCGGGCGATGACCGAATGCATCTTCGGCTGGGGCAAGCAGCACGGCACCATGCGCAAGACCAAACATCGCGGCATCGCCAGCGTCGCCACCGATTTCATGCTCAACCTGATCGCCTACAACCTGATCCGCATTCCCAAACTGCTGGCGGCGTAGCCCCGCGTCCCGCTCACAACACGTAAAAGTGTCGCCAGCAACCGAACACACTCCGACCGCAGCCGACCCGAAATCTGCAAAAGCAGGAAAAATGCACTACTCTCCAGGTTCTTCAGCAGACTGCTAGAGCAGAATCGGTAATCCGCACTTCCTTGTCATCGCCCGGCTTGACCGGGCGATCCAGTAACCGGCGTCGGTTGTTACTGGATTCCCGCCTTCGCGGGAATGACGCGTTCCTTTTGGAAAGCGCTATTGCGCCGGGCCCAAGGTCTGAGCCTTCGGTGTGGAGGGTGAGGTCGTCGCCTGCTGGCTCCCGCCCTCGACCAGCTGGCGATAATATTTACGCATGGTCTCGCAACGCTGCGGGCCCGGCGGATGCACCGAATCGCCCTTCAGCTGCGATATGAAGATGCAGATGTCCTCCATGCCTTGGGCGTCGAGCCAGCCCCATTTCACGCCGCGCCTGATGGCGAAGAGGTCGGCCTCGGTTTCGGAGGCGCCGACGAACTGGTGCCCGCATTCATGCGAATAGATGTAGAGCTTCACCTGGGTGGTGAGATCGCTGATTTTCTTATTGTTGAGAATCAAGAAGCCCGGGAAGGCGCCGCCCCAGCTGTCGAAATTTGGGTTCAGCACCGTGGGCCGCTTGCCGCAATTGACCGCCCTGCCGTCGAGCTTGAGAGCGCCATGACCGATGACCTTGCCGTCGGGGCCGATCTGTTTCAGATATTCGTCGAGGCTTGGGCCGGAGGTGGTGGAGCCCTCTTTGCCCGACCATTCCTGAGCGTTGCCCGCGTGCGGATGCGCAACGCAAAGAGCGATGGCCAAGGCGCCAGCCAGCGCCAACCCCGAACATGCCCGTCCGTCCCACATGCCGAGTCGCACTCTACGGCGGGGGCTAGCCCTGCGCAATTGCCGCAAATGTCTCACCTCGCCTCGTCGCGGGCCGTCACGCCACTTTTCTTGGCAAAGCATTGCCTTAGCTGGTCGCAGCGCTGCTCAGGGTCCGGGTGCACCGGGCCGTGGCCGGCGATGTTAAAGACCGCGCAGATATCCTCAAGCGACTGCTTGCTGAGCCAACCCTCGCGCCGGGCGCGCCGGATCGCGTAGCAATCGGCGGCGGTCTCGCTCGGCCCGAATAAGATGTGCCCGCATTCGTGATAGTAGATCAGCCACTGCACCGGACGCGGCAGGTCCTTGAGCGCCTGCATGTTCAGCATGATGACCGTGGACGACACGGCGAAGCCTTCAAAGTCGCGAATGAGTGTCGAGGTCGCGCCGCAGGATAGCCTCCTTCCCGCGACCACCAACCGTCCCGGCGCCACAAGCTTGCCCTGCTCGAGCGCACCGGCATCTTCTTCAAGGCTCGCAGCGAGGAGCACGAGGCAAAGCGCGAGTCCCACCACGAGACGGGCAGCTGACCGCATTGTCGTTCCCTCTGCCGCCCTGTCCCTATCCTTGCCGCAGTTTGCGGGTGGGGGGTTAAAGCGTCAACGGCAAAGAGCCTCTGGCCAATGCCAGGCTTGGTCGGGCGATCCAGTAAACACCAAGCATCGCGCAGGGCTTACTGGATGCCCGCCTGCGCGGGCATGACAAGCACCAGGGCTCACACACGAGCTTCCGCCTCGATGCGCTCCATGTCGGCGTCGGACAGGCCGAAGTGATGGCCGATCTCGTGCACCAGAACATGGGTGAGAATGGCCCCGAGCGTCTCCTCGTGCTCGGCCCAATAGTCGAGGATCGGCCGCCGGTAAAGGAACACCATGTCGGGCATCGCGCTCACGTCCATGACGCTTTTTCTGGCGAGGTCGACGCCCGAATAGAGGCCGAGCAGGTCGAAAGCCGACTCGATTCCCATCGAGTCGAGCACCTCGTCAGTGGCGAAGTCTTCGATGCGGATCAAAAGATCGCCGGTCAACGCACGGAAGCGGGCCGGCAGGCGCTTGTAGGCGGCAGCGGCGATGGCATCGAACTCGGCGAGGGTCGGCGCCTCCTGCTTGCTCCAGTCGATCATGCTCCCGCTTTCCATTATTCCCGCGCGCCGCGCAAGCGATTCTGAACGGCGCATGAATTTGGTGCTCAGGCGCGGTTCAGCCTCGCGCTCCTACGGTCAGGTCGACTGGTGGGCAGCGACCACAAGGAGATTGCGGCATGTTACGAAAGAGTCTGATCGTTACGTTAGGCTTCCTCGGCCTGTTCCTGGCCGGGACCGCGGCCGGCACGGCGCCGGCGTCGGCGGGCTATTCCTGCGGACCGTGGAACAATTGGTGCCGGCCCGTTTGCGCTCCGTGGAACGGCTGGTGCAGCGCCTTCTTCCGCTACCCCCGCTATAGCTATGGCTGGGACGGCCATGGCGGCCACCACGGCCATCACAATTGGGGAAAGTCCTATTCCCACAAGAATTGGAACGGCGGTTGGAACAAGGGCAAAGGCAAGCACAACTACCAGGCCTACAAGAAAGGCAAAGGGAGCCATTACCGGTAGCTTTGTCGGGGAGTCTCCTCTCCCAAGCGTCGACACGTCATCTTCGAGAGGATTCGCGCGTTCCCCCCCTCGCGCGGGCTCTCCGAGGGTGACGTGTCCGGCGTTTTTAGTGGAACTTGCGGATGTCGACGAAGCGGCCGGCAAGCGCGGCCGCCGCCGCCATCACCGGCGACACGAGGTGCGTGCGGCCGAGCCTGCCTTGGCGTCCCTCGAAATTGCGGTTCGAGGTCGAGGCGCAGCGCTCGCGGGGGCTGAGCTGATCGGGGTTCATGCCGAGGCACATGGAGCAGCCGGGCTCGCGCCATTCGAAGCCGGCCGCCTTGAAGATCCGGTCGAGCCCCTCGGCCTCGGCTTGCGCCTTCACTAATCCTGAGCCCGGCACGATCATGGCGCGGATATTCTCGTTGACCTTGCGGCCCTCCACCACGCGGGCCACTTCGCGCAGATCCTCGATGCGGCCATTGGTGCAGGAGCCGATGAACACGCGGTCGAGCGTGATGTCGGTCATCTTCTCGCCCCCCTTCAAGCCCATATAGTCGAGCGAGCGCTCGGCGGCGCGGCGCTTGGTCTCGTCCTCTATCTCGGCAGGCACCGGCACGCGGCCGGTGATCGAGACCACCTGCTCGGGGCTCGTGCCCCAGGTGACGAGCGGCGGCAGCTTCTCGGCGTGGAGAACAATCTCGCGGTCGAAATGGGCGCCGTCGTCTGAGTAGAGTCGCTCCCAATCGCGCTGGGCTAGCTCGAAGGCGCCGGCCTTAGGCGCGCGCGGGCGCCCCTTGATGTAGTCGAAGGTCGTGGCGTCGGGCGCGATCAGGCCGGCGCGGGCGCCGCCCTCGATCGACATATTGCAGATGGTCATGCGCCCTTCCATGGAGAGCGCGCGAATAGCATCGCCGGCATATTCGATTACATGGCCGGTGCCGCCGGCCGTGCCGATCTCGCCGATGATGGCGAGGATGATGTCCTTGGCGGTGACGCCGTCGGGCAGCGTGCCGTCGACGCGCACCTTCATGTTCTTCGCCTTTTGCTGGATCAAGGTCTGGGTGGCGAGCACATGCTCGACCTCGGACGTGCCGATGCCGTGGGCGAGCGCGCCGAAGGCGCCGTGTGTCGAGGTGTGGCTGTCGCCGCAGACGATGGTGGTGCCGGGAAGGGTGAAGCCCTGCTCGGGCCCGACCACATGCACGATGCCCTGGCGGCGGTCGAGCTCGTGATAATATTCGATGCCGAAGTCGCGCGCGTTCTCGGCGAGCGTGGCGATTTGGAGCGCCGACTCGGGATCGTCGATGCCCTTGGAGCGGTCGGTCGTGGGGACGTTATGGTCGACCACGGCCAGCGTCTTCTCCGGCGCGCGCACCTTGCGGCCGGCCATGCGCAGGCCCTCGAAGGCTTGCGGGCTCGTCACCTCGTGCACCAAATGCCGGTCGATATAGATGAGGCAGGTGCCATCGGGCGCCTCATGCACCAAGTGGGCGTCCCAGATCTTGTCGTAGAGGGTGCGGGGCTTGGCCATTTGCAGCTATTTGCGGGCTAGGGGCTCGTCAGCCAGAGATAGCGTCTCAGCGCCCGGTTTACAAATCCCTCCCAGGTTTTGTCATCGCCCGGCTTGACCGGGCGATCCAGTAACCAAGGCAGGAATTATAGCGCCGTCAGGGGTTACTGGATGCCCGCTTTCGCGGGCATGACAGTGGATGCGAGAGCAGGAACCCTAGCTCTTTTTGGGCTTTTTGGCGGGCTTGGCCTTCTTGGCGGCCTTTTCGGCTTTGGCCTCAGTATCGGCCTCCTCGCCTTCACCCTCTTCCTCTTCCTCGGCGGGAACCTCGCCGGCGGTGGTCTCGGCCATCAGCGCGACGGCCTTCGCCGTCCAGTCGTCATTCTCGATGGCGCCGTTGAGCTTGAGCTGTTCGTCGAGCGCCGCGATCTCGTCGTCGGTGAGATTGGCGATCTGCTCGAACTTGATCAGGCCGAGCTTGTTCAGCTTGGTCTCGAGCTCAGGCGTGACGCCTTGGATGAGCTTCAGATCGTCAGGCTCGCCCTTCGGCTTGGTGAAGCCCTTGAAGGCTTCCTTCTTCTTGGCGCGCACGTCCTGGCGCTCGGGGATGCGAGCCGCCTTGCCGCGCCGCCCGCGCAAATAATAGAGCTTGGCCCGGCGCACCCGGCCGCGGCGCACCACCTCGATCGAATCGATCAGCGGCGAATGCACAGGGAAGACGCGCTCCACCCCCTCGCCATAGGAAATCTTGCGCACGGTGAAGTTCTCGTTCACCCCGCCGCCGGCGCGTCCGATACACACGCCCTCATAGGCCTGCACGCGGGTGCGCTCGCCCTCGACCACTTTCACGTTGACGCGCACGGTGTCGCCGGGACCGAAATCGGGGACCTTCCGCTTCTTGGAAAGTGCCGCAGCCTGCTCTCGCTCGAGCTGCTCGATGATGTTCATGGCATAAACCTTTCACAGGGCGCCTGCCTTGGGCGGGAAAGCCTTTCGGCGAACGCCATTCTTTTTGATTGATCCTTTAGTCGTGAGACGCTGGCGGGAAACCGCTGCGTGCCGGGTTTCCTAACGCAAGGGCGCGCTTCTGTCGATGACAATTCGGCCCGGGCGCCCCTTCTATTTGCAGGGATAGAGCACGATCCAGTCCTGCTGCGGCGGCAGGCTGATCCTGGTGTGGTCTTCCTTGTCGGAAAGGTCGAAGGTCAGCGTGCCGAATTGCACCTGGTTGCCCTGCCGGCATCGGGACTCGTAGGCCTCAGTTCCTCCAGGGCCGGGGGGCTGTGTCGCGCCCAGGATGCAGTGAAGATTAGGCCCCTCGATCACGCCGCGCCTGATCTCGAAATCCTGCGTGGCCGCGTCCGCGCAATATTCCTTCGTTGTCGCGTATTTGCCGACAAGGTGGTCCGTCACGACCTGCGCGCTCGTCGGCAAGGAGAAGCTCGGCAAAATCGCGCAGAGCGCCAAGACGGGCGTGATCCGGCTCATGGCTCGATCCTAATTGCTTTTCAGGCTGCGAATATAGGCGACGACGTTCCGCAAGTCGTCTTGCTCGAGGATGATGTTGGGCATGGTCGGGTGCGAACTTTGCAGCCAGACGGTGAGCGCCAGCTCGGTCATGCCGGGCGTGTCGGCCACCGACTGAAAACTCGGCGCCTGCGGCAACGGCGAAATCTGCTCGTTGGCCAGCACGGCGTGGCAAGCGGCGCAAACCTTCCCGGCATAGGCGCCCCCCGCCTCGATATCGGCGTCCTGCGCTTTTGCGCACCAAGAAACGAGCAGCATTGCCGCGGCGAATATCATCGCACTCTTCATGCCCAGCAGCTCCTTTACCTGCTGCGTTGATAGCATCTGCGGCGCGTCGATGTCTGACCCCGATCAAGGTTTGTCTATTCGGTGGCGCTGCCACAGGTCAGGGCGGCGCGCCTTGGTGAGTTTCTCGGCCTGCTCGCGCCGCCATTTGGCGATCTTTTCATGGTCGCCCGAGAGCAG
>DASWJG010000141.1:0-5409 GCA_036397315.1 Methyloceanibacter sp. | reverse complement strand
TGGTATGGCGGGGCGCCGCTGCTACTCGAGGTGAAGGACGGGGAAACGCGCCACGAATATCGCCTTGGCCCGGACTGGCATCGAGGCGATCATCCGCACGCCGCGGTCCCGGCGCATGCCTGGCAGAGCGCGCGCAGCCTTGGGCCCTGGACCTTGCTCGGCTGCACGGTGGCGCCGGGCTTCGACTTCGCCGGCTTCGAAATGGCCCCTCACGACTTTGAGCCTTAGCCTTTCTTCGTCATTGCCGGGCTTGACCCGGCAATCCATTCCAATGGCCTCTCAGTTCGGCGAGAGGCAACGGCATGGATGCCCGGATCAAGTCCGGGCATGACGAGAAGGGCAGCTCAATCCATGAATTGGCCGCCATTGATGGTGAGCGTGGAGCCGGTGATCCAGGCCGCCTCGTCGGCGGCCAGGAACACCACGCAGCGGGCGACCTCGTCGGCCTCGCCCAAGCGGCCGACCGGGATCTGGCCTACGATCGCCTTCATCACCTCTTCGGACACGCCTGAGAGCAGGTCGGTCTTGACGTAGCCCGGCGCGATGGCATTCACGGTGATGCCTTTGCGCGCGCTTTCCAGCGCCAGCGCCCGGGTGAAGCCGATCACTCCGGCCTTGGCCGAGCAATAATTGGCGAGCCCGAGCTGTCCCTTCTGCCCGTTGATCGAGGAGATGTTGACGATGCGGCCGAAGCCCCGCTCGCGCATATTGTTGATGATCGGGCGCGTCATGTTGAACAGCGAGTCGAGATTGGTGCGGATCACCTGCTCCCATTGCTCGTGCGTCATCTTCTGGAGCATGGCGTCGCGCGAGATGCCGGCATTGTTGACGAGCACCTCGACGGGGCCGACCTCGTTCTCGACATTGATGATGCCCTGCTCGCAGGCGACATAGTCGCCCACATCCCATTTATAGACCGGGATCTTGGTCTCCTTCTTGAAGGCCTTGGCCGCATCATCATTGCCGCCATAATTTGCGGCGACGTTATATCCGGCCTTTTTCAGAGCCTGGCAGATGGCGGCGCCGATGCCGCGCGTTCCTCCCGTGACCAAAGCCACCCTTCCCATGCCTTCCTCCCTTTGAAGCGCTCTTCTGGGCGCTTCTTGCGACATTCAATGCGGATTTCCCCCGCGAGGCCTCGCGAGGGTACGAAATGAGACTTAGCCGAGCGGAACCCGTCAGTCCCGCTCCACACACATGGCGATGCCCATGCCGCCGCCGATGCAGAGCGTAGCGAGGCCTTTCTTGGCGTCGCGCTTCTGCATCTCATGCAGCAAGGTGACGAGCACGCGGGCGCCGGAGGCGCCGATCGGATGACCGATGGCGATGGCGCCGCCATTGACGTTGACCTTGCCCGTGTCCCAGCCGACATCCTTGTTCACGGCCAGCGCCTGCGCGGCGAAGGCCTCGTTGGCCTCGATCAGGTCGAGATCCTTGGGCGTCCAGCCGGCCTTCTCCAGCGCCTTGCGCGAGGCGGGGATGGGACCGGACCCCATCACCTTGGGATCGACGCCCACTGTCGCCCATGAGGCGATGCGGGCCAGCGGCTTCAGCCCGCGCTTCTTGGCTTCCTTGGCCGTCATCAGCACGACGGCGGCGGCGCCGTCATTGAGGCCGGAGGCATTGCCGGCGGTGACGGTACCTTCCTTGTCGAAGGCGGGCCTGAGCTTCGCCGCATCCTCGATCTTGGCGCCCTCGCGGATATATTCGTCCTCGGCGACGATCGTCTCCCCTTTCCGCGTCTTCACGGTGACGGGAGCGATCTCGTCCTTGAACCTGCCGGCCTTCTTGGCGGCCTCGGCCTTGTTCTGCGAGGCGGTGGCGAATTTGTCCTGCTCCTCGCGGGTGATCTGCCATTGACGGGCGACGTTCTCGGCGGTGACGCCCATGTGGTAGCCATTGAAAATCTCCCACAGTCCGTCCTTGATCATGCTGTCGATGAACTCGATGGCACCCATCTTCTGCCCGTTGCGCAAATGGGCGACATGGGGCGAAAGGCTCATGCTCTCCTGGCCGCCGGCGACCACGATATCGGCGTCGCCGACTGCGATCTGCTGGGCGCCAAGCGCGATGGCCCTGAGCCCCGAGCCGCACACCTGGTTCACGCCCCAAGCCGTGGCCTCTTGCGGCACGCCCGCGGCCATAGCTGCCTGCCGCGCCGGATTCTGGCCCTGGCCGGCGGTCAGCACCTGACCCATGATCACTTCATCGACATCGGCCGGATCGACCTTGGCACGCTCAAGCGCCGCCCTGATGGCGACCTCGCCCAGCGCATGGGCCGGCAGGCTCGAAAGCGCGCCATTGAAGGAGCCAACGGGCGTCCGCGCCGCGCTGACGATGACAATCTCTTCCTCTTTCATACTCCTCGTCTCCACTTCCCCAGGGGCCCAAGGTCATAACGTAGTGATTCTTGCAATGGAAGCCTACAGTTGGGGCCCTGTTAAGGCTCGCGGCAAAGCCTCTGGTGCTATGCACAAAGAACGTGCTACTGATCTCGCAGTTGCGGTATAAAGCAACCTGGGGGCGGGCCCCAAGGCGTAGGAGCGATAGACACGTGGCAAGGGACGCGGAGCAGGAGAGCCGGCCGGTCATCATCAAGAAATACGCCAACCGCAGGCTCTACAATACCGACACAAGCACCTATGTGACGCTCGAGGACCTGGCCGAGATGGTCAGG
Source organism: Methyloceanibacter sp. (assembly GCA_036397315.1). Taxonomy (GTDB): domain Bacteria; phylum Pseudomonadota; class Alphaproteobacteria; order Rhizobiales; family Methyloligellaceae; genus Methyloceanibacter. Next base: position 2,732 of record DASWJG010000141.1, on the reverse strand, counting down.
GCCGAGCGCGACTTCGTCGTCTACGACGCCAAGACCGGCGAAGACCTGACCCATTCGGTCCTGACCCAGATCATCGTCGAGCAGGAGAGCAGGGGAACGAACCTTCTCCCCATCGGCTTCCTGCGCCAGCTCATCCGCTTTTATGGCGACAGCATGCAGAAGCTGGTGCCGAGCTATCTCGAATTCAGCCTCGATTCGCTCACCCGCCAGCAAGAGCAATATCGCCGCCGCTTCGCCCATGTTTTCGGCACGGCGGCGTTCGAGGCGATGCAGGAGCAGGTGCGCAAGAACTTCGCCACCTTCGAGCGCGCGCTCGGCTTGTTCAGCCCCTTCTCCGCGACAGACTCCGGCGATGGCGCCAAGTCACCGGCCGATGCCGGGACCGAGGAGGGCACGGCCAAGGCCGCAAACAGCAAGCCGAGCGAGGACGAGATCGCCACGCTCAAGGCCGAGCTTACGGCCATGCAGCAGCGGCTCGAGCAGCTCTCGCGCCGCTAGGCGCGCCGCTCCTTATTTCTTGAGATAGTCGTAGACGACCTTTCCCAGTCCGAGGGTGAGGTCGGCGACGATATGCGTGGCGGAGATGATCTCGCGCACGGGAAGCTCGGCGATCGGCGCCAGCGCATGGGGTCTCAAATCGAGCGTGGCGGGTCCCGACCAGGCGCCTTTCACGACGATGTCTTCGAGGCGATAGTCGACGAGCTCCAGGATACGCGGGCTGCCGGCCACGTGCGGAATGATCTTCAGGAGGTAGTTCGGTTTCTCCATGCCGGTGTGCACGGACTTAAGATCGAGCGCTTGGTGCTTGAAGCCCATCGTGCCGGTGGCGATCCGCACCTGCCCATAGTCGAGCGTTCCGACCAGCGTGTCGCGATCCACGCTTAAGCTCGGCTGGGCATATTTCTTAGGGAAGCCCCACAGTTCGCGGCCGCCATAGATCGGCGGTCCGTCGTTGAGGAACATGGCGAGCGTGTAGTTGCCCTCCTTGCCTTTGAACTTCACCGGGACGACCTGGCCGGATTCCGCGTAGTTCCCGAAACCCGTCGAATCCGGCATGCGGATGAATTCATATTTGACGATCGGCTCATCGAAGGTGAGCGGCTCCGGGATCACGGCTTCGAGCGCGCCGCGGTCGGTTCTATAGGTGATGATCAGGTACTCGCGATTGACGAAGCGGTAGGGCCCCGGCGGGAAGGCGGGGCTGGTCAGCGGCATGGCGAAGGCGCGCTTGCGGACGTCGTCGAGTTTCATAGGGCTCGTTCCTTCGGATCGGCATCGATATCGCTCAGCCTACCCGCTTCAAGGCGACACATCGTAGTTAATCGGGAAGGCTCTAAAGCCCGGCAAGCGCGACGACCCCGCCGACGATCAGGGCGATGCCGCCGAGCTGGGCAGGCGAGATCGCCTCTTTCAAAATGACCCTCGCAAGTATGACGGTGACTGCGCTGAAGGCCGAGGACACGACCGTCGCGAAAGCCGGGTCCGGTAGATTGCCGGCCGCGACAATGGTGCCGAGCGCGGCCACGTCGAGGCATCCCATCAGACCGAGCAAGGGCAGCCAGCTTGCGGGCAGGGACGTCTTCGCCGACCGCCATAAATCCCAAAAATAGAGACTTCCGATGGTGATAAGCCCGAACAGCCTCGCCAGCCATACCGTCTCGACCTCGCCGAAAATGGGAACGGCGGCCTGGCCCGCGGCGAGAGCGATGGCAAAGCCGAAACTCGCAAGAAGGGCGAGACCGAGCACGATCTTCAGCTTGCCGGGCGGAAGCTCGCCCGATTCCTCGTAGCGCCCGCCGCTCCGCGACACGATCAGGACCCCCGCCGTCACGGCGCCGATCGCGAGCCACTGCGCGACGCTTGGCCGGGCCCCCTGCGCCACGGCGAGTATCATGGCGAGCGCAGGGTAGGAGCCGGTGATCGGGGCCACAATCGAGATTGGGCCAAGAGCCAGAGCCGCGTAGAGCGCTAGCGTGCCAAGCGTGAAGAAGACCCCGCTGACTGCGACCAGCCAAAGCGACGGCCAGACGATGCTGACTGTGGCTCCGCCAAGCAAAAGCCACGCGCTGAGGACGATGAGCCCTGCGGCGGTGACGGCGAGAACCGTGGGGATAGGGCCCACGGCGCGGGACGGAAAGCGGGCAAGGAAATCGTTGAGGCCCCAGGAGAGAGCCGCCACTAAGCCGAGCAAGGCTGAATTCATCGGCTCGGGCGCGCGTTATAGACTGTTCGCTCTCAGAAGATCGTCGCGCGCCTTCTCCAGATGCTCGGTGATCAGCGTGTAGGCTAGTTGCGCGTCGCGCTCGTTGAGCGCGTTAAAGATGCCGCGATGCTGGCGGTTATAGGCGACGACCACGTCGGGCGTCAGGATCTTCTCCTTCATCGCGTCCCATTGGGCGTGCAGGCGTACGTGATTGATCTGCCGGTAGACGTTGATGAGCAGCGGATTGGCCGAGGCATGCGCGATCAAGAGATGGAATTCGCCGTCCCATTTGGAGAAGTCGTCCTTGTCGTTGACCGCCCCCTCGGCATGGGCCAGCACCACTTCCATCTCGTCGAGATTGCGCCGCGTCGCATGCAGAACTGCGAGCCGCGTGGTGAAAGGCTCGACCGCGAGCCGCGCCTCGATGAGCTGGAGCGGGCTCACCTGATCGGCGAGATCGCTTGACCGCCGGCTGGCCGTTGCGCCGACGAAGGTGCCGCTGCCGAGCCGCCGCGATACCAGTCCCGCC
>DASWJG010000140.1:0-3039 GCA_036397315.1 Methyloceanibacter sp. | reverse complement strand
GGCCAAGAATTTCCTCCTTTCCAGCGACCAAACGGTTGAGCGGAAGCTGAAAGAGGCGATCCTTGCCATCCGCATCGAGCGCGCCTTCACCAAGGAGCAGATCCTCGAGCTTTACCTCAACGAGATCTATCTCGGCGTGGGTGCCTATGGCGTGGCGGCAGCAGCGCAGTCTTATTGGGACAAGGCTCTGAACGAGCTTACCCTTGCCGATTGCGCCTATCTTGCGACCCTCCCCAAGGCGCCGAGCAACTACGATCCGTTCAAGTACCATGATCGGGCCGTCGCCCGCCGCAACTGGGTCATCGACCACGTCGTCGAGAACGGCTTCGCCACCAAGGAGGAGGGAGAGACCGCCAAGGCTCAACCTCTCGGCGTCATCAAGCGCGTCACAGGACCCAAGATCTTTGCCTCCGAGTATTTCGCCGAGGAGGTGCGCCGCGAGATTCTCGACCGCTTCGGCGAGGACAAGCTCTATGGCGGCGGCCTCTCGGTGCGCACGACGCTCGACCCGCGGCTGCAACGCATCGCCCGCAAGGCGCTGGTCGATGGCTTTGTCGCTTATGACCGCAGACGCGGCGGCTGGCGCGGCCCGGTGAAGCAGATCGAGCTGAAAGGCGATTGGGGTACCACGCTTGCCGCCATCCCGGTGTGGGCCGACATCGCTCCCTGGCGGCTTGCCGTCGTGCTCGAAGTATCCAAGGACAAGGCGGTGGTTGGAATTCGTCCCGGCCGCACCTCGGCTGGCCAGCTCGTGAAGGAACGCGAGACCGGCGTCATTCCCTTCGAGGAGGTGAAATGGGCGCGGCCCAAGCTCGCGCGCGGTCTCGGCGGTGCTCCGGGGTCGGTAAACGCCGTGCTCAAGCCCGGCGACGTCATCTATGTCTCGCCGCGTGAGCCCAAGCTGGCTGAGGACGGCACGCCCACGGCGTCGCCAGAGGAGCTCAAGGGGCAATGGTCGCTCCAGCAGGTCCCCGACATCGGGGGAGCCCTCGTGGCCATGGATCCCCATACCGGCCGCGTGCTCGCCATCGCCGGCGGCTTCAGCTTTGCGCAAAGCCAGTTCGACCGGGCGACCCAAGCGCGCCGTCAGCCCGGCTCCTCGTTCAAACCTTTGATCTACACCACCGCGCTCGACAACGGCTACACGCCGTCGAGCATCATCGTCGACGGCCCAATTTGCCTCTCTCAAGGGGCAGGCATGCCGCAATGGTGCCCGAAGAACTACGATGCAGGTTCCGCCGCAGGTCCGTCCACCTTGCGCTTCGGCATCGAAAAATCGCGCAATCTGATGACGGTGCGGCTTGCCAATGAGATGGGCATGCCGATCATCGTGGAATATGCCAGACGCTTCGGCGTCTACGACAATCTGATGCCTGCTTTGTCCATGGCGCTCGGCGCCGGCGAGACGACGGTGTTGCGCATGGTGACCGGCTATTCCATGATCGCCAATGGCGGCAAGCAGATCAAGGCGACCTTCATCGATCGCATCCAGGACCGCTATGGCCGGACGGTTTGGCGCCACGATGGGCGCGACTGCACCGCTTGCGCGGCGCGCGAGTGGAGCAGCCAGCAGGAGCCGGAACTCGTCGATGATCGCAAGCAGGTCATCGATCCGATGTCGGCGTTCCAGATGACCTCGATCATGGAGGGCGTGGTTCAGAGCGGTACCGCCCAGCGGCTCAAGGTGCTCGGCCGGCCGATTGCCGGCAAGACCGGCACGACCAACGACTACAAAGATGCCTGGTTCATCGGCTTCACGCCCGACCTCGCCGTCGGCGCATATCTCGGTTACGACCAACCGACCTCGATGGGCCATGGGGAGACCGGTGGCAGTCTTGTCGCACCCATCGTGCGCGACTTCTTGAAGGAGGCGCTCGCCGGCGTGCCGCCTGTCCCATTCCGCGCGCCCCCCGGCATCAAGCTCGTGCGCGTCAACCACAAGTCCGGCTTGCCGGCGGGGGCTGGCGACAAGACCGCCATCATGGAGGCCTTCAAGCCAGGCCAGGAGCCTGCTGGCTCGGTTGTCGAGGGTGAGGGTGAGGGCGGCGAGATGGTGGGGGACGATTTCGGCCCTCCACCGCCGCTCGGACCAGGCCCGGGCGCAGGCCCAGCGCCGGGCAACGACCGTGCTTTGACATCGGGTACCGGCGGCCTCTACTAGACCTTATATTCAGCTGAGCTGGCTGCGGGCGGCGGGTCCCGCCGGTCCCACCCATTCATAGCTGCTTGAGGACGCGATGCGCGCCGAAACCGAGTCGGTCGTCAACGATATCAGAGAGTCCTTGTCCCTGCTCAGGAGGCATCTTTGACCCTGACCAGGCCAAGGATCGGCTAGCCGCGCTCGACCGCCAGGTCGAGGCCCCCGACTTCTGGAGCGACAGCCGCCGCGCGCAAAGCCTGATGCGCGAGCGCCAGCAGCTCGAGACCGCGATCAACGCTTTCGACCGCCTCGCCCGCGAGCTCGACGACAATGTCGAACTCGTCGCCCTCGGCGAGGAGGAGGGCGACGCGAACGTCGTCGCCGAGGCCGAGAAGGCGCTTGCCCGGCTGAGGCAAGAAGCCCACACGCGGGAGGTCGAGGCGCTGCTCTCCGGCGAGGCCGACGCCAATGACGCTTCTGTCGAAATCCACGCCGGGGCCGGCGGCACCGAGAGCCAGGACTGGGCACAGATGCTGGAGCGCATGTATGTGCGTTGGGCGGAAGGGCGGGACTACAAAGTCGAGATCATCGGCGAGCACTATGGCGAGGAGGCCGGCATCAAGGCGGCGACCGTGCTGATCAAGGGCGCCAACGCCTATGGCTGGCTAAAGACCGAGTCGGGCGTGCACCGTCTGGTGCGCATCTCACCGTTCGATTCCAACGCACGCCGCCATACGAGTTTCGCTTCCGTGTCGATCTATCCCGCCATCGACGACACGATCGAGATCGCCATCGACGAGAAGGACGTGCGCATCGACACCTACCGCTCATCGGGCGCGGGCGGTCAGCACGTCAACACCACCGACAGTGCCGTCCGCATGACCCACTTGCCGACCGGC
>DASWJG010000139.1:0-6560 GCA_036397315.1 Methyloceanibacter sp. | reverse complement strand
TCACCAGGCCGTCGGCGCCGCAATAGGTATTGCCGAGGCCGAGGTTGAAATAGCCGCAGACGGTGATGAAGAGGCCGATCAGGCCGAGCGGCACGCCGGGGATGAAGCGGGTCCAATCGAGCAAGGGCGTGCTGTTCCAGTCGAGCGCCGCGACGACGAAGGTCGCCACCATGGCGCCGCGGAACAGTCCCCAAAAGGTGAGGCTTTGCCAGCTGCCGGGCTCAGGCGTGGGCCAGATGCGGAAGGGCGGGGCGAACAGAGTGCGCAGCAGAAGAAGATCGAGCGTGGCGCCGGCGGCAAGCCCTGCGGCGAAGACGAAACTGGTGACGTCGAAATCGATCATGGCGCGCGGGCAAAAAAGCAGATTCGTCTTGCAGATTTGCGACAGAGAGCTGACGGTTCTGTGGCGCTAGCGCTGTGGCCTCCTAGATCTTCTGATTGTACTCGCCCACCTCGGGCTGCTTGGCGAGCTCCGCATCGATCTCGGCGAAGATCGCGCGCATGTTTGCCTCGGAGGTCGGGCTCTCGACCACGACGACCAGCTCGGGTTTGTTCGACGAGGCGCGTACCAGGCCCCAGGTGCCGTCATCGAGCACGATCCTGATGCCGTTGACGGTGATGAGCTCGCGGATCTTCTGGCCGGCGAGCTTTCCGCCGTTGGCGGCAACCTTCTCGAAGTGTTTCACCACCCGGTCGACGACTTCGTATTTGAGCTCGTCGTCGCAATGCGGCGACATGGTCGGGGACTGCCAGGTCTTCGGCAGCTCGCGCTTAAGGTCTGCCAGAGACTTGCCGGGATTGCGATCGAGCATGTCGAGCACCGCGAGCGCCGCCACTAGGCCATCATCGTAGCCGCGGCCGAGCGGCGGGTTGAAGAAGAAGTGTCCGGACTTCTCGAAGCCGACCAGCGCGCCGGTCTCGTGGCTGTAGCGCTTGATGTAGGAGTGCCCGGTCTTCCAGAACAGCGTCTTGGCGCCGTGTTGCTTCAGCACCGGATCGGTGAGGAAGAGGCCGGTGGACTTGACGTCGGCGACGAACAGCGCGCCTTGGTTGCGGGCGGCGATGTCGCGGGCAAGCATCACGCCGACCTTGTCGGCGAAAATCGCCTCGCCCTCGTTGTCGACCACCCCGCAGCGGTCGCCGTCGCCATCGAAGGCGAGCCCGAGATCGGCCTTATGCTCAAGCACGGCATCGCGGGTAGCGTTCAGCATGGAGAGGTCTTCGGGATTCGGATTGTGGGCGGGGAAGGTGTAGTCGAGCTCGCAGTTAAGCGGAATGACGGTGGAGCCGAGCTCGGCGAGAACACGCGGCGCGAAAGCCCCCGCCGTGCCGTGGCCGCAGGATACGACCACCTTCAAGGGGCGCAGCAATTTGGGCCGCGCCAGAAGGTCGGCCATGTAGCGCTCGGCCATGTCGGGCACGAAGATGTAGCGCCCGCCCTGGTTTTGCGGAGCGAACTCCGCCTTCAGCACGATCTCTTTCAGCGCGGTCATGTCGTCGGGGGCGAAGGTCAGCGGCCGCTCCATCCCCATCTTGATGCCGGTCCAGCCATTGTCGTTATGGCTGGCGGTGACCATGGCGACGCCTTCGACTTCGAGCGCGAACTGCGCGAAATAAGCCATGGGCGAGAGCGCGAGGCCAATGTCGTGCACCTCGGCGCCGCCGGCGAGCAAACCCGTGGTCAGCGCCGCTTTGACCGCGGCCGAATAGGAGCGGTAGTCGTGGCCGACTACGACACGCACCGGCACGCCGCGCGCGCGCATTAGGGTGGCAAGGCCAAGGCCGACGGCTTCGAGCCCGAGCAGATTGATCTCATCGGGATAGCGCCAGCGCGCATCGTACTCGCGAAATCCGGTGGCCTTGACGAAGGGCAGGCGCTCGAATTCGGCGGTATTGGGAACGAGGTCTTGGCGCGGCTTGGGAAACATTCTGTCTCTTAAGCGATTTTCGTCTGCGGACCAACAGCGAGTGGCGCGGCGAGGTTCCCGGCAAGACTTCTATTGGACGAGGATGAGCTCGCTTCCCTGCATCTGGAAGCTTCTTAGGCGGCCCAAGAAGCTCATGCCGAGGAGGTTGGTGGCAAGCGCGCCCCTCTCGGCGACGAGGGCGGGAACGTCGCGGACCGTGATGTCCTCCACGCGCACGCGGTCGAGCGTGACCGGCGCCACGCGGGAGACGCCGTTGGCGGTCTCGACGCGCCCCGAGAAATCGAGCCCCTGCGGCGACAGGCCGAGGCGAGCAGCATCCTCATAGGTGAGAACCACGAGCGTGGCGCCGGTATCGGCCATGAAGGTCGCCGGACGATCGTTGATGGCGGCGCCGAACACGAAGTGCCCGCGCCGGTCGGCCTTGAGCCGCACCTCGCCGCCGAAGCCGGGGGACTTCGTCCCGCTCTCCTGACGCGCAGCGATCGGGCGAGCAGTTTCCGTGCCGGGGCCAAAGGCTTGCTTGAGATCGTCGAAGAAATAGAACAGGGCGAAGCCGGCGAGCGCCACGGCTCCCCACACGAATGCCTCGTGCAGCACATGTTTGACGGCCGAACCCATCAATTTCGCGCTCCGGAAAAACAGCGGGCTTGCGCGTTTCAACCGCGCAAGGTGAGGAAATCGCCGGAAAATTCATAGGAGCGCAGGCGGCTTAAGAAACTCATACCGAGCAGGCTCTGGGTGAGCGCTCCCGGCTGGGCGATCAGCGCGTCGACATTCTTGCGGTCGAGCGGGCCGATCGAGACCTCATCGAGGCGCACCCGCGCCGCCACGGTGCGGCCATTGGCGGTGAGCACCGGCACCCGATAGGTCAGCTTGCTCACATCGATGCCGGCCTTCTTCGCATCCTCGGGCTTCAGAACGATGCTCGAGGCGCCGGTGTCGACGATCATGGAGATCTTTTTGCCGTTCACCTTCACGCTAGCGGTGAAGTGTCCGTCGAGCCGCTTCCTGATGCGCACTTCCGTCACGCCGCCCGTACTCTGCTCGACGGTCATGGCGCTGCCAGGCAGGAGCTCGCCCACGACGCGCGCCGCGATCGGCATCAGCTCCTCTTTGTAGGCATAGATCGTGACAAGGCCGAGACCGAGCGCGAGCCAGGTCACCGCGTCGCGCGTCAGCGAGCCGATGCGCCCTCGATAGCTGCCCAACAGCCCGCCACCAACGAAGACGGCCAGCGCGAGGAGAAGCGCCACATAGCCGAAAATGTCGCTGTTGAGCCCGGCGATGATGCCGGACTCGTTCGAGACGAGCAGCATGGCGGCGAGCGCGAGAATGAACAGGGCAACCCAGGTCGTCACGCGTTTAGCCTTTCGCCTCCTCGAGACATTCCTTGCGTGCCTGGAGCTCGCGCATTATGGCACGCCGCTCGGAACAGCTCATCGCCGACCAGCGGGCGATCTCCTCGATGGTGCGCCCGCAGCCGATGCAAAGCCCCGTCTGGCTGTCGAGCAGGCAAACATTGATGCACGGCGTTTCCAAGGAGGGTTTTGCCCCGCTGATGGTCCCTGACCGAATGTAGGCACTGCCGGCGGTCCGGGCAATCGCGGGCTCAAGCCAAGCCGGCTAGCGCGAACCTCCGAAGCCGAACAGCCCCCCGAAGGGGAAGAGCGGCTTCGGCTTCGCCTGCGGCGGCTTACTCGGGGCGAACACACCACCGGGATCTGGCCCTCTGACCACCACCTTGGTATTCGCCATGCCTCTGGCCCCGACCAGCTGATAGAGGACGGCGGCGTTGGTCAGCGAGAGGCGCACGCAGCCGTGCGAGACAGGCGTGCCGCGGCCGGGATGGTCCGAGCCGTGGATGGCGTGGCCTCGTTGGGTGAAGAAGATCGAATGGGGCATGCCGGCATTGTCCCACTCGCGCGAGTAATGCATCCGCTCCATGCGGAACGCCGTGTAGGAGCCGGGGGGCGTCGAGAAGCCGGTAGCGCCGGTCGACACGGCCCAGCGATACTGAACCTTGCCGTCGACCGCGACCGTCATGGTCTGGGTCGGCTTGTCGATCTGGATGACAATGCTGGCAAAGGCCGGTTCGCTCGCGGCGCAAGCAAAGCCCGCAGCGAGAAGCAGAACGGCGAGAAGTCCGAGCCGTTTCATTCCTGTTTGTTTCCCTCATAGCCGCGAAAGCGGGCGCGCATTGGAATAGTCTAATCCCGACTTTAGGCGGACAAAAGGGCGGTCTAGCCGCGCCAAGCGGAGACGTGGATGGTCAGGACAAGCCCGGCCATGACGATTTCTTGAGGCGAGGTCGGACACCCATCCCGCCCGCGCGCCAGGCGGCACGCTGCGGCCGCTGGCCGAATCTCGCCGGGCTCGGTACGCGGGGGAGACGGAGTCCTACCGGAAGGATATTAGGAGTCCGTCTAGCCCTTCTTCATGATCTTCTTGGCGATGCCCTCGGCGACGATTCGCTCGGCCAGCGGAATGAACGGCTTGTTGCTCCAACCCGGGCGCGATGAGACCGGGTTACGCTCGCCGGGCTCGCATTTGGTCACGGGATGAGCCGCGATCTCGCGCGCCAGGCGCGCTGCTTCCTCTTGCGGCGTCTCACCCACCAGCACCCGCTTAGCCGGCTTCCGCATGCGATTGAATTGCGTGTTCTTGTTGAAGCTCATCAGTGTCTCCAGATGTTGAAAGTCGGCTGCAAGGCGCGCGTTCTCCTGGCGATAGTATTGATGACGACCTCCTAGCACACCCCACGTCGAATTGGTGAGCTACTACTGCTTGCCGGCCGGGCGCGTCAGGTGGCGCCTCTCAGGCTGGATCTCCCGGGGCTCAGGGACCCCGGGGCCGCCTCCATCACGCGCTTGCGCGGGAAGGTGACGATGACCTCGCTGCCCGGGCTTGCTCTTCAGCTCGAAGGACCCGTCAATACTTGGTGCCGCCCTGCGTTCCACCCGGCGTTGCCGAAGCATTGGCGAGGCAGTTGGCAATGAAGGCTTCCTTTTCGGGAGCCGTAAGAATTGGCAGTTGCCTTTCGGCCGCCCGCTCGCAGGCCCGTCTTGCTTCCTCCGAGACAGCCGAAGCCGAGGTCATCAGCGCGGCTAAAGCCAGAAAAGCGACGCCGATCGTCACAAATTTCCGTTTCATCTGAGCTTCCTCTTCCTGGTGGCGGAGCCATTGATCTCCTGAGGCCTCAAAATTCTCCCCCCGACGAGTCCTACAATATAAAGCGCGTGTGCTTCCCGCCAACAATTGCACTCAGGGCCGAAAGGCGAGGCGATATTCCCTACCGCCTGCCGGCTCTGGCGCGCCAGGTGGCGCGCACCCTCTCGGGCTGGATCTCGCGCGGCTCGGGCACCCGGGGCAACGCCTCCATCACCCGCTTGCGCGGGAAGGTGACGATGACCTCGGTGCCGTAGCGGAGCTTGCTCTTCAACTCGAAGGATCCGTCATGCAGCTCGGTCAAGCCCTTGGTGATGGGAAGGCCGAGCCCGGTGCCGCCTTCGGCCGTCTGATGGGCGAGGGAGCCCTGGCCAAAGCTCTTCAACACCCGCGGGATCTCGTTCTCGGCGATGCCCGGGCCGGTGTCCTTCACGCTCAAGAATTGCCCGCCGGTCGCGGTGCGCCCGATCTTCAAGGTGACGTGCCCGCCGGTCGGGGTGAACTTGATGGCGTTGGACAGGAGGTTGAGGCAAATCTGGCGGACGGCACGCTCGTCGGCCCAGAGCTGCGGCAGGTTCTCCTCGAAGGCCTCGACGATCTTGAGACCCTTGCTTTCGGCCCGCAGCCGCATGAGCCGGTGACAGTCCTCGACCACGTCGGCGAGGTCGAGCGGGCCTTCGTGCAACTCGTAGCGGCCCGCCTCGATGCGGCTGATATCGAGAATCTCGTTGATGAGATTGAGCAGATGCTGGCCGCTCTGATGGATGTCGGCGGCGTATTCCTTATAGGTCGGGTTGTTGTGCGGACCCAGGATCTCCGAGCGCATGATTTCGGAGAAGCCGAGAATGGCGTTTAGCGGGGTGCGCAGCTCGTGGCTCATGGTGGCGAGGAAGCGCGACTTGGCGAGGTTCGCTTCCTCGGCCCTGAGCCGCGCCTCATCGGAGATCGCTTTCGATTGTTCGAGCTCGGCGATCAGCGCGTCTTTCTCGGCGCGAAACTCAAGCATGGCGACGACGGTCGAGTTGAGCCCGTTCATCAGCCAGATGAAGTAAATATGGACGCCGACCGCCATCGCCGCCATGGCCCAATAGAACGGGTTGTCGAGCAGGGCGAAGCGGATGACGATGGCCACCGTCATCGGCAAGGTGCCGGCGTAGACGATAGGCATGACCGTCGACGCGAACAGCATGCGCATCGAGATGACGACGAGGAGCGAGGCGAAAATGAAGGTGTGAGCTGCCTCGCTTTGCGTGGCGGGGCTGATGAAAGCGACGCTGGCCCAGGTGACGCCATAGAGGAACTCGGCGGCGGTGATCTTGGCGCGCCAGGTGGGGGTCGCGGCGTCGTCGCGCGGGGCCTTGATGAACTGCCGGCAGAGGCTAATGAGAATGCCCTTGGCCACGAACACGGCGCCGAGCCAGATCAGCAAATCGCGCGGGGGCGCCCAGAACATGGCCCCCATGGCCA
>DASWJG010000138.1:0-4538 GCA_036397315.1 Methyloceanibacter sp. | reverse complement strand
ACCACGTCGCAGCGCGACACCGCGGTAACGTATTTCGGCGCGCCGTTCTGCATGGCGAGGCCGTTGAGATGACAGCGGTCCTCCGGCGCGAGCTTCGAAATGAAGCGCGGCTTCCATAGCGGCTTGAAGCTGTGCACGGTGTCGAGCGTGGCAAGACACGAATATTTGGTGTTGACGAAAACGAGCTGGTTCTTGCCGTCGACGGCGAGCTCATGAGCGTCGATGTCGCCGGTGGTGTGCGACATGCGCGGGACATAGAGCCGCTCATAGTGAAGCGATTGCTGGGTGGCGAGCTGTCCTTGCCCGAGCACGTTCTCAAGCCGCCAGATCTGAGCGATGGTGGCGAGGTAGAGGCGCTGCGGGGTGGCCCAGAGTCCCATGGCGCGCACGAAATTGCGCTGGAACACCGACAGCCTGCCGTCGAGCAAGGGGCCGATCAGCATGAGCTGCCCGGTCTGGTAGGAGGTAAGGGCGAGGCTCAAGCGGTTGGTCGAGAGGAAATCGGCAAAGCCGCGCGAGGTCGAGATCGTCGTCTGCTGCTGTTGCTGCGGCTGCGCGCTTGCCGGGGCTGATGGCGAAGCGGCGATCGCCTCGTCGGCGGGCGGAGGCCCGCTGCTCTCTACGATCGGGCTCTTCCTCGCGCGCGCTCGCTTCGGCGCGGAAGCGCGCGGCGCCTTGCCCTTGCTGCGCGCGGAGTCCTTTTTTCCCGCCACCCCTCCCTCCGCGTCGTTGCTCAGGGCATGGCCCGGCGCTTGTCCAGCGCCGCGAGCCCATCGGCAAAGCCGCTCAGTTCGGCAAGCGCCTGCACCGCCTGACCGTTGAGCGCATAGACGGTGATCGTGCCCTTCCCGGATTTCTGCAAGTCCTGCTTGAGATCGTCGGGGACGATGAGCACCGCGCTACAGCCTTGTGGGAGACAGGTCTGAAACGGCAGGCGATAGATCTTCACCGCATCCGGAGAAAATTCCAGGCCCTTCTGGACCGCGACCCCGGTCGGGCTGTCGATCCTCAGCACGAGATTACCCTTGGGGCCATATCCCACCGTCACGCGGAACACGAGCTTCTGCGTCTCCTTCTCGACGAGCGCCTGGACGAGGGAGCAGGGCTGCTTCTCCTCCTTGGTCTTTGCCTCCCCGCAGACGAGCGCCCATTGGCCGAAATTGCCGGCGACCTTGACCGGGGCCGACTTGGGCGGTTCCGCCGCCGCTTTGGCCGCCTCGGGTGCAGCCTGCTTGGGCACGGGGGCACCGGGCGGTGCCTGACCTCCCGCCTGCGCCGAAGCCTCCCCGACGAGAAAGAGCGCAAACGCAGCGGCGATAAGGCCAACTCTGAGAACTTGTTGCATCACGCCCCAACCTAACAGGGAAGCATAGGAGATGAACAGATTGCGGGCGCCCGTGCAGATTCAGTCCGCTCAGCTGTGCTTATGGGCGTTCATCTCATGCGGGATCTCGCGGCGCTCGAGCCCGCCCTCGGCGAGCCAGGCTTCGGTCCGTGAAGCTGCCCGCCATCGGGCGGGAGTCACATTCTCGTGTGGTGCCTTGCATCGCCTGTTAGCCGAGTTGATACTGCCTCCTCAGTCGTATCGCGTCAGAGAAGGAATGCGTCATGAAGGCTTCCATTCGATCCGGTGCGTCGATCGCTTTCGCCGCAGCCGCACTCATCCTCGCCGGCGCCGTCCAAGCGCCAGCGTCTGCCGCCGAGCCAGGCCAAGGTCACTGCATGGGCGCCAATGCCTGCAAGGGCAAAGGCGCGTGCAAGACGGCGAGCAACGAGTGCAAGGGCCAGAACGCTTGCAAGGGCAAGGGCTATCTCACGATGACGAAGGAAGAGTGCGACAAGATCGAGGGCGCCACGTTCGAAGCGGCTGGCTAGAGAAGCCTCGCCGAGCCTTTGAGCTGAACCCGCTGCGTCGAGTCGCGGCGGCGATCGCATGCATTCTTCTCGCTGTCCCAGCGATCGCGGAGACACCGCAAGCCGATACCAACCGGCTGATCCACTCTGCCAGTCCCTATCTCCTCCAGCACGCCCACAATCCGGTTGACTGGTATCCGTGGGGTGAGGAAGCTATTGCGCGGGCGAAGAAAGAGAACAAGCCGATCTTCCTCTCCGTTGGCTACAGCACCTGCTACTGGTGCCATGTGGCCGAGCGGACCATCTACTCCAATCCCGCCATCGCCGCGCTGATGAACCGGTGGTTCGTCAATATCAAAGTAGACCGCGAAGAGCGCCCCGATCTCGACCAGACCTTCATGCTCGCGCGGCAGCTTTTGACCGGCTCGGGCGGATGGCCGAACAATCTGTTTCTGACGCCGGACCTCAAGCCCTTCTTTGCCGGCAGCTACTTTCCTCCGGAAGATCGGGAGGGCGCGAACGGTTTTCCCACCATTCTCAAGCTGATTCACGAGGATTGGGAAAAGAGTCCGGCGAAGATCAAGGAGATCGCCGAGCAGGTGCAGGCTGCGTTGGCTCGGGTGCACGATACGGGCGGCAAGCCCGCCAGCGTCTTGAAGATCAGGCCTGCCGATTGGCTCGCAACGGCGCGCGATCAATTTCTCGGGCAACGCGACAAAGTCTATGGCGGCCTCGATGGCGGCGGCGGAACCAAGTTCCCGCAATCGCCTGTGCTCAACCTTCTTCTGACGGACTATCGCCTCAACGGCACCGCTGAGTCTCTGCAAGCGGCCGCCGAAATGCTCGACGCCATGGCGATTGGCGGCATCCACGATCATCTCGGCGGCGGGATGCACCGCTACAGCACCGAGCCGACCTGGTCCGTGCCCCATTTCGAGAAGATGCTCTACGACAACGCCCAACTCGTGGGCCTCTATGCCGATTACTATGCGATCACCCGTCAGCCGCTCGCCCGCGACATGGCCGCCGATCTCGCCAGCTATCTCGCCCGGCGCATGACGGCGCCCGATGGCGGCTTCTACACCGCCGAGGATGCCGACATCGACGGCAAGGAGGGCGAGACTTATCTGTGGACGCGGGCTGAGATCACCGAAGTTCTGGGATCGGCTGACGCGGATCGACTCTTCCGCCTTTACGAGCTGATACCGCTGCCGAGCGAGCCGAGCGGTCCGGGCGTGTTGCGCATCCGGCAGGATCAGGCCGCATCGGCGGAGAGCAGAGCGAGCCTTCCGCGCCGTATGGCCGAGCTGGCGCCATCGCGGGCCAGGCTGCTCGAAGCTCGGGATGGGCGACCCCAGCCGGTGCGCGATGACAAGATCGTTGTGGCGCTGAACGGTCTCGCCATCGCCGGCCTTGCGCGCGCGGGAAAGGCCCTCGGCGAACCGCAATGGATCGCTTCTGCGCGCCGCGCCGGCGAGTTCCTCTGGCAACACGCTTTCGACGAGAAGAGCGGGCGCCTCCGCCATCATCTCTTCCAGGGCGAAGCGGCGGGCGAGGGGTTCCTTGACGATTACGCCATGCTCGGGCTTGGATTCCTAGCGCTCGGCGAGGCGACAGACGAGCCGGTCTGGCAAGCACGCGCTCGAGCCCTGGCCTCAGCCATCATGGCGCGCTTCATCAAGGCGGACGGTCTTGCCGTGACCTCGACGGCCGACGCGAACTTGCTCCTGCCGGCGATCGATCTCGACGACCATGAGATGCCTGCCGGAACGTCGGCCGCCTATGCCCTCCTGGCGCAATTGGGCAAGGCCGACGCGCTTTATGCCGAGGCGGCGACCAGGATTCTCGCGCGCATGGCGGACAAAATCCAAATTGCACCCGCCGCCTGGGCAAGCCTCACCGCCTACGCCGCGCTTTACGGGGCGCCGGCGGAGGCTAGACCCGAGGCGGCTCTGGACAGCGCGGCGCATGTGAAAGCGGCGGCGCACGGCGCGTCTCACGCCGACCACGACGAAATCGTGGTCACGCTCACCATCGATCCGTCCTACCATTTGAATGCCAACCCCGCCTCGGCCGACTATCTCATGCCGACTTTGGTCACCATCCCGGGCGCGCCCGGCGCCAGGATCGCCTATCCCGCCGGACAAGTCTTCAAGCCGAAATTCTTGCCGGAGGGGATTTCGGTCTATGAGGGCTCAGTTGTAATCAGAGCCGAGCTGCCGAAGGGCAGCCTCCCGTCCACTGCGAGCGCGCCGTTGCAGATCGAAGTGCAAGCCTGCACGGACCAAATTTGTCTGCCCCCCGCGACCCTTTCGGTCCCTCTCAACAAGGGCGATTGTTGAGCCTGTCACGGCGCACGCAACAAACTCCCCGCTCTCCCCTTGGGGGAGAGCACGCGAGCGAAGCTCGCGGTGAGGGGTAAGCGGCTTTGCCGCGTCAGGCGTGCAAGCGGAAATCTCTTCGGCTAATGGCCCCCTCACCCTTCCTGCCATGCGACTTGCGCAGGGCTTCGCTCGCGCAAGATCGCGGCAGGAAGCCCTCTTCCCAGCGGGGAGAGGAGATTTGCGCGCCTATCCGCGCAAAATCCCCGCCTTCTAAACCTCGCTTATCATGCACCCACCTCGTCCACTTAAGGGGCGCTGTCGCGAGGCGTTCGTTGTGGCGGGACGAGGTGCGGCGCCCGC
>DASWJG010000137.1:0-5334 GCA_036397315.1 Methyloceanibacter sp. | reverse complement strand
ATGGGAGCTCGACTTTTCCGACGCGGCGGCCGCCACCATGTTCATGCCCGTTAGAAATGCCGCGGCGCTGCCGATGACGGCGGCGATAGCGAAAATTTGCAGGGCGCGACGCAAGCTCGCGCGCTCCGGCGCCTCCATGGTCACCGTCCGATTGATGTAAGCGAGAAACGAACTCAAAAGCGCGGCGATAGCGCCGCCGCTGAAGAACAGCATCGCGGAAGCGAATTTGGGCTCGACCGTCGACTCCGGAGCCCTCGCCAAGATCGACAGCAGGACGAGCGCCGCAGCGCCATTGAGGAAGACGAGAAAGGCGAGCGCCCGGGCGGCAAACCGGTTTCGCTCACTCTCAATGAAAACAGGGTCAATGCGCGGATCGACCCGGCTGGCTTTGTCCGGCGGCATGCGTGTCATCATCCCTCCCCTTGAGGCCGCATTGTGACGGGGAACGCAAGCGACCAGTCGCCGGCGCGTCAAGGGCGCCGGCTCATGCTCTCAAACAATTGGCGGAGACGGAGGGATTCGAACCCTCGATACGGCTTTTGACCGTATAACGGTTTAGCAAACCGCCGCCTTCAGCCTCTCGGCCACGTCTCCGAACAATGAAGGCTTACTGATCCACTGCTGGGCGGTCAACATCGCTCCCCTTAAGCGGGCGCTTGGGAGCGAGCGCGGCTTCGCGACCATCCAACTTGCTGCCCCGGCTCGACAAATGGTGCCGGCGCGGACGGATATCGAGGGGACCGGCGCTTAATCGGCAGGTTTCCCCATGGGATACGCGTCTGGGTTGCAGCTGAATTATCCCCGATTTTCCGACGCTTTGGCTGTCATGCCTATGCTAAACTTTCAAGCAATATGACGGGAGAGGGATCCGCCCGCGCCATGGCTTGGCAGTTTCGCCAAAGGCCGCTTTCGCATGTGGCGTTCGCCGCAGGCCTCATCGTCTGCGCCGCGCCGTTCGCCCTGGCCGGTGAGGCAAGCTACTGCGTCACTTGCACGAATCCCGACCAGACCTATGTCTGCCGGGTCACCGCCGGAGGCTCGAAGCCGAGCGACGCGCTGAAGCTTTACTGCGTCATCCGCACGGCCAAGGAGGGCCACCATGCCTCCTGCTCGGCGGAGCGCAGCTCCCCTGCCTGCAACGGGGTGGAGAAAGTCTACAGCTATGACGGCCCGATGCCGGAGGACCTCGCCTCGGATGTTCGCATTAAGAACCTCACCGACAAGATCGATCAGAACCAGAAAGCCTTCGAGAAGCCGAAGGGCGATCAGCCCAAGACGCTCGTCGAGCTCGGCGGGCGCGCGGTCAGCGCCTCACGGCAGGGCTTGCGCAACGCGCGCAGCAGGCTAGGCGGCTCGTCGCAGGAGGTTGATCAGTCGCTGCCAGAGGAACCGCTTTCGCTCGATCAATCGCCCGCACTTCTCCCGGCCGAGAGCTCCCCAGTCGCAAGCCCCGAAGAGAGCCATCCAAGCCGAGCCCAGCGAGCCAGCAGCGCGGTCGGCGGTTTCGCACGCAAGAGCTACCGCTGCGTCTTTTCCCTCTTCCGCAAGTGCCGCGACGAGACGGCTGACGGCGACACTCTGCGCTAGTGAGTTTGCAGCCACTCGCGGGCGAGCTTCTGCGCGGAGGCGATCTGCTCGGTCGACATCTCGCGGGCGACCTCAATGCGATGAGCCAAGGCCGATGGGTTGCCACGCGCGGCGGCAAGATTGAACCATTTGTGAGCCACGACGAGGTCGGCTGCCACGTCCCGACCGGTCGCATAAAGCATCCCAAGCTCGAAAAGGGCATCCGGAGCGCCCATCTGCGCCCCCAACTCGACCGTTTCCGTCGAAATGTCCATCCGCGCCATCTCACATGCCCCCTTTTACCACTCGTCTGACGACCTGTCGAATATTCGGGTGATTACACAAGATACCCAGGCGTCTTTGTTGCACCATCGACGCGATAAGCATGGGAGAGCACTTTGAACAACTCCTGAATGGGCGTGATTAACGCAAAATCACTAAATCTATAACGCTCGGTAATGTTAGTTTACATTGCGCGGCAATCAGCGGCTAATCGGTTAAGCTTTGCGCTTTGGCAATGGTTCTTTGACCATTCAAAGTGACTTGTCGATAACCAAGAAGAGATTTCGCGTTCCCTGTGCGCGGGACGCGTTCGCCCATGCTGGCGGACGCTCAGGGCAGCAACACCGTCGATCCCGTGGTGAGCCGTGCTTCGAGATCGCGGTGGGCCTGGGCCGCGTCGGCGAGAGGGTAAGTCTGGTTGACGGCGATCCTCACCTTCCCCTTGGCGAGGACGTCGAACAGGTCGTTCGCCGTGGTGACCAGATCCTTGCGCGTCTCGACATAGGTACCGAGCGAGGGACGCGTGGCGAATAGCGAGCCCTTTTGCGACAGCAGCGTGATCTTGAACGGCGGCACCGGACCCGACGCCTGCCCAAAGCTTACCCACATGCCGAGCGGCTTGAGGCAATCGAGCGAAGCGGGAAATGTGTCCTTGCCGATCGAGTCATAGACGACGTCGACCCCCTTCCCCTTGGTGTACTCCTTCACCTTGGCGACGAGGTCCTCCTCGCGGGTGTTGATGACGTGGGTGCAGCCGTGCGCCCGCGCGATCAGAGCCTTGCCCGCCGAGCCCACCGTACCGATCACGGTTGCGCCCAGCGAGGCCGCCCATTGGCAGGCGATGAGCCCGACGCCGCCAGCCGCGGCGTGGAACAGGAGCGTCGTCTCGCGGCCCACTCTATAGGTGCGGCGCAGGAGATATTGCGCGGTCATGCCCTTGAGCATGATAGCGGCCGCTGTCTCGTCGCTGATGCCGGGGGGAATCTTGACCACGCGGTCCGCCGCGATCAGGCGCTCCTCGGCATAGGCACCGATAGGTCCTGCATAGGCGACGTGCCGGCCCACCTTGAGGTCGCGCACGCCCGCGCCTATCGCGGTGACGATGCCCGCCCCCTCCATGCCCGGAGTGAAGGGAAGCGAGGGTTGCGGGTAGAGGCCGGTGCGACTGTAAACGTCGACATAGTTGAGGCCGATCGCCGTCTGCCTGATCTTGACCTCGCCTGGGCCTGGGTCGCCGATTTCGACCTCCTCCCATTTGAGGACTTCGGGCCCGCCATAGTCATGGACGCGGATCGCGTGCGTCATTCGATCCCGAGCTTTTTCTTGATGAGCTCATTGACGGCTTGCGGGCTCGCCTTCCCGCCTGTGGCTTTCATCACCTGGCCGACGAACCACCCGGCAAGCGCGGGCTTGAGCTTAGCCTGCTCGGCCTTCTCGGGGTTGGCGGCGATGACCTGATCGACCGCCTGCTCGATGGCGCCCATGTCGGTGACCTGAGTCAGGCCGCGGTCCTTGACGATAGTCTTCGGATCGCCGCCCTTCGTCCAAACGATGTCGAACACGTCTTTGGCGATCTTGCCCGAGATGGTCTCCGCCTTGATGAGATCGATGATCGCGCCGAGCTGGCCGGCAGTGACGGGACTGTCGACAATGTCCCGACCTTCCTTGTTGAGGCGGCCGAACAGCTCGTTGATCACCCAGTTCGCGGCTTGCTTGGCGTCGCGGCCCTTGGCCACGTTCTCGAAATAATCGGCAGATTCCTTCTCGGCGATCAGCACATCGGCGTCATAGGGGCTCAAGCCATAGTCGGCGATGAAACGCGCGCGCTTGGCATCGGGAAGCTCGGGCAGGTTCTTACCAAGCCTATTCACATAGTCTTGCGTCAGCTCGAGCGGCAGCAGGTCGGGGTCCGGGAAATAGCGATAATCGTGCGCCTCCTCCTTCGAGCGCATCGAGCGCGTCTCACCGGTCTTGGCGTCGAACAGCCGCGTCTCCTGATGGATGATGCCGCCCTCCTCCAGGATCTCGATCTGGCGGCGCGCCTCGTGCTCGATGGCCTGGCCGATGAAGCGGATCGAATTCACGTTCTTGATCTCGCAGCGTGTGCCGAGTTTCTCGCCCGGACGCCGGACCGACACGTTGACGTCGGCGCGGAGGTTCCCCTTCTCCATGTCGGCATCGGAGGTTCCGAGGTAGCGCAGGATCGAGCGGAGCTTCGTCAGGAACGCGCGCGCCTCGTCGGAGGAGCGGATATCCGGCTTCGACACGATTTCCATCAGCGCCACGCCGGAGCGGTTCAGATCGACGTGGCTCATCGTGGCGTGCTGGTCGTGCAGCGACTTGCCGGCATCCTGCTCGAGGTGCAGCCGCTCGATGCCGATGCGCACCTCCTCGGTGCCGCCGTTCGCATCGGGAACCTCGATCACGACGGTGCCCTCGCCGACGATCGGCTGGTCGTATTGCGAGATCTGATAGCCCTGCGGCAGGTCGGGATAGAAGTAGTTCTTCCGCGCGAAGACGGAGCGGTGGTTGATCCTGGCCTTGAGCCCGAGCCCGGTGCGGATCGCCTGCTTCACGCATTCCTCGTTGACGACGGGGAGCATGCCCGGCATCGCCGCGTCGACGAGGCTTACGTGCGAATTGGGTGCACCGCCGAAGGCCGTCGGAGCGCCCGAGAAGAGCTTCGCCTCGGAGGCGACCTGCGCGTGCACCTCCATGCCGATGACGATCTCCCAATCCCCAGTCGCGCCGTGGATCAGGTTCTTCGGATTGGTGTTGCGGGTTTCTTCGAAGGGCATGGGTTTGAACGGCTTTGGGCTGCTCTCCGGTTAGAGCCTCGCACCCCTCCCGGCAAGTATTGGGCTGCGCACCAAACGAAAAGGCCGGGCGACGGCCCGGCCTCGAAGATCTCCCTGGAGCGCCCTCAGCCGCAGCAATATTCGGGCGGCGGCGGGATGTCGCGCGGGAGAAGCACCGTGCCTGTCACGCAGGTGAAATAGGGCGTGCGCCCCGGAGGCGTCGGGTGGCCGCGCTTGTCGAAGAGAATGACGTTCTCGTCCGCCGGCGGACAGGCGGAGACCCTCCCCCCTCCGGCACCGCCCGGAAGATCGGCGGCGTCGCTCGGCCCGATCGCGCCGACCATCGCGGCGATCGCCAAAGCGGAGAGGAAGATCGCGGCTGCAAGCTGTCGCATGAGTTCACCGTTCACCTTGCGCATGCGTCGCCCCCGAAGCCTGTCGGAAGGCGCTTAGCGCGCGAGCCCCAACGAGGGCGTTAAGCCCGAAGCAGATGGGACGAGAGCTTCCGCGCTTATGGTTACGATCCGCTTAATCCGCGAGCGCAGCGCCGATCCGATGCGCTCCTCAGAGATGGCCCCTCAGAGATGGTCCCTCGGAGATGGCCCCTCAGAGATGATGGAGCTTCGCCGCCTCGCTCAGCCATTTGCGAAAAACGTAGCGCAGAACGCGCTCGGCGATCGGCCGCACC
>DASWJG010000136.1:0-12938 GCA_036397315.1 Methyloceanibacter sp. | reverse complement strand
ATGCCCTTGGTCGTGGAGGCGAAGGACCTTGGAAGCGGGGTGATCCGCGGGGTCGAATGCGATCACCTTGCTTTTAGGACGGAAGAAGTGGATTGGCAGATCTGGATTGCCCAGGGAGATCGCCCTTATCCCTGCCGCTATGTGATCACCAGCACCAAGATTAAGGGGTCACCGCAATACACCATCGACGTCCGGGACTGGAAAGCTGGCGATGAAGTTGCGTCCGACAGTTTCAGCTTGGAGGTTCCGCAGGGCGCAAAGGAACTCAAGCCAGGCGATGTTCCAGATTTTGATGAGTTACCCGCTCTCTTCACAAAAAAAGGAGCACAATGATCATGTTCAAGCGCATTGGGGTTATCTTACTGGTTGCGATTGGTGGCGCGTCTTGCCTTGAGCTCGGCGAGCAACTCTCGATTCCCGGCATGTATGGGCTCGTTTCTAGTGCCGAGGCCGTAGTTGGCCGCCCGCTGACGCCCGTGAGCGTCGCGGGCGTCGCGCGAAGGTCGGCACGGCGCTGCGCAGCGGGCGTTACTTGCTAGGGCTTATGGGTTGCTTCACGTGCCGCACGTTATGAGTTGATTGCTATTCGGTCCAATCTTCCCAGCGTAAAGCCGAGTCTTCTCAAGTCGCTGTGAGTCAAGAGAGGACACAGTGCGCTCCACGACGAGTTCGCTTTGTGCCAAAAGCCGAGATTGGCCCCGTCATGCCCTTTATTGCGCTGGGGCCGTGGTCGCACGTTCTAGACCAGACAAGCCGCTGGCAGTCCGCCGTACCCTACGCTGCTTCTGCCTTCATAGCGTCGATGCCCTGTAGCGCTCATTACATTGGCCAGCCTTGGAGGTGGCAGCTTCCCCGAAGCGTTGATTCCTCACCGAAACGAGGGCCGACTTGGCTAAATGTACGGCAAGAGAGGGGCAATGGCAGAAAAAGCTGACACGTCATTGAGCTTTTGGGCAGAGCGAGTCTTTGGGCTCCTGGTATTGGGCGCGATCATTTTTGCCTGTTTTTGGATTGCGCGACCGCTACTTGGGGTGCTCGCGTGGGGTGCGTTGGTGGCTATTGCGCTTGCTCCAATACATCGGATGCTCGCTCGCAATTTTGGAAATCGCCCAAAGGTGGCAGCGACGCTGCTTGTACTTGTTCTTATGGCACTCGTGATCCTCCCACTTTCGTTCGTGCCCGCTGCTATCGAAAGTGCGGTAGACGGACTCGCTCGGATCACCAATAACTGGACGGAATTCAAGCTGCCGCCACCACCGGCCTGGGTTGGCGATTTGCCGTTATTCGGACGGAGACTTGCTGAACGATGGACTGCGGTCAGCAATTCGGAAGAATTGCTTAGGGGCGTGAAGCCCTTCCTTGGTCCGGCATTTCAATGGTTGGCAGCACAAGGGGCATCGCTCGGGCTCGCCATTCTTGAGATTTTGGTGGCAATCGTTCTCGTGGGAGTATTCCTCACAACAGAGACCGGCCTAACGCCGACATTCCACAGGATTGCAAACCGGTTAGGCGGCGTCTCTGCCGAGAACCTGCTTGAAGTCGCTGTGCGGACCGTGCGCAGTGTTGCGCAGGGAGTGATCGGGACTGCGATCATTCAGGGGTTCTTATCAGGGGTCGGCTTCCTCATGGCCGGCGTTCCTTTTGCGATTGCACTCGGCGTGTTGAGCTTTGGTACTGCCATGCTGCAGATTGGTACCTGGCTAGTGTGGATACCAGTAGCCACATGGCTATTCCATCAGGGCGAAACCGGTTGGGCGCTATTCACCTCCTTGCTCGGCATCGTCATCAATGTGCTCGACAATGTGATCAAACCGCTCTTGATCGGGCATGGTGCCGGCGTTCCAATCTGGGTCATCTTTATCGGTGTGATTGGGGGT
The DNA here is from genome assembly GCA_036397315.1 of Methyloceanibacter sp. GTDB lineage: Bacteria > Pseudomonadota > Alphaproteobacteria > Rhizobiales > Methyloligellaceae > Methyloceanibacter. The sequence goes on along the minus strand of DASWJG010000136.1, from coordinate 11,061 downwards.
CTGCTGACGATAGGGTTCATCGGCATCTTCATGGGTCCACTGGTCATGGCCGCAGGTTACTCGATAGTCATGGGTTGGCTGAGCGAGGACGATGGAGCTCACGAATCCCGAGCACGAGACTGAGCAAATCCGATGTTTTTGCGCCTAGGTTTAGGGGCTGGGCTTATCGCCGCGACCGTCGTTATCCAAGCCCTGTTCATGTCCGTTGGCTTGAACAACTTCAAGCGGATCGCAGAGCGCAGGCCTGAGGCCATGGCTCGCAAACCCGCTACCACGACAGTGATTTGGATCCTCTTTCTGCTAATTCCGATTGTTCTCGACGTCACACTATGGGCTACGTTCTATTACGTCGGCGGCGCATTACCGAGCTTTGAGGAAGCACTCTATTTTTCGACTGTCACCTTCACGACTGTCGGCTACGGGGACATCGTTCTCGACCGTGAGTGGCGCCAATTGGCGACCTTTGAAGCTGTCAATGGGTGGATCATCTTCGGTTGGGCGACGGCATTGATAATGGCGGTGATTCAGCGCCTGTATTTCACCAAATAAGCGGTCTCAATATCCGCTAAGGGTCACTAGCGGAAGCGGAAGCGCGTTCCCGATTCTTCCGCTCTTCCCAAACAGCAGACATCGCTCGACCAGGCTGGCATCGGGCGTTCGGTGCCAATCCGGTGCCAATTCGGCCTAAAAGCCTTGGGTTTCTGCGCCCGCAATAAGTCTGGTCAACTTCTTGGCGGCGGCAAGACAAGGCGGCTAATAGGGCCTCTCGGCCTCGTCCCCACCGACCAGAATCTCGCGTTTTCCGGCATGATTGGCGGCACCGATCAGGCCCTCGTTCTCCATGCGCTCGACCAGCGAGGCGGCGCGGTTGTAACCGATGCCGAGCCGGCGCTGCACGTAGCTCGTTGAGGCCTTGCGGTCGCGCAGCACGACGGCCACGGCCTGGTCGTAGAGGTCGTCGCCCGACTCGCCGAGATCCCCGCCCTCCCCGTCCTCGGCCTCGTCGTCCTCCTCATCGGTGACGGCATCGAGATAGGAGGGCGTGCCCTGCTTCTTCAGGTGACGCACCACCTTCTCGACCTCCTCGTCGGCGACGAACGGCCCATGCACGCGCATGATCCGGCCGCCACCCGCCATATAGAGCATGTCGCCCTGCCCGAGCAGCTGCTCCGCCCCCTGCTCGCCGAGAATGGTGCGGCTATCGATCTTCGAGGTGACTTGGAAGCTCACCCGCGTCGGGAAGTTCGCCTTGATGGTGCCGGTGATGACGTCGACGCTCGGGCGCTGCGTCGCCGTGATGAGATGGATGCCGGCCGCGCGCGCCATCTGCGCGAGCCTCTGCACCGCGGCCTCGATGTCCTTGCCCGCGACCATCATCAAATCGGCCATCTCGTCGACGATCACCACGATATAGGGCATCACGTCGTAATCCATCTCCTCCTGCTCGTAGATGGCGCGGCCGGTGGCGCGGTCGAAGCCCGTCTGCACGGTCCGCGTCAGAACCTCGCCCTTGGCCTCGGCCTGGAGGATGCGGGAGTTGTAGCCCTTGATGTCGCGCACGCCCAATTTCGACATGCGCTTGTAGCGCTCTTCCATCTCGCGCACCGTCCATTTGAGCGCGACCACCGCCTTTTTCGGATCGGTGACCACCGGCGCGAGCAGATGCGGGATGCCGTCATAGACGGACAGCTCGAGCATCTTGGGGTCGATCATGATGAATTTGCACTGCTCGGGCGACAGCCGGTAAAGCAGTGACAGGATCATGGTGTTGATGCCGACCGACTTGCCCGAGCCGGTGGTGCCGGCGATGAGCAGATGCGGCATGCGCGAGAGATCGACGATGATCGGCTCGCCGCCGATATTCTTGCCGAGCGCTAGCGCCAGCCTTGCGTCGTTCTCCTGGAAGTCGGGAGACTCGATCATCTCGCGCAGCATCACGATTTCGCGCCGGTCGTTGGGAAGCTCGATGCCGATAACATTGCGTCCGGGCACCACGGCGACGCGGGCGGCGACCGCGCTCATCGACCGAGCAATGTCGTCGGCAAGACCAATCACGCGTGAGGACTTGGTTCCTGGCGCCGGCTCAAGCTCGTAGAGCGTGACCACGGGGCCGGGCCTGACATTGGTGATCTCGCCCTTGACGCCGAAGTCCTGGAACACGCCTTCGAGTTCGCGCGCATTCTCCTGCAGCACCTCGTCGCTGACGCCACGGCCGCGGGGCGTGCGCGACTGCTGCAACAGGCGGGTCGGCGGCGGATCGTAAGGCGTGTCCATGTGCGAGGAGCGCGAGAGGCCCGTATGCTTCTTCTTTTTGGGGTTGAGACGGGTGATGCGGTAGTTCGCTGCGTTAATGTCGTCCTCCGCCTCCTCCTCGTCGATCTCCCCGCCGATCGACGCCGGGCCGAACGAGGGCTCGATGCGGCCGTCGGCGTCGGGCTCCGGCTCGGCCTCTTCCCAAGCCTCCTCCTCGCGGTCGTCAAAATCTTCCACGTCCTCGTCGTGCGCCGCCGGGCGCCGGCGGAAGGTCCGCCGCAGCTTGGCGCCGGCATGCATGACGTAGTGCATGGCGCCGCCGAGCCAGGCATTGGCCCATTCGCTCGCTGCGCCGCTGCGCGGTGCCCAAAGCGCGATGAGTCGCGAGGTGCTCGTCCCGCAGGCGAACAGGAGCAGCATGGTGCCGATCACCAGAAAGGCCAGGCCGGCGACGAAGGACACCGCGGCGTCAGGGAGGAACGGCCCGATGACGTGAGCGCCGGCCATGAAGAAATCGCCGAAAATGCCGCCAAGGCCGTTCGGCAGGGGCCAGCTTTTCGGCTGGGGCAACGCCGCCAGCGCCGCGGCGAGCAGAATAACGGCGGCAGGCCAGGCGAGGAACCTCATTCTCCGGCGGTTCGGCGTCGTGCGGAACACGAGGTGCCATCCCCACGCCGCCAGCGGCAGGAAGAGAATGATCGAGGCGAGGCCCAAGGATTGGATGGTGAGGTCAGCCACCACCGCCCCCCAGCCGCCTAGCACGTTACGCGGCGCCGCGCGTGTCGCGTTGTTGAGGCTGGGGTCGTGCACGGACCAGGTGGCGAGGCTCGCCCAGGCGGCGCAGGCGATGGCGACGCTCACCAGGCCATAGCTGCCGAGCATGATCCGCCGCAGGCCGGACTCGACCGCTCCCGGCAGGAGGCGCCGCCGCTCCTTCGTTCTTCTTCTAGTGGCCATCCCTCAACCCAATGTGGCGACGACTCGGCTCAAGGCCTCGCGTGTGGTATCCGCGTCATGCACGAGCGCGACCCTGATGTAGTCCGTGCCCGGATTGACCCCATCGGGTTCGGCTTGTGCGAGATAAGCTCCCGGCAGCACTCTGACACCACACCCTTTCCAAAGGGTTTTCGCGGCCTCCTCGCCGCCCCCGAAAGCCGCCAAATCGAGCCAGAGAAAGAAGCTCCCCGCCGGCCGCCGGTAGCCGTAACGGCCTTTGAGAAGGGCGTCGGCAATGGCGAGATTCTTACCGTAGAGCGCGCGTCCCTCCTCGACATGGCGCTCGTCAGCCCAAGCCTTGGCCGAGACGTGCTGCACGGGAAGGGGCACTTGCGGGCAGGCGACGTTGCGGAAGCGGCCGAAGGCAGCGATGAACTCCGGGTCGCCGGCGACGAAGCCAGACCTTAGGCCCGGCAGGCCTGAGCGTTTTGACAGCGAGTTGAACGCCACGACATTGGCGATGCCTCCGGTCTCGCCATAGGCCGTTTCGAGAACGCCCGGGGGAGGGGTATCGCCATAGATCTCCGAATAGCACTCGTCGGCGAAGAGCAGGAAGTCAAAGCGCCGCGCCAGCGCTAGGGCGCGGGCAAGATAGGCGCGGCCGGCGACGGCGCCTTGCGGATTGGACGGCGTGCAGAGATAGAAGGCGACCGCCCGCGCAAGGAGCGCCTCGTCGATGGCCTCAAGCTCGGGCAAGAACCCCGCCTCGGCGGAAGAACTCAGGAATACCGGCGTTGCGCCTGAGGCGGCCGCGGCCGCGCCATAGGCCTGATAGAAGGGATTGGGGATCAGCACCACCGGCCGTTCCGTCTTTGGCTTTCGCGCCAGCGCCGGAAAGATCGCCGAGAACAATCCTTCGCGCGAGCCGTTGAGCGGCAGCACGTAGCGCTCCGCGTCGATCCGTCCCTTGAGGATGGGATAGCGGCGCCCCATCCAATCGGCGATGGCCTGGCGCAGAGCGGGGATGCCTTTGATCGGCGGGTAGCGGCCGAATTCGCTCAGATGCTCTTGCAAGGTGGGGCCGAGGAAGGGCGGCACCAGCGCCTTGGGCTCGCCGAGAGAGAGGTCGATCGGGGATACGCCAGGCGCGAGACCTTCGAGCAAGAGGGTGAGACGCGCGAACGGCGAACGGACCAATTCGTCGAGGGTGGTCGGCGCGGCGCGAGGCGGCATGCGGCCGTGTTACGTGATGGCGGCGTTGGCGGCAATGGCCGTCAACGGTGGCCGGCCAAATGAAAAAGCCCCGGCGAGAGGCCGGGGCTTTCAGTAAGAGCAAAAGTCAAGGGAGGAGGAGACTTAGCTCTGATTTACAATGGTATTTTCCCTCATTCGGTTCCGCGCGACGGATGGCTATGGCACCACCTCGCCGTGCAGGTTGATGTCGAGGCCTTCGACCTCGACGGCCTGACTGACCCTGACTCCGACCAGGATGTTCACGATAATCAGGATGACGAAGCTCGCCACCGCGCACCAGATGATGGTGGCGGTAATGCCATAGAGCTGGGTGAGCACCTGGCCTGCATTGCCTTCCAACAGGCCGGGTTTTCCGCCAATGGCTTCGACGGCAAAGACGCCCGTGAGCAGAGCGCCAATGATGCCGCCTACGGCGTGGATGCCGAACACATCGAGCGAGTCGTCATAGCCCAGCGCTTTTTTGACCGCGGTGGAGGCGAAGAAGCAACCGACACCGGCCGCAGCCCCGATCCAGAGTGCGCCTACCGGTCCGACAAAGCCGGACGCCGGCGTAATGGCGACCAGACCGGCGACGGCACCGGAGATGATGCCGAGCACGCTCGGCTTCCTGTGTACGAGCCACTCGACGAACATCCAGGCAAGCGCCGCCGTTGCAGTCGCGATCTGGGTTACGGCCATGGCCATGCCGGCAGAGCCGTTCGCGGCCACCGCCGAGCCGGCGTTGAAGCCGAACCAGCCGACCCACAGTAGAGAGGCACCAGTCACGCTGTAGACGAGGTTATGCGGCGCCATGTTCTCCGACCCGTAGCCATAGCGCTTACCCAGGAAAATCGCACAGACAAGGCCGGCGATACCGGCATTGATGTGCACCACCGTACCACCGGCGAAGTCGAGCACGCCGGCGCCTGCCAGAAAGCCGCCGCCCCATACCCAATGGGTGATGGGCGAATAGACCACGAGTGACCACAGCGCCATGAACAGGAGCAGCGCTGAGAACTTCATGCGATCGACGAACGCGCCGACGATAAGGACCGGCGTGATGATGGCGAATGTCAACTGGAAGGTGAAGAACACGCTCTCGGGAATTGTGAGTGTGAGACTGTCCTTCCCAACATCCTTGAGCAACGCCTTCGACAGGCCGCCGATATAGGCATTGAGGCCGCCGCCGTCGGTGAAGGCCAGCGAATAGCCTGCGACCATCCAAATTATGGTCACGAGACAGGTAATGGCGAAGCACTGCATCACCACAGTGAGCACGTTCTTCTTTCGCACCATGCCGCCATAGAACAGGGCCAGGCCTGGGATCGTCATCATCAGGACGAGCGCCGTGGATGCGAGCATCCATGCCGTATCGCCGGTATCGAGTGTCGGCGCCGGGGGAGTTGTCTCTGCGGCTTCTGCCGCCTCCTGGGCAAGCGCCGGGTCGATGTAGAAGAGCGCCAGCACAGCGAGCGCTGCGGCCGCGCCGAATAGATATTTGGCAAGCTTCATCTTGTCCCTCCCTTTAGAGCGCTGATTCGTTGGTTTCGCCGGTGCGGATGCGCACCGTCTGCTCGACGGGAACGACGAAGATCTTGCCGTCGCCGATTTGTCCGGTCTTGGCCGCGGCCACGATGGCGTCCACGGCTTTGTCGACCAATTTGGCAGGTACCACGACCTCGATCTTGATCTTCGGCAGGAAGTTCACGGCGTATTCGGCGCCGCGATAGATCTCCGTGTGGCCTTTCTGCCGCCCGTAACCTTTGACCTCGGTCACGGTCATGCCTTGCAGGCCAAGCTCGGTGAGGGCTTGGCGCACCTCATCGAGCTTGAATGGCTTGATGATCGCCATCACCAGCTTCATGTCTCTAACCCCTCCATGTTTACGGCTGCCGGGCTCTTGACCGCGTCCGTTCCAGCCGTGCGAACCCGAAAGCAGAGTCAAGCCTCGTGCCAACTCGACCGCAGCGCGGCAAGTGCTTGGGTTTAGTGACTCTTTTTCGGGCGGTGGAGGACCAGGCCAACCCGGGGGAGGGCTAGTTCAGCCTATAAAATAGGCAGAAATGGAAGTTTGCTCAGAAACTAGGCGCCCTTTCGGGCGTTGCGCTCACGCACCAGCCCTTCCTGCGCCGTCGAGGCCACAAGTTCGCCGTCCCGAGTGAAGAGCGTGCCGCGGCAAAAGGCACGGCCGGCGCCTGAGCTTGGGCTATCTTGGGCATAGAGCAGCCAGTCGTCCGCTTTGAAGCGCCGATGGAACCAGATGGCGTGGTCGAGGCTCGCCAGCATCAGCCTTGGATCGAAGGCGAAGCGGCCGTGAGCAATCAGCGCCGTATCGAGGAGCGTGAAGTCCGACGCATAGGCCAGCACGCATTGGTGGAGCGCAAGATCGTCGCCGAGCCTGCCCGTGGCCTTGATCCAGACCTGCTGCGTGGGGGCGCGGTTCTCAGGCGAGAGATAGCGCGACAGGTCGACGGGTCTGATCTCGATTGGCCGCTCGCGCTGCCAATAGGCTTTGACCGGCTCCGGCAAGCGGTCGATGAGCTGCTCCTTGAGCTCCGCCTCGCTCGGCAGCGATTCCGGCGGGGGCACCTCCGGCATTTTGATCTGATGATGGAGTCCCGGCTCGTCCTTATGGAAGGAAGCGGCCATGGAGAAGATCGCCTGACCGTGCTGGATGGCCACCACGCGGCGGGTCGAGAAGCTGCCCCCGTCGCGAATGCGGTCGACTTCGTAGATGATGGGCACCGCAGGATCGCCGGCGCGCAAGAAATAGGCGTGCAGCGAGTGGGCCAGGCGGCCCTCGACGGTGCGGTTGGCAGCAACCAGCGCCTGCCCGATCACCTGACCGCCGAACACGCGCTGCCAGCCGACCTGCGGGCTAAGCCCGCGGAACAGGTTCACCTCGAGCGTCTCGATGTCGAGGATGGATAGCAGCGTTTCCAGCGCGCGGCTCATGGGTGAAGCCTTTCCTTAACAGGCCCCGCCCTTTAGCAGGTTCACGCGGCCTGCGGAACGTGGCATTCCTGGGAGATGGCGAAAGGAAAAACAAGAGGCCGGGATCGGTTCGACGTTTTGATCGTTGGCGGCGGGTTCGTGGGGCGCACGCTCGGGCTTGCGCTGGCCAAACTCGCGCCCAAAGGTTTCCGCGTCGCTCTGGTCGATGCCGAGCCGGCTCCTGCGGAAGAGAGTGAAGCCGAGGACGCCCGGGCGCTCGCCCTGTCGGCGGCGACCAGGAACCTCCTTGCGGTGCTCGATCTGTGGCCGGCGCTCGCGCCGAAAGCTCAAGCCATCGCGGCGATCGATATTACCGATAGCGACCTGAACGCTGCCTTGCGTCCCCATTTCCTCGGCTTCGACGACGAGCTCAAAAGCGACGGCGCGAGCGCCTTCATGGTCGAGCATGGCGACTTAAAGCGCGCGCTCGCGGCCGCCGTGGCACAGGAGCCCGCCATCGCGATCATTGCGCCCGAGACCGTGACCGATTTCAAGACTGACGCCTTTGGGGTGGAAGCGAGGCTCGGCAGCGGCAAAACGATCGAAGCGCGCCTCCTCGTCGCCGCCGACGGCAAGCGTTCGGCACTGCGCGAGCGCGCCGGCATCAAATGCGTGGGCTGGTCCTATCCGCAACTGGGCATTGTCACCACTGTGGCCCATGCTCGGCCCCATCACGGCAAGGCCGTGCAGCACTTTCTCCCTTCCGGACCCTTCGCCATGCTCCCCCTCACAGGGAATCGCTCCTCCATCGTGTGGACCGAAGAGACAGCGCGCGGCGAGGCCATCATGGCTTTGGACGAGGCGGGCTTTCTCGACGAGTTGACCAAGCGCTTCGGCTTGAGGCTCGGCGAGATCGCCCTTGCCGGACCGCGTCAAGCCTTTCCGCTCGACATGCAAGTCGCCCGCTCCTTCGTGACGGACCGGTTGGCGCTGATCGGCGACGCGGCCCATGTGGTGCATCCGCTGGCCGGGCAGGGACTCAATATCGGCATGCGCGACGTGGCGGCGCTCGCCGAGACCATCGTCGACGCCACGCGACTTGGACTGGATATCGGTGCGGCGGCGCAGCTTGAGCGATACGAGCGCTGGCGGCGTTTCGACAGCGCCTTCTCGGCCGCGGTCATGGATGGGCTGAACCGCCTCTTCTCCAACGACAATGTACCGTTGCGGACCTTACGCGATCTTGGCTTGGGTCTCGTCGACCGGGCGCCGGGGGTGAAACGCTTCCTCGTTCGCGAGGCGGCAGGCAGAACCGGCACCGTGCCGTGTTTGCTGACTGGCGAGAGGCTGTAGCCTAGCTCTCGTCGAGCTTGCGCGCTTCTTCCGGCAACATGATGGGAATGCCGTCGCGGATCGGATAGGCCAGGCCCGCGGCGCGGCTGATCAGCTCCTGACGCTCGGCGTCGTAGTCGAGCGAGGTCTTGGTCAAGGGGCAGACCAGGATCTCCAGCAGCTTTGGATCGAGGCGGCGATCGCCGCCGCGCTCGGGCGCGTTGATCATGGGTGCGTCTCCTTGTCCGTCATTGCAACGAAGTCCCGGAGCCGTCGTCCGTGGCCGCAAGCTCCATCTCGGCGAGCGCGATAAGGGCCTCGGCGCGTGCCCGCAGGTCGCGGGCCTCGAGCAGGGCCTGCTTCTCCTCCGGCCCATAAGGGGAGAGGATCGACAGCGTATTGACCAGCCGCTCGGTGCTGGCGTTGTTGATGCGATCCCAATCGGCATTGAGGTTGTTGGCGATCAGATAGCTTCTGAGCGTCGCGATAAGGTGCGGGCGGTCGACGTCTTCCTCCCCGTGGCCCAAGACGAAGTCCTTGGCGTAAGGCGAAAAATCCACGTGCGCGATCCGGAATGGGCTCTTTCCCTCGACATCGCCCACGACCACGAAACGCGCGATGCCGGCGAGCGAGATGACCACCCGTCCATCGTCGCTCTCCGTGAAGGAAGAGATCCGTCCCGCGCAACCCACCCGCCTGATGGGAAAGCTCTTCCCGGCGGGCGACTCGGCATTCCCGGCTTCAGGGGCTGGCTGCACGACGCCCATCAGGCGGTCGCCGGCCAGAGCGTGATCGACCAGAGCGAGGTAACGCGGCTCGAACACATTGAGGGTGAGAGAGGCGCGCGGCAGGAGAATGGCGCCGCGCAGCGGAAACAACGGCAGCACCTTCGGCATGTCTGCGACGTTGCGATAGCGGTCGGTCACTCCCAAGAGAAGCGCTCCTTGGCCTTACGCGAACAACAGCGACGAGAGTCTTTGCCGGCCCACGATGGTGGCGGGGTCGCTTGCGCCCCACGCATCGAACAGTTGCAGGAGCTGCTTGCGCGCTGCGTCGTCGTTCCAGGTGCGGTTCTTAGCGACAAGCGTGAGCAGTTCGTCAGCCGCGCCGCTGCGGTCGCCTTTGGCGGCGAGCGCGAGCGCGAGGTCGAGGCGCGCCTGAGCGTCGTTCGGATCGGCGGCGAGCTTGGCGCGGAGAGACTCGATATCGCCGGCGCTCGGCGCCTTGCGCTGAAGCTCGAGCGCGGCGCGAGCGCTCGCCACGGGCGCGCTATCGGCCTTGGCGGGCGGTACCAGCGCGAGCGTCTGCTCGGCGCGGGCAAGGTCGCCGGTCTTGATGTAGCACTTGGCGAGGCCCGCGAGACTTTGCGCGTTCTCGCGATCGGCTTGCAGCACGTCGCCGAACATCTGCGCGGCGGCGTTGACGTCTCCGGCGGCCAGCGCCGCCTCTGCGGCTTCGAGATCGGCGGCAATATCGCCAGCAGTCTCGCCGATCAGCCGCGCGATGAAGGCGTTGATTCGGGACTCAGGCAGCGCCCCCATGAAGCCGTCGACCGGCCTGCCGTCCTGGAAGGCGAACACCGCCGGGATCGACTGCACACCCATCTGGCCCGGGATCTGCGGATGCTCGTCGATATTGAGCTTGACGAGCCTCACCGCGCCTTTCGCCGCACGGACGGCCTTTTCCAGAATAGGCGTAAGCTGGCGGCAGGGGCCGCACCACGGCGCCCAGAAATCGACCAGCACCGGCACCTCGCGCGAGGCCTCGATGACGTCGCGCATGAAGTCTTGGGTGGTGGTGTTCTTGATGAGGTCGGCGTCAGGACTGCCTGCACGGCCTTCCTTGAGGATGGGGATATCTACGCTCATGCTCCTTGCCCGCAAGGGTGCGACCCTAGTGCCACGTCGTGGCAGCGCCAAGGCTTTCGGGTCCGCTCCGTGCCCTGAAATAGGCCGGCCCAAGCCGTTTGGCAACCTGCCGGGAGGCGGCAAGCGGCCTCACCCAAGGGGGATGATGAGGGGCTCATGGCCGCAAGCCTTGATGAAGCGGATGAGGTCCTGCGTTGTCAGCCGCGTGGTGGCGGTGTTCTCGAGGGGATGGCAATTGACCTCGGCGAAGTCCAGGAGCGCCTTATCAACCACCACCTTGACCCCCGCCGCAGATGCATTGATCAGCGCCAACGGCGTGACCGAACCGGGGGGCACGCCGAGCACCGCTTCGAGTTGCCTGCCCTTGCCGAAGCTGAAGCGCCCCGCCGCGAGCCGCTTGGCAAGCGCCTTGAGGTCGACCCGCGTATCGTCTTTGGCGACGACGAGGACCATGCTTCCGTCTCGGTCGCTCTTAGCCTATTCTCCCATTCTTTGCGGGAGAGGA
>DASWJG010000135.1:0-11849 GCA_036397315.1 Methyloceanibacter sp. | reverse complement strand
CCGCAGGGGTGCGGGATATCGAGATATTGCTGCATCACCGCACTGGTGCAGCCGATCTTGTAGCCGACCATCGCGCCGACATACGGCAGCAGCAGATCGTGCACGGCGCGCTGGATCCGGTAGCCTTCGGCCTCGTCCTTCGGCGCGATTTCGGGGCGAAGCGACTTCAGCGGCGCGCGGCTGCGGCGGGCGGCAGCGATGATCTTGGCGGCCGCAAGAATGTTGTCCATCGGCGGCGGCTTTCGGTTCGACTCAACAAAATGACCGCACGCGGCGGCCACATTCTACTCGTCGCGATAGACTTTCTCGCGTTTTTCGTGCCGCTCCTGGGCTTCCACCGAGAGCGTCGCGATCGGGCGGGCTTCGAGCCGCTTCAGCGAGATCGGCTCGCCGGTCTCCTCGCAATAGCCGTAGGTGCCATCGTCTAGGCGCATAATGGCGGCGTCGATCTTGGCGATCAGCTTGCGCTGGCGGTCGCGGGCACGAAGCTCGAGCGCCCGCTCGGTCTCCGAGGTCGCCCGGTCGGCGATATCGGCGTGCTGCGCCGAATCGTCGTGCAGGTGCTGGAGGGTCTCCTTGGTCGAGCGGAGGATTTCGTCACGCCAGCTGAGCAGCTTCCGGCGGAAATAGGCCCGCTGGCGCTCGCTCATGAAGGGTTCGTCTTCCGATGGGCGATAATCTTCGGGGAGTTTTCTTTTGGCCCGCATGGTCGTTTCCAGACGCATCCGTTTCCTCTTTGGGTTTGAGACCCTGCTCCCCTTAACCGGCTCGCGCATGGTTGGCGATCCCCACCGGGCAGCCACGTATTTACGGAAGCGAGTCCACAAGTCAAGCCGCCAGTCGTGCTTGACAAATGCGCGAAGCACCGTCAGCCGGATCATTGCAAATCCGTCATATTTACGGGCCGGGCGGGGGCCATTTCTTAGGCAGTCCTTAGTGGGGGGCGAGGTACGCGTCCCGCGGGAAACAAGCGCAAAGGACGTATCGAGGCGTGCCGATCTCCACGTACACCCAAGCCGCGGGGGATGCCTTCCGCAGCATCGGCGACTTCGCCAGCGGCCTCGTCACCCCTGCCGTGAAGCTCGGCGTCACCGGCCTGGCGCGATCGGGCAAGACGGTGTTCATCACCGCGCTCGTACATAATCTCATCGCCAGCGCGCGGCTCCCCTTCTTCGATGCCGCGGCGCAAGGGCGCGTCGGGCGCGTCTATTTGGAACCGCAGCCCGACGAAATCGTGCCGCGCTTCGAATATGAGAAGCATCTCGCCGATCTCGTTGCCGACCCGCCGCGCTGGCCGGAGAGCACGCGCCGCATCAGCCAGCTCAGACTCACAATCGAATATGCCTCGACGCGATTCTGGAAGCGCCAACTCGGCCGCGAGAGGCTACATATCGACATCGTCGACTATCCCGGCGAATGGCTGCTCGATCTCCCGCTGCTGAGGCTCGACTATCGTGACTGGTCGCGGATAGCGCTCGAACAGAGCCGGCGGCCAATCCGCAAGAAAGCCGCCAAGCCGTGGCTTGCCTCGCTTGGCCTGGTCGATCCTACCGACCCCGCCGACGAGGCGGTGGTGGAAAGGCTTTCCGATTTGTTCAAGGCCTATCTGCGTGAGGCCCGGTCGGATCAATATGCGATCTCGACCTTGCCGCCCGGCCGCTTCCTCATGCCGGGCGATCTGGCTGGCTCGCCGGCGCTCACCTTCGCTCCCCTCGATGCCGGCGGGAATGGCAGCTTCCCGCGCGGCTCGCTGTGGACGATGATGGAGCGGCGCTACGAAGCCTATAAGAGCCATGTGGTGAGGCCCTTCTTCCGCGATCATTTCGCCAGACTCGACCGCCAGATCGTGCTCATCGACGTGCTTACGGCACTCAATGGCGGCCAGCCCGCCGTCGCCGACCTCGAACGCGCCATGACCGAGATCCTCGAATGCTTCCGGACCGGGTCGAACAGCTTGTGGTCGAGCCTGTTCGCTCCGCGCATCGACCGCATCGTGCTCGCCGCCACCAAGGCCGATCATCTCCATCATCAGAGTCATGACCGGCTCGAGGCGATTCTCACCAAGCTCGCCGGCAGGGCCATGGCGCGCGCGGAATATGCCGGCGCCGAGGTAAGAGTGTTGGCGATGGCCGCGATCCGTGCGACGCGCGAAGGCGAGGCGAAGCGGAACGGCGAGCTGCTTCCTTGCATCGTGGGCTATCCGCTTCCCGGCGAGACCATCGGCAAGCGGACCTTCGACGGCAACGAGCCGTTTGCCATTTTCCCCGGCGACCTCCCCGCCAATCCGGCGGAGGCGCTGGGAGGCTGGCCTACCGAAGAGGGCGAGATGCGCTTCGTCCGTTTCCGGCCTCCCAATCCGATCAAGCTCCCTTCCGGAGGCTTCGCGCCGTTCCCAAATATCCGTCTCGACCGCGCCATCGAGACGCTGATCGGAGATCACTTGGCATGAGCAAGAAAACCCACCGGAGACCGGCCGCCTTTCGCGTCGAGGAGGTGGAGGTGTTCGTTCCGCCAACGGCACCCGACATCGCATCTGAACCGGTGCCACTTCCCGTCCCGCGCGTCCGCGCCATGCCCGATCTCGGCCGGGGCTTGCGCTGGGGCAGCATCCTGCTTGGCGCCCTTGGCGGGCTGGTCAGTCTCCTCGCCTCGCTCTGGCTCTACGACTATGTATTGGCGCTGATCGCGCGCGACGATTGGATCGGCTGGGCGGCCGTCGGGCTGCTCGCCCTCGTCCTGTTCGCGCTTCTGATGATCATCCTCCGCGAGGCGGCAGGGCTGGCGCGCCTCGGGCGTCTCGGCAAGATCAGGCACGAGGCCGACAGTGCGGCGCGCCAGAACGACAAGCTGCTCGCCGTCGATGTCGCCCATCGCCTGAAGCGCCTCTATGGCGGCCGCAAGGATCTCGCCTGGGGACTGAAACGCCTGGCCGAGCATGAGCACGACATCATGAACGCGGGCGAGCTGCTCCGCCTTGCCGAGCGCACGCTGGTGGCGCCGCTCGATCCCTTCGCCCGCACCATCGTCGCTTCCTCCGCCAAGCGCGTGTCGGTGGTGACGGCGGTGAGCCCCGGCGCGCTCATCGACATGCTGTTCGTGGGCGCCGAGAACTTGCGCATGCTGCGCCGGCTGGCGACGCTTTACGGCGCGCGGCCGGGCACGCTTTCGCTGCTCAAGCTCGCGCGCATGGTGGTCACTCATATCGTCTTGACCGGCGGGATAGCGCTCGGCGACGACGTCATCCAGCAAATGATCGGACACGGGCTCACTGCCAAACTCTCGGCACGCCTCGGCGAAGGATTGTTCAACGGCGCGCTGACCACGCGGATTGGCATTGCCGCCATCGATGTGTGCCGGCCGCTCCCCTATATCGAGAGTCAAAGGCCGCGCTTCCGCGAGCTCGTCGCCGAAGTCGCCGGCGTCCGCTAGAGAGGACCTTCGCGTCAACCCAAGATTCGCGTTAGCCCAAGAGTCGGCAGCCATCGACGGCGACCTGCTGCGATTGGCCGTCCTTGAATTTGAGCGTGACCGTGACCTTGTCGGCGCAGGTGAGGCCGCCGGCGCTCACGCGGAAGCCCGTCTTCTGCTCGCTCGACATCTGCGATTGCGGCATGACTGCGGGCGTATTGAACTCATAGGCGACGGCCACGAGCCGACGCTTCACCTCTTCCGGCGGCTCGAGCCAAAACTCGAAGTGATAAAGCGGCCGGGCGCGATCCTCGCCCTTGACCTCGGTCGCCTTCGCCTTCACCCAGGCTTCGACATCGCCGCTGGCCGGAAGGAGCGCGAGCGCGGGGGTCGCTTGCGGCGCTTCAGGCGCCGGCGACTGGGCCGGCGCCGCGACCGGCGTAGCAGCGGTGAACGGCACCGGCTCGACCGCGTCCCACGGGAGCACCTCCCTTGTCTTTGAGTTCTCGCCGAAGGCCTGGGGCTCAGCGGATTCGGCCTCGTCGCGATCCCACTCCTTGAGGGGAATCTCGGCGAGGCCGTCGAGCCGAGGTTCGCCGGCGGCAGGGGAGGCAGTTTCTTTCGCCTCGTCGGTGGACGTTGATTTCGATATCGCCGGCGGCGCGGACAGTTTGGCGAAATCGCTCTTTCCGCCTTCGGGCGCCTCAGAACTTGGCGTGGCTCCAGCACCGCCGCTCCCGCCCGCTAAGCGGACGAGGAGAATGCCCGGAATCCCGACTGCTCCCGCGCCAAGCACGAGAACAGCCTCGAACGCGACCAAACCCGCAACCAACGCTAGACTGATCGTGCGGGCGCCACGGTGGTTGCCCACGGCACTCATGGTACGACCCGCAAAACGCCGAAAGAAACGCGCGGGACCCTTCACGCGCGAAACCATCAGTTTAGCGATCTTGGCCGCCAAGGGAAGCGCCTAGTCGATCCAGAGAGCAAGCACCGGACCTGCCGGACCGAACACGGGATCGAGCTTGGGCAACGGGACCCAAGGAATGTTCTCGAGCGCCTTGATACGGTCGGACGCGCTCGCCCGGCAGAGGTCCCAGTCCTGCCCCTCGGGATAGGCGCCGACCACGATAAGGTCCTCTCCTTCGATCAGGCAGTGGCCGACGCCGGCAGGGATGAGGACGACGTCGCCGTCCGTGAGGTCGACCACGAGACCCTCAGGGCCGCCGAATTGCACCCTGGCAAAGCCCTCGGCGATGCCGAGAACTTCATGAGCCGTCGAGTGGTAATGGTGGAAGTCGTAGATGCCGTCGACCCAGGCGCCACGCCAGCCATTCAACCTGAACAGCGTCTCGAAGGCACGTTCGGGCTCGCTGCGTAAGCCCTCCAGAGCAAGCGCTTGGCGGTAGAGGACGAGCGGCAGCTTGGCATTGTTCGGAATGAGGCCGTCATCGGCGAGGACATAGGCCTCGATCCCGGAGAGAAGCGGCTCGTCCGGGATCGCTTCCCAACCTTCCTCGGGAAGCGCTTCTCGCTTGGCCGCCCGCGCCATTGCTCCACCCAATTCCGCGATCCTCCACGGGCCTCAGATCCCACCGGCCCGTTGACCTCACCACAACGCCTAGCGCGCCCGCATCGTTCCGTGAGGAGGGTGCGGTGGATAATGGGGATAATCGGCTCCTTCCCGGATGCGGCGCGCGCCTGCTCATGTATGCTTCATGTGTGAGTGGACCCGGTTGTGGAAGGGGTCGGTGGAGAAATCCGGCGGCTCCGGGAAACAGGCGGTAAGCTCACGGGGCAGGCAAGCCCACGGTCGCCCATTGCCATGGGCGGCTCAAGGCGGAGGGGTGAGTAAGCGCGAAGTGCCACGGTCTGGCGGCATCGCCGCAATACCGTGAGGCGGAGTCGTCGGGGTACTTTGCGCCACAAATCTCGCCGCCAATTGGCGTCAGCCCGGCCAGGGCGGAAGCCACGTCGTAGCAACGCGACGTAAAACAAGGACTGCGGTCGGGTCACGCCGCCACTTCATGGGAAACCATGAGGCCGAGCGCGTGATCCAGAGACCGAAAGGTCTCGCGGTTGCCGAACTGATCGTCCCGAACGGGCGTGAGGCTCGACATCGCACAGGGAGGCGGGGCCCCAAAGCTCCGCCTTTCCTGTTTTTGGCGCCCTCCTCCGGCCCTCGTCTCGCCTCTTTAGCGCCTCGCGCGCCCCCGCTAAGATCGCCCGTCATGGACGGACCTGGTGCACAGCGTGCGGCCTATGCCGCTCTTGCCGTTGGCGCGGCGCTCCTACTCGCGGCGATCTCGGCCTGCGGCACCATCGACCGCGTCCGAAACAAGGACGGCGCCTCGACCGAAAAAGAAGCGCGCAACGTGGCGCCCGAGGACCCCCTGGCAAGACCCGTTCAGGTCGGATGGACCTCGGCGCGGGCGAGTCATTGCGGCTTCGTGTTCAATCCCGACCAGCTTAGGTCGGACTTCCTGGCGGCCGAAATTCGATCTGGGATCCCGCAGGAGCAAATGAAGAAGATCGCGCAGGCCTACGACTACACGCGCGAGTCCGTGCTCACGACCATCAAGGACGATCTGCGTTACTGCAACAAGGAGCGGACGGCCGCCATAAGGCGCGACCTCAACCGCTACCTGGCCGGGGACTACGCGCCCTCGGCGCGCATGGCGCAGTGAGACTAAGGCTTGGGCTTGGGCTTGGGCCGAGGCGGAGGCGGCAGCGGAGAGTAAGCCGGCGACCTAACGGCGGCCTTCGGCTCTTCCTTAATTATCGTTTCGGCGAGACGCAGCAGAAACTCCTGGTCCCCCTCTCCGGCGAGGAGATAGGCGATGCCTCCTTGCGACCAGGCCACGCTGCCGATGTCGCCATATTGCTTGAACAGCGGCGTCAAGGTCCCCTCGCCCTTCTTGGCGTAGAGCGCCAGCGGCGCGCCGCTCGTGCCGAGATAGAGGAGCTGCCCCAGAGGCTCGGCGCCGAAGTGCAGGAGCTGCCCGCGCATGAAACGAAATCCTTGGGGCGTGAGGTCGGGTGCATTGAGGCTGGGGGCGATGGCTTGCGCGAGTTGGAAACCGACCAGGTCGCGATTGCCTTGGCTCTCGAGGCCAACCTCGAGACTGGCGCGGCTGAGAAGGGCCTGCGCACGCACGGCCTCCTCCTGCCAGGTGCGTTGGATGCTGCCGACATAGTCAGGGTCCGCCGCAGCGGAAGGATGGCGGGCGAATTCGGGCATGACGAGCGGCCAGCCATAACCGGCGACGACGAGAATGAGCGCAATGGCGATGCCCGCGGCAGCCAGTCCGCCCTTGGCAAGCGTGTCCCACGCAATGAACAGGCCCGGAGCTTGCGGCATCGGTCTCGCCGCGGCATCGGCCTCCTCTCCGGCGAGGATCGCCTCGAAGGCCGCCTCGAGCCGGCTATGAGCGTCCTTCAGCGCGTCGACGCGCCGGGCAATGACATCGTCTTGCTCGAGCACCTTCTCAACCGCGCGCGTCTGTTTGCGCGCGAGTTGCCCGTCGACATAGGCTACCAGCAGTTCGTCGCTGAGTTCGGTCATGATGGCGGCCCTTCCGGGTAGAGCGTTTCGATGCTGGCGCTGGCTTGCGCCTCTCCGCGCGCGCTCAAGCGGTCGGCCAGAGTTGCGCTGATGCGCACGAGCCGCGCGCCGATCGTCTCGGACGGCACGTCGAGCACGCGGCCGGCGTCGATATGGTCGAAGCGCTCGCCGTAGACGAGCAGCAGGGTTAGCCGCTGCTGCGGCGGCAGGTTGCGAAGGAAACTTGTGGTGAAGGCGTCGAACTCCTCCCCGTCCTCGTTGCGGAAAAGAAATGCGAAGCTCGCATCGTCGGCCTTGGCCTGTCCCATGGGGTCGGCGTGACCGCGGAGCTCGTGGAGCCAAAGCCGATAGATCTCGGCGAAGGCCCAGCGATCGAGCGCCGTGCCGCGCTGGTAGCGGTGCTCCTCGGCCAGCATGCGGTTGAGCGCGCGGCCAAGAAGCGCCGTACCTTCCGTTCGTTCGCCGACGAGAAGGTCGGTAAACCGCTTCAGCCGCGGCAGCATGGTAATGAGGCCGGGCCGTATGGAATCGTGGTATTCCTCTGCCTGCACTTAAGCTGTCCCCCCGCCGCTTGGGTGAGTGCTGGCTGCGCGGGAACACCCCACGCGAATCAAGAGGATAGCATATTTGGCCGGACCCCAGGACCCGCCGGACTCAAGGCATGTGACAAAAAGCGCTTGCGTCGAGCCGCAAGCTGCCCAATCTTTGCGCAAGTAAGGGGATAATGCCGATGTCGGTCGTGCCCGTGCCCCACAGATCCGAGACGCCCAAGCCGCAGGCTGTCGTGCCCTCGCGCCAGCACGCCAAGACTATTGCCACGAGCGCGCTCAAGGTCGCCGAGCGCATCGCCAAGCTCGCCGACGAGACGGCCAACCAAACCAAGAGCGCCACCGCGACCGCGGTGGCTGCGAGCAAAGTGGGCCTGGCACGCGCCGTCGAGATCGGACGCGAGAGCGTGCTTCCCGAACTGGAGCGCACCGGCGCCAAGTTGAAGGAGCGCACGCGTCCCGAGCGGCTGAAGAACGACTACCGCGAATATCTGCTCATGCTGCATGAGTGCGTGCTCGACGTGCCGATCGAGTCGCTCTTCTTCAAGCCGACCAAAAATCCCGTGGCGCTCGCCGACCTCACCATCCGCGGCAACAATCGCGCGCATGGCCACGACTACCGGGCTTCGCCGTGCAGCCTGTTCGAATGGACGGTCGCGGCGATCGACTACGATCTGACACGGCTCACCTTCGTAGACTATGGCGCGGGCAAGGGGCGCGTGCTGCTGCTCGCCTCACAACATCCGTTCCAGGCCATCGGCGGCATCGAGTTCGCCGAGGAGCTGCATGACGACGCGATCATGAATATCGCCCAGTTCCCGCGCAGCCGCATGAAGTGCCGCAATGTCGAATGCGTGCTCGACGATGCGAGCCAGGTGGGGGCGCCCGACGGCGAGGCGGTCCATTATTTCTTCAACCCCTTCTCGCGCGAGGTGTTCGCCGAAGTCCTGAACAACCTCGTGATCTCCTATCGCAAGCGGCCGCGCCGGCTCTATCTCATCCTCATCGAGCCGGTGGCGACTGACCTCATCGACAATAGCGGCGTGTTCCAGCGTCTCGAGCTTCCGCTCATCGAGCGCGCCAAGGTCAAGCTGTTCAGCCCCTACGAGGTCGCGCTGTACCGCTCGCTGGCTTGACCGCCGGCGGCGCCACGCGCGTCACTTCACGCCGAGCTTCTTCTGTAGGCTCGTCGATGACGTCGTGTATTGGAACACGAGCTTCTTGTCGGGATAGACATAGTGATGGGCCTGCTGCGCCATGAGCGCGGCCTCGTGGAAGCCCGACAGGATGAGCTTCAGCTTGCCCGGATAGGTGTTGATGTCGCCGATGGCGAAAATGCCCTGCTCGCTCGTCTCGAATTTCGCCGTGTCGACCGGGATCAGGTTCTCCTCGAGATTGAGGCCCCAATCGGCGACCGGCCCAAGTTTCATGGTGAGGCCGAAAAAGGGAAGCATCACCTCCGCCGGCTGCTCGAAGGTTGCGCCGTCGGAGCTCTTGACCGTCACCGAGCGAAGCTTACCGCCCTCCCCGTGCAACTCCGTCACCTGACCGAGCTTGAAGCTCACATCCCCCTGCTCGACCAGGGCGAGCATCTTCTGCACCGAGGCCGGCGCGGCGCGGAACTCGGAGCGGCGGTGGATCAAGGTCAGCGACTTGGCGACAGGCTGCAAGTTCAGGGTCCAATCGAGAGCGCTATCGCCGCCGCCGACGATCAGCACGTCGCGGCCTTTGAAGTTCTCCATCTTGCGCACCGAATAGAAGACGGAGGTTCCCTCATATTGCTCGATGCCGGGCAGCGGCGGCCGTTTCGGCGTGAATGACCCGCCGCCGGCGGCGATCACCACCAATTTGCATTCGAGCACGGTGCCGGCGTCGGTGGTAAGCCGGAAGCCGCCATCGAGGCGTTCGAGACTCTCCACCCTCTGATTGAAATGGAACTCGGCGCCGAAGGGCTTGATCTGGTCCATGACCCGGTCGGTCAGCTCCTGGCCGGTGACCACGGTCAGCCCCGGGATGTCGTAGATCGGCTTCTCGGGATAGAGCTCGGTGCACTGTCCGCCCGGGCGATCGAGGATGTCGACGACATGGGCCTTGATATCGACCAGGCCCAGCTCGAACACGGCGAACAGCCCGACCGGTCCCGCGCCGACAATGACTGCGTCTGTCTTGATCACATCCTGGGACATGGGCGGCTCAGAACTGCTTGTCGGGAATGCGGACCACGAGGCCATCGAGCCCCTCGGTCACCTTGATCTGACAGGAGAGCCGGCTCGACGGCCTGATGTCGAAAGCGAAATCGAGCATGTCCTCCTCCATCTGCTCCGGGCTCCCCGTCGCTTCGCGCCACGCTTCATCCACATAGACGTGGCAGGTGGCGCAAGCGCAAGCCCCGCCACATTCGGCGGCGATCCCCGGAATCGCGTTCTTTACCGCGGCCTCCATTACCGTCATGCCGGGCTCCGCCTCGACCACGCGTTCCGTCCCGTCTTTCTGAATAAAGGTGATCCTGGCCATGACATTGGCGCGCTTCGCTGTCTTCCGATCTCGGGGACCGGGCGGCGGTCGAGGCTCGCGCCCGAAGGATGACGGCGCGAGACGGTCTGCCCGCTCGCGGCCCGGTGCTCTATAGGGCAATTGAAAGTGAGACTCCAGCGCCTTCGCGGCGCCTTATCTCGAGGTCGCGCGCTCAGCGATCCTCAAGCAGCGTGCCGATATAGGTCTCGGCCTCGCGCACCGCGGACTCGATGTCGCGAAGACGGAGATCCCGGCCTTGCGCCAGGGCTTCGCCCGACAGCGCCTCGGCGCGTTCGGCAGACGCGGCGGCACGCCAGGCGCCGATGGCGGAGGCCGATCCTTTGAGCGAGTGGGCGGCGTCCTTCCAGTCCTTGTCCGACCCAGCTTGGCGGAGCCGCTCGAGATAGATCATGGCTTGCGTGCAAAACAGCTCGAGCACCTCGGCTTCGAGCTCGCGCTCGCCGAGCGTGTAGCGGGACAGATGCACGAGATCGACAGGCCGGGACGATGCCTTGCGTCCCTCCTCGGGCAACCCGGCCTCAGCCCAAACTGCCATTTCGCTTGCCATGAGACTGGTTCTCCCTCGCTCAATTGCCCGGTTTTGGCCTTGGTCCTAGCAGAGCTATGCGGACGTTTTTTGGGTGCAGTCACGGAGGTCGCGCGGCGATTGTGTGACGGCTTTGCGCGAAAAGCCCGTGTTACCTTCCTGCAACCACGCCTCATCCCTTACGTGATTCGCGCCGTCAGGGCACCAGAATTCATAAGCAAAATTAAAGCCTTACGGCGCGTAAACCATACCCGTCGATTAAACTTTTTTTAGCCCTAAAAATTCGTTAACGATGAAGGGAGAGGGGGAAATGCGTCGGGCGCCCTTCCGGATAGGTTTAGGTCCGGAAATCAGGGTCGTCCCGCTATGACGCTCCGCGCCGCTGCTGGCGGGTATCGAGTGCAAGGCGCGTAAATTCTCTCATGAGGTTTCGTCGGTTGCGAGGAACGCGTTATGGCGCAAGAGCAAGCGAAGTCTGGAACTGCGGGGGCCAAGGATCAAGCGCAAAACCCTCTTGAAGCAATGACCCGGCAACGAGACGAAAAGCCGGGCGATGGCCCACCCGTTGAGCGGGGCCTCGACCTTCCTAAGCGGACCTCTCTGGCGGAGCGGCTCAAGGCCGAGCAGCGCAAACGCGAGGGCGCCGAGCCGAAACGCGAAGAGCCCAAGCCGCAACCGCCCGAGGAGGCCAAGAAGCCGCCCTTGGAGTTTGCCGAAGCGCCAGCAGCCCCGGGCGCCCCGCCTCCCCCGCGGCAATTCATCCGCACGCGGCGTCCGGCCGGCCCACCCCCGCAACGCCGTCTCGCCACGCCCGCCAATGACGACGTACCCTCGATCGGCGGCCTGATCTTCGCGCTCCAGCAACGGCCGTCGCGGACGCCCTTCCTGGTGGCGCTCGCCGCCTCGGTGGCCTGGTTCATCATCGGCGGCTTCTTCGCCTTCGGGTTGATCTCGGCCCAGGTCAGCTCGGGCGGCGTTTCCGGGCTGGTCGGCAGCGCCTCGGCGCTCACCGCGGCCGTCGCCATTCTCGTGCCCATCGTCATTTTCTGGTTCCTGGCGCTGCTGGTCTGGCGCGCGCAGGAGCTTCGCCTCATGGCCTCGGCCATGACGGAGGTGGCGGTCAGACTGGCCGAGCCCGACCGGCTGGCGGAACAGTCGGTGGCATCGGTGGGACAGACCATCAGGCGCCAGGTCGCGGCCATGAACGATGCCATCTCGCGGGCCATCGGCCGGGCGAGCGAACTCGAAGCCATGGTGCATAGCGAGG
>DASWJG010000134.1:0-23978 GCA_036397315.1 Methyloceanibacter sp. | reverse complement strand
GTGCCGGGTACAGCCTCGACCGCCATATGGGCGCGACTTCACATCCCAACTTAGAGCCATGGGGATACGCGACCGGCCGATCTCGCCTTGGTCGCCCTGGCAGAACGGATTGAAAACAAATAGTGCCGTGTTCTGTGTCCGATTGAACCGTTTTGTTCAGGTCTGTAACGCGTCCCGCGCCGAGCAGATTTGACAGAAAAGTCTAGGAACCATAGGTCTTTCACGATCGGAGACGTGGCCGAGAGGCTGAAGGCGGCGGTTTGCTAAACCGTTATACGGCCAAAAGCCGTATCGAGGGTTCGAATCCCTCCGTCTCCGCCAACTATTTGAAGCATGAGCCGGCAGCGTTGACCCGCCGGCTACCGGTCGCTTGCGTTCCTCGTCACAATGCGGCCTCAAGGGGAGGGATGATGACGCGCATGTCGCCGAACAACGCTAACCGGGCCGATCCGCAACTTGACCCTGTTTTCATCGAGAGGGAGCGAAACCGGTTTGCCGCCCGGGCGCTTGCCTTTCTCGTCCTGCTCAATGGCGCCGCGGCGCTCGTCCTGCTGTCGATCTTGGCGAAGGCTCCGGAGTCGACGGTCGATTCCAAATACGCAGCGGCGATGCTGTTCTTCAGCGGCGGGGCTATTGCCGCGCTTCTGAGTTCGTTTCTCGCTTACATCAACCGGACGGTGACCATGGAGGCGCCGGAGCGCGCGAGTTTACGGCGCGTCCTGCAAATTTTCGCTATTGCCGCCGTCATCGGCAGCGGCGCGGCATTTCTCACGGGCATGAACATGGTGGGGACCGCCGCCTCGGAAAAGTCGAGCTCCCATCCGAAGGGATCGAAGGAGCAACGCGCGCCGGTGTCGCGACCGAGCGAGCGGGTGCAGCTTCTCTATAAAGCCGGGGCGGCTGCCGCCGATATTCAACTGCCGGCTCTGCTGCACTCCGTCTGGGAAAGAGGCCGGCTTAAGGCGGTCCCGTAATTTGACGCGTGAAGTTGTCCCAGACTCTCCTCAGGTCGACGGTGAGATCGTTCACCTTTTGCCCGACCACGTCCCAGTTCACCATGCGGCCGCCCAGGAGAGGGTCTGCCCTGGAATCGGCGACGTAGGCGCCGCCGATGGTGAGCAACGCCCCGATGATCATGCCAAAGAGAAATCGCATCCCCGCCGCCCTCGCAATACCTCTCAGATCATAAGCCTCAAGGCAGGGAAGAGGAAGTTGCAAGCGGCGGTTCTCCTCAGGCCGGCGGGGAGGAGCCTGGCGTCGCGTAGAGCATTGCCAAATCTGGCGAATTGAGCACTCGACAGGCCGGCCGATCCGTTCCTTTGATCCTGGTCAAGGTTCTTCGGGGTGCGTTGCCCAAGGTGCGCCTGGAGAATGGAGGCAACCATGGCAGCAGTGCGCGACGGGCGATGACGGGCCTCAAGGACATCGACTATGTCCTCGCCAAGCTTGCCTTCATGCGCTCGGAGCGGATTTGGCCGAACGGGCTCCGCTATCTCTGGACCGATGCCTTCGGCCTCGTGCTTCTCGTCTCCCTCTACGAGGAGCTGAAAGAGCAGCGCTTCCTCGACGAGGCCGTGTGGCTCGTGGCCGAGGTCGAGCGGGTGCTCGGGCGGAAGCGCGGCATCCGCATCGGCGAAGAGCCCGACCGCGACGGACAATATTTCCACTACCTCGCCATGTGGCTCTACGCCCTTTCCGTGCTGGGTCGCTATGAGGCCTCCTATCGGGAGAAAGGCGTCGCCCTGGCGCGCGATATCCACGGCCCCTTCGTCGTTCCCGGCCGTGGCGTGATCTGGAAAATGAAGGAGGATTTGAGTGGGCCTTACCCGGGCTACGGTTTCGGCGCGCTCGATGCCTTTGACGGCTATGTGTCGTACCGGCTGCTGGATGAGCAGGCGCTCGCTGGCGAAATCGCCGAGATGCGCGAGATCATCGACCGAACCGCCGGCGACCTCGTCATCACCCAGGATCTTGGGCTCGGCATGATGTTGTGGATGACGCATTTCTTCCCGACGGAGGGTTGGGCCGAACTGCAGAGGCGGCGCTCGCTCGCCATGCTCGACCGGATGTGGATGGAGGAGGGCTATTTCGCGCGCGAACCTTACCTGCCGGAGATGCGCTTCGCCTTCACCAATTACGGCGTCTCGGTAGGCTTGCAGGCGGTCGGCGCCATGCAGGATCGTGTCCTCCGGCTTAACGCCTATTTCGAGACCTATCGGTCGGGGGACGAATATGACCGCGCCGCCATCACCCATGTGATGGCGTGCAGCTCCCACTTTCCGGGTCTGCTGCTGCGGCAGTAGCGCTCAATCAATTGCCGCCGTCGATCGTGATGCCGTCGCGGACAGCCAGACGCCGAGCGATGGCGACGCCCGAATTGAGCGCGCCCTCCATGTATCCGGCGAATTTGTAGCAAGAATGCTCGCCGGCGAAATGCAGCCGGTCCGCGATGCCCTGGTGCAGGATCGGTCCCATGGTCGTCACCTCGCCGGGAGCGGCGAAGGAGTAGCTCGCACGCGTCCAAGGGACCGCCGGCCAATCCATGAAGCGGCTGGCAACGAAGGCCTCGGCAAATTTTGGGTAGCGCCCCCGAAGCTCTTCCTCATAGGCCGCGTCGCGCTTGTCGGCGGAGATTGCCCGCATCGCGTCGGCGCCGGGCCCGCCGGAGAAGGCGATCATGCCGGCGGGCGCGTCGCCCTCCTGACCGGCGGTTGATTCCCAGGTGGCCTGAACGTTTCCGTTGCTCAGCGATTCCGGCGCGAGATCGTCGTTCAGCCAGAAACGGTTCTTGAGCGAGATCAGATATTTGACATTGTGCCCCATCTGCGGCCGCAGGAACGCCGGGAGCGGGGGGTCGAATTTTATGTTGTCCCAGACCGAGGGCGGAACGGTCAGGATCGCATCGTCTGCGGTGAAAATCCGGCCGTCGGCGCAAGCCACGACGACGCGATCCTTCCCGATCTGCACCTCGCTTGCAGGCATGTTCAAAAGGATGCGCTCGGCGCCGATCTCCGCGGCGAGCCTCTGCGCGAGCTGCTGGTTGCCGCCCTTGCAGTGATAAACGTCGGTCTCGGTCCAGTACTTCTCGAGGCTGCCCCCTTTGACGGCAGCGAGCAAACCGAGATAGCCCTGCCGATCGGACGGCACGCCCGTCTCGGACACGAAGTCCCCAATGATCGCCTTTTTCGCGATCTCGGGCGCTTCGACCGACATGACCTTATCGGCGACGGTGGTCAGGTCGATCCTCTTGGCGTCAGGCGTTTCCCATGGCGTGTCCTCAAGCACGGGCCTTGCGTCGTCGCCGATCGACTCAAGGATGTCGTCCATTCCCTGCCACAGGGGCACGGTTTCGCTTTCACTCAGGAGCTTGCCGTCGATGACGACCGGCCAATCGGCGCCGGTGTCGGGAATATCGAGGAACTCGAGACCGAACTTCTTGGCGTAGGCAGCCCAAAGCCGGTGATTGCTGCCGATCAATTCGCCGCCGCCCTCGACGAAGCGGCCCGGCACGAAATTGTCGAAGGTGACGACCCGGCCGCTGACCCGATCGCGGGCTTCCAGCACCGTCACGTCATAGCCGGCCGCCAGCAACTCATAGGCGGCGGTGAGGCCGGCAAAGCCCGCACCGATGACGATGACCGACTTGCCGGAAGGTTGGGCGCGTTGGGCGAGCACACGCGGGCCGCTGAGCAGCAGCGCCGTACCGGCGGCGACCGAGCCCAGCAGAAATTCGCGCCGCGTTACCGCGTCAATCGGTGTCCCAAAACGCGCGTGAAGGCGGGCATAAAGCGACCGACGCATGACAGCCCCCAAATTGAGCCGGCCTTGCGCCGGACGCGGCCTTACCTTGAAGCCGCTAATCGGCCAACGTCAATGGGCCCGCGTCTAGAAGCGGGCGGCGCGGCGCTGATCGTCGGAGGCGATCAGCGTTTCCCGCTGCGGCGCGGCCTCTAGCGCCGCCTCGATGGCGTCGTCGACGGTCGAGAGCCAGACGAGCCGCACGGCTTCGCGCGCGGCCTCGGGCACGTCCTCAATGTCCTTCTTGTTGCGCTCGGGCAGGAGCACGGTAGTGATGCCGGCACGTACCGCCGCCAGCACCTTGTTCTTGACCCCGCCGATGGGCAGCACGAGTCCGCGCAGCGAGATCTCTCCGGTCATGGCCGTGTCGCTCCTGACCGTCCTGCCGGTGAGCAGGGACACGAGCGCAATGAACATGGCGACGCCCGCGCTCGGGCCATCCTTGGGGATGGCGCCGGCCGGCACATGCACGTGGATGTCGGACTTCTCGAACAGGCCCGCGTCGACGCCGAGCGAGGAGGCGCGCGCCTTGACCAGGCTCAGCGCGGCCTGCGCGCTCTCCTTCATGACCTCGCCGAGCTGGCCGGTCAGGATCAATCTACCGCTGCCCGGCACCCGCGCGGCCTCGACGAAGAGGATGTCGCCGCCGGTCGGCGTCCAGGCAAGCCCGGTCGCCACCCCGGGCACGGAGGTGCGCATCGCCACTTCGCTCTCGAAGCGGCGCGGCCCGAGAATGGCGTGCAGCTGATCGGCGCCGATCCGCATGTGCTCGGCATTGCCTTCGGCAACGCGCATGGCGACGTGGTGGAGGAGAGACCCAATCTCGCGTTCGAGATTGCGCACGCCGGCCTCGCGCGTGTAGTCGCGGATGATGGCCCGGATGGCGTCCTCGGCGATCTCGCACTGCTCAGGGGTGAGCCCCGTGGCGGCGAGCTGGCGCTTCAGGAGATAGCGCTTGGCGATCTCGACCTTCTCGTCCTCGGTGTAGCCGGGAAGCTCGATCACCTCCATGCGGTCGCGCAACGGCCCAGGGATGCTATCGAGCACGTTGGCCGTGCCGATGAACATCACCCGCGACAGATCGAACGGCACCGCGAGATAGTTGTCGCGGAAGGTCGCGTTCTGCTCGGGGTCGAGCACCTCGAGCAGGGCGGAAGACGGATCGCCCTGAAAGCTGGCGCCCAGCTTGTCCATTTCGTCGAGCATCATCACTGGGTTGGCCGTCCCGGCTTTGCGGATCGACTGGATCACGTTGCCGGGCAGCGCCCCGATATAGGTGCGGCGATGGCCCCTGATCTCGGCCTCGTCATGCACGCCGCCGAGCGAGAGCCGCACGAATTTGCGGCCCATGGCGCGGGCGATCGACTGGCCGAGCGAGGTCTTGCCGACGCCGGGCGGGCCGACGAAGCACAGGATCGGGCTCTTGCCCTCGGGCTTCAACTTGCGCACGGCGAGATATTCGAGGATGCGCTGCTTGACCTTGGGCAGGCCGTAATGGTCCTCGTCGAGGATGCGGCGAGCCTCGGCGATGTCGATCTGCTCGTCGGAGAGCGTCGACCAGGGGAGCTCGATCAGCCAATCGAGATAGGTGCGCACCATGCCGTGCTCGGCGGAAGCCTCCGGCATGCGCTCGAGCCGCTTCAGCTCCTTCAGAGCCTGCTTCTCGGCCTCCTCGGACATGCCGGCCTTCTTGATCGCCTCACGCAGCTCGGCGATCTCGGCCTGGGTCTCGTCTCCCTCGCCGAGTTCCTTTTGAATCTGGCGAAGCTGCTCGCGCAAGATGTGCTCGCGCTGGCGTCCGGCAAGCGATTCCTGCGTCTGCTCGCCGATCTGCTTGGAGAGCCGCAACACTTCGATCTGCTGGGCGAGATAGCGCAGCAGCTTGTCGATGCGCATCGAGACCTCGAAAGTCTCCAGCAGGTCCTGCTTCTCGGCCGGCGTGAGATCGGAGACATTGGCGATGAAGTCGGCGAGCGCCGACGGCGACTGGACCTGCTCGATCGCGGTCGCTATCTCGGGCGGCACGTTGGGCAGAAGCGAGACGGCCTCGCGCGCGCGCTCCTTCAGCTGGTGCATGCGCGCGGCGATCTCGGTAGAATAGACCTCGGCCTCGCCGATCTCGTCGACGCGGGCGACGAGGAAGGGATAGCCCGGCAGGAACTCAAGCACGCGGAAGCGCCGCGTGCCGCGGGCGATGAGGTGATGATTGCCGTCGGGTGCGGTCACGTAGCGCAGGATTTCGGCGACGGTGCCGACGCGATGCAGATGCTCAGGTCCCGGCGCGTCGACAGAGGAATCGTTCTGCAAGAGCACGCCGACCGGCTTGTCTCCTTGCGCGGCCGCCTGCGCGCCGGCGATCGACTGCGCGCGGCCGAGCGCGAGCGGCACCACGATGCCGGGGAAGAGCACGACATTGCGGGTCGGCAAGAGAATGAGCGCTCCCTCGGGGAGCTCGAGCTGCGCGGAGGCCTCGCTCGCCGGTCGCTGAGACGCAGCTTCGGCCTGCTCGCTCTGAGCAGGAGGCGGGCCTTCGGCCGATTGCGGCGTCATGTGTTCGGTATCGTTCATGACTTCTGGACCAGACTTCCGGATTTACAGCTTGGAGAAAGTGAGCACGAGACAGCCATTCAAGAGTTCGCGCTCGGCAAGGCGCAAGCGAGGCGAAAGGCTGATGCGCCGCTCGAAACGCCCATAGGGGATCTCCAATCTCACGATCTTGGCCTTCCGCCCCTTGCATGGCAGGGGGCGGATGCCGGCAATAATCAGCGTCGGGCCTTCGATCTCCACCCGCACCGCCTCGGGCGCCACGCCGGGCAGGGCGGCGATGATCCAAACTTGCCGCTCGGTCTCGAACACATCCACGGGCGGCTCCCAGCGGGCGCCTTCGCGCGAGGGCTCGAAGAACTGGCGCTGGAGCTGCTCGGCCTGCTTGATGAGAGCGCAGGCCTCGGCCCACATCTGATGTTTCGCGTCACGCATCACGCCAACCTTAACTAACGCCCGATCCTAGCGCCGACTCCCGTCACCGGCCAAATGACGAGGCTCAAACTCAAATAAGTCGCGGGCAATTTAGTGAAAAAGGGAAAGGAGGCTAATATTGGTGGCCGGCCGAGGCCTGACAAGGGCAGCGCGGCGGCACTCAGGAGACAACCATGGTCCGCCCGTTCGGCCTAGCAAGCCCTCAGGGCAGATGAGTCAGGCTGTTGGATGGGCCACTGATGACCGGCGGCAAGTTGGGCGTTTGCGGCGGGGGCGGCAGCGGAACGACGGGCTCCGGCACGCGCGTCAGGCCGTTGAGCAGGATCTGCGTGGTGGCGCCGTCGTAATAGAGCTGCGGGATGAAGGGCTGGTCAGGGTAGCCGGTCGGCTGGATGCCGTAGTAATAGGGCCATCTCTGCCCCTTGCCGGTCTTGCCGGCCAGCTTGGTCTTCTGGCCCGATATGGCGGCAAGCATGGCATTGGATGTCGGCCTGACTTGCGTCCTTGGCCGTCGCCGGGCCTGGCCCCGACACGACAAACATCTGACTAGCCAATTTCAGCGTAGAGAGGCGTCCGCCGCGCTGAAGCGAGAGATATTTACCGAACACGAAGACGAACTTCGCTTGGTGTTTCCGCAACTTCCGCCCCGTCCGACCGAACGTTAGCCAGTTAACCTTTGGCCAGCAAGGGGCGAAGCTCGTTTCTTTAGGTTTTTCAAAGGTCCTGTGGCCCAAGGGGCACGCGATTCTCATGCTATGGTTAACCTATGGGCGGGGCCGACTCCCTTCAGGCTAAGGTCGTGGAATTCATGGGGCGGCCGGAAGCCTACGCGCCGCCACCTGCAACCGTAGAGCGCATCGAGACCCATGCCTCCATCGTCTTTCTCGCCGGCGCCTCTGCCTACAAGGTAAAACGGGCGGTCAAATACCCTTTTCTCGATTTTTCGACGCTTAAGAAGCGGCATGAGGCTTGCCTGAACGAGCTCCGCGTCAACGTCCGCACCGCGCCTCAGCTTTATCTCGAAGTCGTCCCAGTAACCATCGGAGAGAGCGGCACCTTTCGCCTCGGAGGGGAGGGGCAGGCGGTCGAATGGGTGCTGCGCATGCGCCGATTCGATCAGGCGAGGCTCTACGACCGCATGGCAGGCGAGGGGCGGCTTGACCTGGCCTCGATGCCCCGTCTGGCGGAGGTCATCGCCCGTTTCCATGATTCGGCCGACCGCGTGCTGGCGGCGGACCAAGCGGTGCTGCCGCTCGAAGGCGTGCTCCGCGACAACGCGGAAGCCTTTGCCGCTAATGCGAATGTTTTTCCGGCGCGAGCGGCGCGGGAGCTGGCCGGCGCATGCCACGAGAGGCTCGCCGCACTCTCGCCATTGCTTGTGGCGCGGGCGAGGGGAGGCTACGTGCGCCATTGCCACGGCGATCTCCACTTGCGCAACATCGTCGAGATCGATGGCTCGCCCGTCCTGTTCGACGCCATCGAGTTCGACTATCGGCTTGCCACCATCGACGTCCTCTACGATCTCGCCTTCCTGCTCATGGATCTCGGCAAGCGCGGACTCACGCTGCACGCCAACGCCGTGCTCAACGCCTATCTCGATGAAGAGGGGAGCACGGGCAATCTCATTGGACTCGCGACGCTGCCTCTTTTCCTGGCGATGCGGGCGACGATCCGAGCCAAGGTCGAGCTGTTGCGCGCGCGGAAATTGACGCAGAGCGCGGGGGATTTGGCGCGGGATGATGCGCGGAACTACTTCGAGCTGGCGCGGCGATTCCTGGCGCCGCCCGCGCCGAGGCTGATCGCCATCGGCGGATTGTCGGGCACCGGCAAGTCGGCGATCGCCCGCGCCATCGCGCCCGCAATCGGCGCCTTTCCAGGTGCGGTGCATGTGCGGAGCGATGTCGAGCGCAAGCGCCTGTTCGGGGTCGCTCCGTCGGAACGGCTGCCGGCCAGCGCCTATGCGCCGGAGGTTTCCGATCGAGTTTATGCCATGTGCCGCAAGCGCGCCCTCATGGCGCTCGAAGGCGGGCAGGCCGTGATCGTCGACGCCGTGCATGCAAAGCAGGAGGAGCGTGAGGCGCTTGCCGCGCTCGCGGCAGAGGAGCGCGTCCCGTTCACCGGGCTTTGGCTCGAAGCGCCGGCAACCGTCTTGCGGGACAGGATTGCCACCCGCACCGGCGATGTGTCGGACGCGACACAAGAGGTGGTCGATGTTCAACTTGGCTACGCCATCGGACCGCAAAGCTTCGAGGTGATCGATGCGAGCCTTCCTGTCGATCAGGTCGCGGCGTCTTGCCTCGAGCGCATCGGCGCGCAGCCCCGCGCGCTCCTCTAGATTCATGCTTTGCTAACGCTCTCTGGCCGACAGTCGGGCCGGGGCCGGCTGCGTCGATCTCGCGGCCTCAGCGAGGTCGTTCCGACGCCTCGTTAGAAGCCCTTCCGGGGGTCGGGACGTTGCGTTTTGTGGGTCAGCTCAAGCCTGCGCGGCTTGCGGGCGGGCGTGATGATGCGGGCTCGTTCGGCGCCGCAAGCTTTGTCGTGCCGCTTCTGCTGACTGCCAGTCTCGCCTTTGGCCTCTCTTCTTGCAGCTCAGGGAGCGACAACGGCGAGAAGCTTGGCGAGCGCGTGATCCCGCTCGGACAGCCGGTGCCGAAAGGCGGCGGTTACTACCAAGTCGGCAAGCCCTATCAAATCGCCGGCCTCTGGTACACGCCGCGGGAGGACCCAGGCTACGACCGGGTCGGCAGCGCGTCCTGGTATGGCGAGCTGTTCCACGGGCGGCGCACCGCCAATGGCGAGATCTACGACATGGATCGTCTCTCGGCGGCGCATCCCACCTTGCCGCTGCCGGTCTATGCGCGGGTGACCAATCTCAACAACGGCCGGTCCGTCGTGGTCCGCATCAACGATCGAGGGCCTTACGCGCGCGACCGTGTCATCGATCTGTCGCGCCGCTCGGCTGAGCTGCTCGGCTTCCGCAATCACGGCACGGCGACCGTGCGCGTCAAATATCTCGGCCGCGCGCCCTTGAACGGCGACGACAGTTATGAGCGGAGATATCTCGCCAACCAGAGCTGGGTTCAGTTTGCAGCCAAAGGGAAATCGTCAAAGGGGAGGGACGGGGCATTCGCCGTTAGCAGCACGCTACCTCCGGAAAATCCAGAGAATTTGGCACGCCGGTGGAAGCAGGCCGCCCCGCAAGAGGCTGCGCCGCAAGACGAAGCAGCTCCCACCGATATCGCGTTGCAAGGCTGGAAGGCGACCACCAAAGCCGCCGCGCTACCGGCCCCTCAGGCCACAGGCTCCATCCCACGCGAGGTTAAGCCGAAAGCGCAGGTTAACGGGCCGGTCATCCAGGCGGGCTCGTTCAAGAGCAAGGAGAACGCCGAGCGAGCGCGCAACGTCCTTTCCGCCATTGCGCCCGTCGACGTGGCCCCAATCGCCGTGGGCGGGAACGTCTATTTCCGCGTCCGCGTCGGGCCTTTTTCGGATAAATCAGGAGCCGAAGCGGCACTGGCCAAGGTGGCGAAGGCCGGCTATCAAGGCGCCAAGCTGGTGGCGAAGAACTAGGGCGCCCTTTTCGGCTACCGGGTTGATTTTTCCGCAAGAGCGCTTGATATTTGCTGAGTTCGGCTGCGGACAGCGGCCGTCATCATCCACTTCGATCCTACCCCGGTCAGCCCCGTGCACGCCTCGCGCCTTGACAGATGGATCAAGATCGCTGCGGTAGCCGCCGTTCTCGCGCTCGGCGCCGGCTCTGTCGCGGCCACGGTCCGCGCCGCCGCTCCGCCAAGCGCCTTCGAGACCAAGGCCAAGCATGCCGTCCTTATGGATGCCGACGCCAATCTCACGCTGTTCGAGAAGGACGCCGATACGCTGGCCCCGCCGGCGAGCATGAGCAAGCTCATGACGCTCGCCATCGTGTTCCGCGAGTTGAAGGCAGGGCGGCTCAAGCTCGAGGACGAGTTCAAGGTAACCGAACATGCGTGGCGGACTGGAGGAGCGCCTTCCGGCGGCTCGGCCATGTTCGCGCCGCTCAATACCATGGTGAGCGTGAGCGATCTTATCCAGGGCATCACCGTCCAGTCGGGCAACGATGCCGCCATCATTCTCGCCGAAGGGATTGCCGGCAGCGAAGAAGCATTTGCCAAACAGATGACCGAGTACGCCCGAACCATCGGGCTCGAGAAATCGACCTTCGTCAACGCGACCGGTCTGCCGGCCGAAGGCCATCTGATGAGCGCGCGCGAGCTCGCGATCCTCGCCCACTATCTCATCTACACTTACCCCGAGTACTATCACTTCTTCGGGCAGAAGGAGTTCAAGTACCGCGAAAAGTTCACGTTCCGTAATCGCAATCCGCTCGTCTTCGCCGAAATTGGGGTGGACGGGCTGAAGACGGGCTTCATCAAGGAGTCGGGCTATGGGCTGGTGGCGAGCGGCAAGCGCGGCGGCCAGCGGCTCCTCCTTGTGGTCGGCGGGCTCGAGTCGGCGAAGGACCGGGAGGCCGAGGCGCGCAAACTGCTCGACTGGGGCTACAAGAGCTTCAAGCCCTTCAGGCTGTTCGACGAAGGTCAAAAGGTGAGTGACGCGCTTGTGTGGGGGGGAACCGAGCATTACGTGCCGCTTGTCGGCGACGGCAACATCAACATCATCCTGCCTGCCAACGCGACCGGCAAGGTCACGGCCTCGATCGTGTATGATGGGCCGATCAAGGCTCCCATCCGCAAAGGCGATCAGGTGGCGGTACTGAGAGTGACCTCGGCCGAATCCCAAGCGACCAACGACATTCCGCTTTATGCCGGCGACGACATCGACCAGAGCAACTTCGCCATGCGCGGCTTGGATTCGCTGCTCGTCCTCGCCTTCGGCTGGCTATTGTAGCCCGCTAATACAATGCAGCGCGAAGCCACCGAAACCGGTAGATTCATCACATTCGAAGGCGGCGAGGGCTCCGGCAAGTCGACCCAGGCCGGCATTCTCGCCAACCGGCTGGCGCGCGCCGGCCGCAAGGTACTCGCCACCCGCGAGCCCGGCGGCTCGCCGGCCGCCGAGGAGATCCGCGAGGCGCTGCTCTCCGGGCGCGTCTGGCAGTTCGGTCCCTTTGCCGAAGCGTTGCTGTTCGCGGTCGCGCGTGCCGACCATATTGAGAACGCGATCGGGCAGGCGCTGCACGAAGGCAAATGGGTCGTGTGCGACCGCTTCCTGGATTCCACGCGCGCCTATCAAGGGGCCACGGCCGGCGTGCCGCGCGGGCTGATCAACGCCTTGGAGCGGCTTACGGTCGGGGGCCTTCTGCCCGACATTACCTTCGTTCTCGATATTCCGCCCGAGGAGGGTCTTGGGCGCGCGGCCGAGCGGCGTAGCGGCAATACGCCCGACCGCTTCGAGAGCCAGGAGCTTATGCTGCATGAGCGCGTGCGCAGGGCCTTTCTCGATATCGCCGAGGAGGAGCCGGACCGTTGCGTGGTCATCGACGCGAGCCAGCCCGAGGCCATGGTCGCCGAGGATGTGTGGGAGGTGGTCCTGCAGCGCTTAAGCCCATGAGCATGGCGGCGGAGCGTTCGCGCGCGGCGCCTGGCGAGCCCGATCGGCTCACCGGATTCTCGACACCCCGCGAGGTGGATCGCCTCTTCGGCCATGAGGCGGCACTGAACGAATTCGCCGACGCGCTCGAAGGCGGCCGCATGCATCATGCCTGGCTGCTGGTCGGCCCGGAGGGCATCGGCAAAGCGACGCTTGCCTATCGCTTCGCGCGCTCAGTGCTCGCCGAAGGCGAGACTGTCGACGCGGACCACCCGGTGTTCCGCAAGGTGGCGGCGCTCTCGCACCCGAACCTTCTCCTCATCCGGCGCTCGTGGGTCGAGAAGTCGAAGCGCTATTCGCAATGGATCGGCATCGACGAGGTGAGGCGGCTCAGGGCCTTTCTCGGCAATACGGCGGGCGAGGGGGGGTGGCGCGTCGTCATTGTCGACCGCGCCGATGAGCTGAACCAGAATGCGGCGAACGCACTTCTCAAGGCGCTGGAAGAGCCGCCGTCCAAGACCTTGTTTCTCCTGATCTCGAGCGCCGAGGGGCGGCTTCCGGTCACCATCCGCTCGCGCGCCCGGACACTTCGTGTCTCGGTCTTAGGAGAGAGGGATCTGAAGGAGGCCGTGCAGGCGGCGCTCGACCGCGACAGCCACGACGCCGATGCCAGGACGCTCACCACCGCGCTGGCTTTGAGCCAGGGGAGCGTGCGCCGCGCACTCGAGCTCATCGCCAGCGACGGCATCGCGCTTTATGACGAGATCACCGCAGCCCTCGCCGCCCTGCCGGACATCGACGGGCCGCGG
Organism: Methyloceanibacter sp.; assembly: GCA_036397315.1. GTDB lineage: Bacteria > Pseudomonadota > Alphaproteobacteria > Rhizobiales > Methyloligellaceae > Methyloceanibacter. The sequence continues at coordinate 10,866 of DASWJG010000134.1, read as the reverse complement.
CTGCACCGTCAGGTCGAGCGGCTTGCCGGCGCCGCCGACACCGAGCGCTTCGACCTCTATCTTGCGCTCCTGCTTGGGCTCATCGAGCGCCTCATCCGCGTCACGGCCACCGGCGAGGGGGCGACGCAAGAGGAGCAGAAGCTCGCCAAGCGGCTCATTTCGCCTGCCAATCTCGCTGATTGGGCGGACGCGTGGGAGGCGATCTCGGAGGCCAAGCGGGAGGCCTTCGCCCTCAATCTCGATCGCGGCCTCTTGCTGCTCGAGACCTGGTTCCGGCTGCAGCATCTGGCGCGGGTACATCCTGTCTAGCGAGGAAAGCCAGCAAGCTTGCCCGCGGGCGCCGACGCCGCTATTCCTGCCGCCATGGCAGACAAGCGGCCCTATTACATCACCACCGCCATCTCCTATCCGAACGACGCGCCCCATATCGGCCATGCCTATGAAGCCGTGGCGACTGATGCGCTTGCGCGCTTCCGGCGGTTGCAGGGCCGCGACGTGTTCTTCCTGACCGGGACCGACGAGCACGGCATCAAGATGCTGCAGACGGCGAAAGCGCAAGGCATCACGCCGTCAGAGCTTGCCGACCGCAATACGCCCAAGTTCCGCGACATGGTCCGCGCGCTCAACTGCTCCAACGAAGATTTCATCCGTACGCGGGAGGAGCGCCACGCGCGCGCCTGCCAGGAACTGTGGCGGCGCATGCAAGACGCGGGCGACATCTATCTCGACAAATATGCCGGCTGGTACTCGGTGCGCGACGAGGCCTATTACGACGCGAGCGAACTGAAGGAGGGGCCTGACGGGCGCAAGCTCTCGCCGCAAGGAACGCCGGTGGAATGGGTGGAGGAGGAGAGTTATTTCTTTCGACTCTCGGCCTATCAGGACAGGCTGCTCGCCCTTTACGAGGCGCACCCCGAGTTCGTCGGGCCCGATACGCGGGCGAACGAGGTGAAGAGCTTCGTGCGCGGCGGCCTCCAGGACCTCTCGATCTCGCGCACCACCTTCGACTGGGGGATTCCCGTGCCGGGCGACCCGAAGCACATCATGTATGTGTGGGTGGACGCGCTCACCAATTATCTCACCGGCGTTGGTTTTCCCGACGAGGCGTCAGCCACGTTCAAGCGCTACTGGCCGGCCGATGTACATATCATCGGCAAGGACATCATCCGCTTTCACGCCGTCTATTGGCCGGCCTTCCTCATGTCGGCCGGCGTTGCCCTGCCCAGACAAGTGTACGGCCACGGCTTTCTCTATAACCGCGGGGAGAAGATGTCGAAGTCGGTCGGCAATGTGGTCGATCCTTTCGTGCTTGTTGCGGATTACGGCGTCGACCCGCTCCGCTATTTTCTGTTGCGCGAAGTGCCGTTCGGCCAGGACGGCAATTACAGCCGCGAGGGCATCGTGCAGCGCATCAATGCCGATCTCGCCAACGATCTCGGCAATCTCGCGCAGCGCTCGCTGTCGATGATCGCCAAGAATTGCGGGGGCCGCGTGCCCAAGCCGGGAGCGCTTAGCGAGGCCGACCGGACCATTCTTGCGTCTGCAGACGCGGCCCTAAGGCGGGTGGAGGAGGTCATCGACGATTTCGCCATTCACCGCGCGCTGGAAATCATCTGGGCGCTGGTCGCCGACGCCAATCGCTATTTCGCCGGGGAGGAGCCCTGGGCGCATAAGAAGACCAACCCCGAGCGGATGGGGACCATTCTTTATGTCACGGCTGAGGTCACGCGCCAGATCGCGATTCTGGTGCAGCCGGCCATGCCGGAAAGCGCGGCAAAGCTGCTCGATCAGCTCGGCGTTCCACAGGACGCCCGCGATTTCGCTGCCCTCGGACCTCAGGGAAGGCCAAAGCCCGGAACGGAATTGCCACCGCCAATCCCAGTGTTTCCGCGCCATGTCGAGGCTGAGGAAATTCCGGCATCGTGACGCTCGTCAAGCCGAGACACGTTATCTGCGGCACGCCTGCCTGATTTGCGCCTCGTCAACGCCTTCGACAACGACTCCGCCGATCACAGTCCTCGGTACCGCCGTATCTCCGAATTTTCTTATCATGACAGCCTGAACGCGCGCGGTTGTCGCGTCCTGGATGCGGTACCGGATGTGGTTGCGCGCGAGGATGGCCCTGACTTGTCTGCAGTAGGGGCACCAAGAGGCGTTGTACAAAGTAACGCTTTTACTGCACCCGGCTTGAGCCGGAAGCGGAGCGAGACAGAGCAGTGGAGCCGCGATGGCCGCAGCAAGACGGGACATCCTTCTCACCATGGTCTCCTCATTAAGCATTTGTTGTCTCGTCGGCTCATATGCGGCACATAGTGCTGCAAAGCTATCCTCTTTTAGCCCAGCAACTTGAAGAATATCGGTCTTTCGTCATCTTCGATGTTGATCGACAGCCACTGCCATCTCGATTTTCCCGAGCTCAACGCCGACCTCGATGCGGTGCTCGACCGCGCTCGCGCGGCGGGCGTCGGCCTCATGGTGACCATCTCGACGCGAGTACGCCGCTTCAATGAGCTGAAAGCCATCGTCGAGGCCCATGACAATGTGTTCTGCTCGGTCGGCACGCATCCCCACAACGCCGCCGAAGAGCCGGACATTATGGTGGAAGAGCTGGTGGAGCTCGCGCGCCATCCCAAAGTGATGGCCATCGGCGAGGCGGGCCTCGATTATCACTACGACAACAGCCCGCGCGACATACAGAAGAAGAGCTTCCGCATCCATATTGCCGCCGCGCGGGAGACCGGCCTGCCGCTCATCATCCACGCCCGCGACGCCGACGCCGACATCGCCCGCATGCTGGAGGAAGAAACCAAGAAAGGCGCCTTTCCCTTCGTGCTGCATTGCTTCACCGGGGGCCCCGACCTTGCGCGGCGGGGTCTCGCGCTCGGCGGCTCTATCTCCATCTCCGGCGTCATCACCTTCAAGAATGCGGAGCCCTTGCGCGACATTGCCCTTGCCGTACCGTCGGACCGCCTCCTGGTCGAAACCGACGCGCCATACCTTGCGCCCGAGCCCATGCGCGGAAAGACCAATGAGCCGGCCTTCGTGGTGCATACCGCGGCGCGCCTTGCCGCTCTGCGCGGCGTGCGTGAGACCGAGATGGCGCGCATGACCACAGAGAACTTCTTCAGGCTGTTCAGGAAGGTTCCGCGCTCGTCCCTGAAGTCGCCTCAAAGCGCCGCATGACCTTGACGCTCACCATTCTCGGCTGCGGCACGTCGGGCGGCGTGCCACGCGTCGGCAATCATTGGGGCGCGTGCGATCCCAAAAATCTCAAGAACCGGCGCAGGCGCTGTTCGCTGCTGGTGGAGCGAGCGGGCGCTGAGGGTGAAACGGCCGTGCTGGTCGACACCTCGCCCGATCTTCGCCAGCAATTGCTCGATTGCGGGGCGGCCTGGCTCGACGGGGTGCTTTACACCCACGATCACGCCGACCATGCGCATGGCATCGACGATTTGCGCATGGTGTCATTCAACGGGCATCGCCGGGTCGACGTCTATTACGACGAGGCCACGGGTAAGCTGCTCCGCTCGCGCTTCGCCTATTGCTTCGAATCGCCGCCCGGCAGCGAGTATCCGGCGATCCTCAAAGGCCACGACATCCGCGCCGGCGAGAAGCTCAGAATTTCAGGCGCAGGCGGTGCGATCGAGGTGCTCCCCTTTCGCCAGCTTCATGGGCAGGGCGAGACGCTCGGCTTCCGCTTCGGCGGCATCGCCTATTCGCCGGATGCAAGCGACTTTCCGGAGGAGTCGCTGAAGGCTCTCGAAGGCCTCGATGTGTGGATCCTCGATGCGCTCCGCTACACGCCTCATGCGAGCCATCTCTCGGTCGAGCAGGCGCTCGCCTGGGTTGCGCGGGTGAAGCCGAAACGCGCCGTGCTCACCCATATGCATCTCGATCTCGACTATGAGACGCTTAAGCGGGAACTGCCGGAAGGTGTCGAGCCCGCTTACGACGGCATGGTGCTATCTACGGACGGCTGATGGCCTTCCAAGCATCGACAATTTGCCCAGTTTCCAGCCAGTCAGGCATGGCGAGCGGCACGAAGGCTTCAGCCACATCCTCGGGCCGGCGCAGGGTGCTCTGGTCCTCGCCGGGATAGGCTTCGGCGCGCATGCGGGTTGCGGTGGCGCCGGGGTCGACGAGGTTCACCTTGATGGGGCTGTCGCCAGTCTCGTTGGCATAGGTCTTGGCCAGCGCCTCGAGCGCCGCCTTCGAGACGGAATAGGGGGCCCAATAGGCGCGGGCAGAGCGCGCCACCCCCGAAGTCACGAAGATCACGCGCCCGGCATCCGAGCGGCGGAGCAGCGGATCGAGCGTGCGGATCAGCCGCCAATTGGCGGTGACGTTGACCGCGAAGCTGCGCTCCCAGTGCTCGGCCGGAATATGAGGCAGCGGCGAGAGGCGGCCGAGGATGGCGGCGTTGCCGACCAGCACGTCGAGTCTCCCGAAGCGCTCATAGAGAGAGGGCCCGAGCGCGTCGATGGCTTGGCCGTCGGCAAGGTCGAGCGGAATGAGGGTCGCCTTGTTGCCGCCGGCTCTGATCCGATCGTCGACCTCTTCAAGGGCCTTGCGGGTGCGCGCGAGCAGCAGCACATGCGCGCCCTCCCGTGCGAAGGCGAGCCCCACGGCGCGGCCGATGCCGCGCGAAGCGCCGGTGATAAGCGCAATGCGATCCTTGAGACGCTGCGACGTCAACCGACCTCGGCGAGGAAGGAGAGCTGCTTCTGCTGCGGCGGGCCTTCGCGGTCCCTAAGCCTGGTCGGATATTCGCCGGTGAAGCAATGGTCGGTGAATTGGGGATGGGCGTTGTCGCGGCCGTCGTAACCCATGGCCTTGTAGATGCCCTCGACGGAAAGGAAGGCGAGGGAGTCGGCGCCGATGAACGCCCGCATCTCTTCGAGACTACGATGGGCGGCGAGTAGCTTGTCCCGGTCGGGCGTGTCGATGCCGTAGAAATCGGGATGGGTGATGGGCGGGCTCGAAATGCGCATATGCACCTCGCTCGCGCCCGCCTCGCGCATCATCTGCACGATCTTCACCGAGGTCGTGCCCCGCACCACGCTGTCGTCGATGAGCACAATGCGCTTGCCCTTGACCTGGCCCTCATTGGCGCTGTGCTTGAGCTTCACGCCGAGCTGCCTGATACGCTGCTCGGGCTCGATGAAGGTGCGACCCACATAGTGATTGCGGATGATGCCGTATTCGAAGGGCAGCCCCGACTCTTGCGAGTAACCGATGGAAGCGGGCACGCCGGAATCGGGGATGGGGATGACGACGTCGGCGTGGGCCGGAGCCTCGCGCGCCAATTGCCGCCCCATCTCTTTGCGTACCTCGTAGACCGAACGGCCGCCGACGATGGAGTCTGGCCTGGCGAAATAGATATATTCGAAGATGCAGAGCCGGGCGGGAAACTTCGGCACGAATCTGTGGCTCTCGAGCCCCTCGCGGGTGATTACCACCACCTCGCCATTCTCCACCTCGCGCACGAAATCGGCGCCGATGATGTCGAGGGCGCAGGTCTCCGACGCGAGTACCCATGAATCGCCGAGCTTACCGAGAACGAGAGGCCTGATGCCGAAGGGATCGCGTGCGCCGATCAGCTTCTTGTGGGTGAGGCCGACCAGCGCATAGGCGCCTTCGACCTGGAGCAGGGCTTCGATGAACTTCTCGACGAAGCGTTGCTTCTCGCTGCGCGCCACGAGGTGGAGGATTACCTCGGTATCGGTGGTCGACTGGCAGATGGCGCCTTTCTTGATCAGGGATTCGCGCAAGGTGAGCGCGTTGGTGAGGTTGCCGTTGTGGCCGAGCGCGAAACCGCCGGAGTCGAGATCGACGAACAGCGGCTGCACGTTGCGCAAGACCGGATCGCCGCAGGTGGAATAGCGGACATGGCCGATGGCCCTGTCGCCTTTCAGCCGCTCGATCACCGGCCGCGAGGTGAAGTGGTCGCCGACGAGGCCGACGCGGCGCTCGGTGTGGAAGTGGCTCCCGTCGAAGCTGACGATGCCGGCCGCTTCCTGCCCCCGATGCTGGAGCGCATGCAGCCCAAGCGCGGTGAGCGCCGCTGCGTCGGGATGGTTGAAGATGCCGAAGACCCCGCACTCCTCGTGCAGCCGGTCCTCTTCGAGCCAACCAAAATCGGGCGTCTTGGTCAAAACCTGCTCTGTCACGGGCCTTAGCCTCCTCCAAGTAGATAGGCGCCCCGAAGAGCGCTTCAATGGCACGCGACGCAACGTATTCCTAGAACCTTAACCTCAAGACTTCTGGTCCGGCTGAGCCTCTTCGGCGGGCGCCTCAGGTTGTCCCTCGGGCTGACCGCCGGGCTGCTCCTCCTCCTTCGGCCCAGGCAGAAACTGTTCCGGATTCATGGGGAGAAGCGATTCGATGGCGACCTGCGTCTGCTGGAGAATGGAATAAGAGCGCGCATTGCGGACCCACTCTGGCTGGTCGCGGGCAAGCGCGCTGAACAGAATAAAGACGATGGCCACGAGAAGGAAACCGCGTGCCAGGCCGAAGACGAAGCCCAAAGTGCGGTCGAGAGCGCCGACCCGGCTGTCGAGCACGCGGTCGGAGATGCGGAAGGTGATCAGGCTCACCACGATCAGGGTAATGATGAAAACGCCGGCGGCGAAGGCGATCTGGGCCACGCTCGGGTTGTCGATATAGGGGTCGAGCACGCTCGCATATTTGGGCGTGAGATAAAGGGCGGCGACGGCGGCGACAGCCCAGGAGAAGATGGACAGGACCTCGCGCGTGAAGCCGCGCACCATGGCGAGAAAGCCCGAGATGAGCATGATGATGATGAGTATGACATCGAGCCAGGAGATGGGCATCGCACGAGGCTCCTTCGGCGGGCGGCGCGCACACTATCACGATTCCCGGCGATGAAGCACAAATGGGCCCGCTCGCGCAATCACTGAAGCGGCGCCCGGCGCATTGTCGCAGGGCCTCCGATTTCTACTCGATGGCCGGCGCGCCAAATAAGGCCACGAGTTCCTCCAGTTGGGAGAGGGGAAGGAGCCGGATCTCCTTGGCCTCCCGGTCCCCTTCGCCTGCGGCGGCAGGTACGACGGCACGTGTGAAGCCTAGCTTGGCCGCTTCTTTAAGCCGTTGATCCATATGGCCTACGGCCCGCACCGCGCCGGTCAGACTCACTTCGCCGAAATAGACGGCATCCTCGGGCGCGGGGTTGCCGCTCATCGAGGAGACGAGCGCCGCCGCGGCGGCAAGGTCGGCGGCGGGCTCATTGAGACGCAGGCCCCCCGCGACATTCAGATAGACATCATGGGCGCCGAGCCTCACCCCGCAGCGGGCTTCGAGCACGGCGATCAGCATGGCGAGCCGGTTGGGGTCCCAGCCCACCACGGCGCGACGCGGCGTGCCGAACAAGGAGGGCGCAACCAGCGCCTGGATCTCCACAAGGATCGGGCGCGTGCCCTCCATGCCGGCGAAGACAGCCGTGCCGGGGGCGCCCCGGTCGCGGTCGCTCAAGAACAGAGCCGAGGGGTTCTCCACCTCCTTCAGACCGTCCTGGCGCATCTCGAACACGCCGATCTCGTCGGTCGGTCCGAAACGGTTCTTTACCGCGCGCAAGATGCGGAACTGGTGTCCGCTCAAGCCTTCGAACGAGAGCACGGTGTCGACCATGTGCTCGATCACCTTGGGGCCGGCAATCTGGCCGTCCTTGGTGACGTGGCCGACCAGGGCGACGGTCGAGCCGCTTCCTTTGGCGTGGCTGATCAGGGCCGAGGCGCAGCCTCTGAGCTGGGAGATGGTGCCCGGCGCGGCTTCCACCGCTTCGGACCAGAGCGTCTGCACCGAGTCGATGACGATGAGCGCGGGCGGTGCGGCGCTCGCCAGCGTGGCGACGATATTAGCGAGGTTCGTTTCGGTGCCGAGTGCGACCGGCGCCTCGGCAAGCCCAAGACGTGCCGCGCGCATGCGCACCTGGGCCGGCGCCTCCTCGCCGGAAAGATAGACGACGCGCGCGCCGGTCTCGGCAAGCTTGGCGGCGGCCTGGAGCAGGAGCGTCGATTTGCCGATGCCGGGATCGCCGCCGACCAGCACGGCAGAGCCAGGCACGAGCCCTCCGCCGAGAACCCGGTCGAGTTCGGCAATGCCGGTTGGCAGCCGGGGAGCGTCGAGCGTGGCGGTGGCGAGGGTTTCGAAAACGGCAAGTCGCCCTTTGCCGCCTCTGATGGCGACGAGGGCAGGGGAGCCGGTTGGCGCCGCTTCCTCGATGATGGAGTTCCATTCGCCGCAAGCGGCGCATTTGCCTGACCAGCGGGTGGTCACCGCGCCGCAAGCTTGGCAGACGAAGGCGCGCGAAGTCTTGGCCATAGAGCGCCTAGCCGCCGAGATAGCGCCGGGCGGCGCGCCGGCCGAGATTGGTGAGGACCTCGTAATCGATGGTGCCGGCGTGATGGGCCATGTCTTGCGCCGAGACATTCGGCCCGATCAGCTCGACCCAGGCGCCGCGGCAAGAAAGCTCCTCGGGCACGCCGGTCACGTCGATGGTGATCAGGTCCATCGACACGCGGCCCAAGATGGGAGCGGCATGGGCGCCGAGATAGACGACGAGACCTGTCTCGCCATCCCCGGTCGACAACGACCGAAAGACTCCGTCGGCATAGCCCACCGAGACGACAGCCACGCGCGCCGTCTCGCGCAACGTCCTTGTCGCGCCGTAGCCGATTGTTTCTCCGGCGGCGACGTTGCGTACTTGGAGGATGCGGCCCTTGAGGTGCACGACGGGGTGGAACGGATTCTCGCCCTGGCGGGACGGCTTGCCTCCATAAAGCGCGATGCCCGGACGCACGAGGTCGTATGCATAAGCGCGCCCGAGCAGGATGCCGGCGGAATTGGCGAGGCTCGCAAGCGCCGCCGGCAGGCGCGCGCGAAGCCTGTCGAAAATCTTTCGCTGCGCTTCGCTCTTCGGGTGTTGCGCCTCATCGGCGCAGGCGAGATGGCTCATCACAAGGGAGAGCGTCATGGCCTGCCAGAGGTCGCGCGCATCCGCCACCTGATCGACCTCCGCCGCCGAAAGGCCGAGGCGGTTCATGCCGCTGTCGAGATGCACGGCACAGGGGAGCTTCTCGCCCTGCGTCACGCAGAAGAGCGCCCACTCCCTGATCTCCTCGGCGCTGTTCAGCACGGGACGGAGATCGTGCGCGCGGTAGAGCTCGGCCGTTCCCGGCATGAGGCCGGCGAAGACGTAGATGGTGACATGGGGCAATAGCGCACGTAAGGCCTTGGCCTCGCCGAGGGTCGCCACGAAGAACCTCTTGCAGCCCGCGCGCGCGAGCACAGGCGCGGCTTCCGCCATGCCGAGACCATAGGCATCGGCCTTGACCACGGCGGCGCATTCGGCAGGCGCGGCAAGATCGCGCAAGCGGCGATAGTTGGCGGTGAGCGCATCGAGATCGATGGTGAGGATCGCGGTCTCGTTTGGCCCTTCGTCGCGCCCGCTCGAGGCAGCCTCGCGCGGGCGCGCAGGGCTCACTCGCGGCGCTCCGGCAAGCGCTCCTCGCTGGCGAGATTGCTGAACCTCGTGAACTCCGGTGTGAATTGTAGCGTCACCGTGCCCGTGGGCCCGTGCCGCTGCTTGCCGATGATCACGTCGGCCTTGCCCGTCACCATCTCCATTCCTTGCTGCCACAGCTTGTGCTCTTCGGTGTTCTCGCGGGGTTGGCTACGCTCCAGATAATATTCCTCACGGAACACGAACAACACTACATCGGCATCCTGCTCGATCGAGCCGGATTCGCGCAAATCCGCGAGTTGCGGGCGTTTGTCCTCCCTCTGCTCGACCTGGCGGGAGAGCTGGGAGAGGGCAAGGATGGGGACATGCAGCTCCTTGGCAAGGGCCTTCAGCCCCGTGGTGATCTCCGAGACCTCCTGCACGCGGCCCTCCGCGGCGCGCTTCGAGGAGCCGGATAGGAGCTGGAGGTAATCGACGACGACGAAGCCGAGCCCCCTCTGGCGCTTCAGCCGCCGCGCTCGTGCCGCAAGCTGGGCGACGGTGATACCGCCGGTCTGGTCGATATAGAGGGGCAGATGCTGCAGCTCCTGGGATACCTCGACGATGCGGTCGAACTCGTCGGCATCGATCCTACCGCGGCGGATGCGCTCAGAGGGGATATAGGCCTGCTCGGAGATGATGCGGGTGGCCAGCTGCTCGGCCGACATCTCGAGCGAGAAGAACCCCACCACGGCGCCGTCGAGCGCGGTCTCCGAGTCCCCGCCGGGCTTGTAGGTCTTCGCCACGTGATAGGCGATGTTGGTGGCAAGCGCCGTCTTGCCCATGGCAGGGCGCCCGGCGATGATGATGAGGTCCGACGGCTGCAGCCCGCCCATGCGGTGGTCGAGGTCGGTGAAGCCGGTGGCAAGTCCGGACAGGCCGCCATCGCGCCGGTAGGCATTGGCGGCCATGTCGATGGCATCGGTCAGCGCCGAGGAGAAGGGCTCGAAGCCCGCGCCGTATTTGCCGGTCTCGGCAAGCTCGTAAAGCTGCTGCTCGGCACCCTCGATCTGGGCCGAAGGGGGCGCGTCGATGGGCGAATCGAAGGCGGTGTTGACCATCTCCTCGCCGATCCCGATGAGCTGACGGCGGATGGCGAGGTCGTAGACCGTGCGGCCGTAATCTTCGGCATTGATGATGGTGGTGGCGTTGGCCGCTAAGCGACCGAGATATTGCGGGACGGGCAGCTCGCCCACCGGCGGCTCGGCCTGGAAGAACGTCTTGAGGGTGATGGGGGTGGCCCGCTTGCCGCTCAAGATGAGCTTTGCCGCCGCCTCATAGATGCGGGCGTGGAGGGCGTCATAGAAATGACCGGACTTGAGAAAATTCGAGACCCGGTCGATGGC
>DASWJG010000133.1:0-5619 GCA_036397315.1 Methyloceanibacter sp. | reverse complement strand
TGCGGCACGTTCGATTGGATGGGCAGCGGTCGATACAAGTCCCTGACGGCGCCCTGCCCCAGCTATCACGGCATCACGCTCGCCGAGACTTTCGGCGATTTCGCCTTTGCCATTGCCTGCCGTGTGCTCGGCTTGCGCGATCTCGGCCCGGCCATCGCCCCGATGAATGCGTTTCTCGTCCTCACCGGCATCGAAACGCTGCCTTTGCGCATGCAGCGCCATTGCGACAACGCGCTCCAAGTGGCCAGCTGGCTCTCAGGCCACGACAAGGTTGCCTGGGTCAATTACGCCGGCCTTCCCGACAACCCCTTCCATCGCCTTGCCAAGCGCTACTGCCCCGATGGCGCGGGCGCGGTGTTCACGTTCGGGCTCAAAGGCGGCTATGACGCCGGCATCGCACTCGTGAGCAACGTCAACTTGTTCAGCCATCTCGCCAATATCGGCGACACGCGGAGCCTGATCATTCACCCGGCCTCAACCACCCACCGCCAGCTCACCGACGAGCAGAGGGAGCGCGCCGGCGCGGGGCCAGAAGTGGTGCGCCTCTCGGTGGGCCTCGAGGATGTCGAGGACATCATCGCCGATCTCGATCAGGCGCTCGCCGCGGGGTGAGCTTCGCCCGTGCGTAGAGGGGCGCGGCGCACAAGCCAGAAATGATAGAGGCTGGCGGCGAAGACGGCGATGGCGCCGGCCTGATGGGCAACGCCCAAGGTGATGGGGACAGCAAGCAGCAAGGTCCACACGCCGATCGTGGCTTGCAGGACGGCGAGCAGCGCCAGCGTCAAAGCACTTCCCATCAGTACCGGCGGCGCGGCTTTAACCGCAAGCCAAACAAGCTGGCCGAGGGCAGCCACCACTACCGCATAGCCGAGCATGCGGTGATCGAACTGCACGGTGAGAGGATTCTCGAACAGGTTAAGATACCAGGGCGAGGCTTCGCCGAGGCCTTGAGGCACGAACGCACCGTCGATGAGCGGCCAGGTGTTGAAGCCCATGCCGGCATCGAGGCCTGCCACCAGCGCCCCGGCCAGCATCTGCACGAAAATGAGCGCGAGCACGAGGCCGGCGACCCAGCCCGCGCTCCTTCCGCGCGCGGCCGTCATCGCGGCCTGCCTCTCGCCGCTGAGACCGAACAGGAACCAGAGCGTGTAGCCGAGGATGACAAGGGCCACGCCGAAATGGGCGGCGAGCCGGTACTGGCTCACGTCGGTGCGCTCGACCAGTCCGCTTATCACCATGTACCAGCCGACCGCCCCCTGGAGGGCGCCGAGCAGGAAAAGACCAATCAGCCGCGGCAGAAGCGGGCGCGGGATGTAGTCAAGAGCCCAAAAGACGACGAAGGGTACGAAGAAGGCAACGCCAATCAAGCGGCCGAGAAAGCGATGCGCCCATTCCCACCAATAGATGGTCTTGAACGCATCAAGGCTCATGCCGCGCTTCAGCTCGGTATATTCGGGGATCGTCTGATAGGCCTCGAACGCGCGTTGCCAATCGGCCTTGTTGAGCGGCGGGATTGCCCCGAGGATCGGCTGCCATTCGGTGATGGAGAGGCCGGAATCGGTGAGACGGGTGGCGCCGCCGATCAGGATCATGGCGACGATGAGAGCTGCCAGCGCACCAAGCCAGAGTTTCAACGCGCGAAGGTGGCGCGCCGGCATCGTGGCCTTGCTCCCAGATCTGGCAACGGCTGCGGTCGAAGACATGAGAGGCTTGATAGCGGGCTCGGCGCCGAGACTCAATGTCTGGCCCCCATCGCCGCAGCTTCCGAGGTGCTCATTCCCTCGATATGCTCGCTCGATGCGCACGTGCACCCGCAAGCTGATAGGCACCATCGTGCTCCTGATCTTCCTGTCTCTGTACGCTTGGGCCGCGGCGGTGATCGGGGCCGGCCGCATCACGCTCGCCCCGCATTGGGTGCAATTCGCCTATTTCGTCACGGCGGGTCTTGCCTGGGTCATCCCGGCAGGACTTCTCATCCGCTGGATGCAGCGTCCGGACTGACGACCTCAGGCGATGTGCTGGAAGCGGTTCAAGGTGGGCGACGCGGTGCTGGCAACCTTTAGCGGGACGGCCTGCCATGGCCGCATGAGCGACTGTTCGACAGCTTCATCGCCTTCAAACCGCATGGGCTCACCTTGACGCTGCCGCTCGCAGCCCTGTTGCGCCTCAAGCGCGCGATCAAATCGAACCAATAACTCTGGCCGCCCGCGCAGTAGCCTCGCGCGCCTGTTCGGCAACGCCGAACCAAGCGCCTGACGGCTCCGTCAGATCGCCGCCACGCGCCCAAGGAGTCTCGAGCGCGGCTCCTTGCCGCTTTGCTCGTAGACCACGACCGGGCAGCCAAGCGCCGAGAAGTCGGTCAAGTCGATATTCGTGCTGCTCGTGCTTGCCCCCGCCGGCAGAACCGCAACCACGACCGGCAGGTCGAATTTGAGCGCTGGGGTGAGCTTGCGCACCGCCTCGCGGTCGGCATGCAGGACGACCCTCTCATACGCCTGCGTGAGCGCCTCGAAGACGTGGCCGAAACGCCCGTTCTCGTCGCCCTCGGCCGCGAGCTTCGGATTGCCGGCAGCGATCACCTGCAAGGACGTATCGCCATCGATCCTGACGACATCCTCGAAGCTGGCGCGGCCGGCGGCAACATCGGTGAGACCAGGCGCGCGCGGCAATCCGAGCGGACCCGACACCGCGGCGGGACCACACGTGAGGTCGACGAGAACCACCTGCTCGCGCCTGGCGACGAGCGCGCGCGCGATTGAAATCGCCTCGGCCGTCGCGTCGACCTTGGCCGATGCCCCGGCAACGAGGAGCGCGCGCGGGGCGCCGCCGTTGCCCGAAGCAAGGATGTGGTTGAGTACGGCGTCGAGCGATTTCAGCACCGGCCCGACCTTGTCGCTGTCAGTTTTTGACGCGACGGCATTTCCATTGCGGACGGAATCATTGGCGGCCTCCGCGGCCGCGGTTAGTCTTTGGTTGAGATAGTGGCGGAGATCGTTGGTCCTGAGCACAGGCATGTTTCCAGCTATGGGCGGCGTCGCGCTGGCGGTCTTTGCCGTTCCCGTCCCTTTATCCGCCGGACGAGCGCCACGCATACGGCGGAGCCATCCCTCGGCCGGGGGCGCCGCGACGGTTTGAGGCTCGCTTCCGCTGGGTGCCAGGCCCCGGCGCAAGCGCTCGAGAAAACCGGCGGCGGACTGTGCGCCCGCAGGAGCATTGGGTTTGGCAGGCTCCGGCACGCTTGGCGCCGCTTGGGCTTTGGCACTCGGGGGGCTGCCCTTTGCCTCATCGGCGCGCCGACGTGGCAGCAAGGACGGCCGCTTCGGCTCTGATGCGCTTGCCGACGAGCCGGCGCCGGAAGCCCGCGCCGACGTTGCGAGCGGGAGCTCGACTTGCTCGACTGGCGACGCTTCGGTTACTGGCCGCACAACACTTTTCTCAATTTTTGGGAGGGGAGCCATGGCAGTTTGAGCTTCCGAAGTCGTGGTAGGGGCCTCTGTAGCCGGCTCGCGGGGGGCGTGAAGGGTTGGAGGGCCGCGGCGTTCGGCGCGACCGCTGGCTCCGCGGGTGATGCGAGGCGCGGGCGGCGCGCCGATCAGCTCGCGGGCCAGCACGTAGGCGAGTGCAAGCAAAGCCGTCGCGACGGCGACGAGCAGGCTGATGGGCCCGCGCTTCGGGAAGGACGGCAGGATTGAGGCGTGCGCCCGGCTGACGATGGTCGCTTGTGCCGGCACCGCGCCCATATCGTGGCGCGCGCTCGCATCGCGATAGCGGGCAAGATAAGATTCCAAGAGATCGCGCTGCGCCTTGGCGAGAATAAGTTGGCTGTTGAGCTCGGAGAGCTGCTGGGCGTTAAGCGTGACGTTGTTGGTGCCGGCGAACAGGCCCGCGCCCTGCCCGGCGGCGGCTTCGGCCTCGCCCACCGTCTTGCGCAGCACGTCGATCTGGGCGCTGAGCCAGACGGTGGCGTCCTTGGTCTGCTCGAGCTTCGCTTCGCGCTGCCAGTCGATATAGACGTCGGCAAGCTTGTTGGCGACGTTGGCCGCGAGGCCTGAGTCGCCCGAGGTGTACTCTACCCCGATGACGCTCGATTTGGTAAACTGGAACACCGAGAGGTGCTCGGCAAAGGGTTTGGCCGCCTTCTCCTCCTCTTTCGGTGATCGCCTGGCGAGGCCCATCCGATTCAAGAAGCGCATCACCGCGTTCGTGCCGGCATCCTTGGCGAAGTCGGGATTGTTGGTGAGGTCGAGCGCCTTGATCACCGCTACCACCAGATCGCGGGAGGTGAGCACCTGCACCTGGCTCTGCAGGGCCTGCTCGTCGAGCGCGCGCTGTTGGGGGTCGCGGCCTTGATCGGAAGTCGGCCTCGTGAACGCCGACTCATCGTTCTGCACGAGGATGCGCGCCTCTGAGGTGTAGAGCGGCCGCACCATCGACAGTCCGATGAAGGTTGCGAGCCCCGCGCTGATGGCAAGCCCGAGAATCCAACCCTTGGCGCGCCAAAGCGCGCGGCCGGGGGTTTGGAGGTCGATTTCCTCGGCGACCGGGCGAGCTGCGTGCGACTTCGTCAACCGACTGAACTCCTAGATCGGGCGTCCCATTAGAGCGCCACCTCGTAACCAAATGCTTAAGGCGGGGCCCACTTCGAAACGATTGCTCAGTATTCGTTAACGACGCCGGATTACGCGGTCTCCGCTCCGGGGCCCTTACCGCCGCCCGACCCTCTGCCGCTCATGCCCGCCGTCGCAGGCGTCCCGGATCGGCCCGATCAGAGCGCGGTCTCACCACCTTCCAGCTCTCGACCGACATCGCCGCCGAGCTCAGGCGGAAATACATCAAGGACCCAAACGTCAGCGTCGAAGTCGAGACCTACCGGCTCTTCTTCATCCTGGGTGAAATCCACAGGCCGGGCCAGTATCCCTATGTCAACGCGATGATGGTGGAGGCTCCGTCGCCATCGCCGAGGGGTATACCGAGAGAGCCAGGAAGCGCATGGTGCGGCTCACCCGCAGATTCGGCGGCGTCATAGCATGGTGATGGTGCCCACCGATTATCCGGTGCAGCCTGGCGACACTATTTACGTTCTCGAATGCTTCTTCTAAAGCTCACACAGCCGTCCTGCCAAAGTTCCTGAACGCGGGGGTCCAGTGAGCTCCACGCTTCGTATTCTGCATTGCTTGCGCGCGCCTGTCGGGGGTCTGTTCCGCCACATCCACGATCTGGCGCTGGGCCAAGCCCAGCTCGGGGCCGAGGTCGGCATCGTCTGCGATTCCCTCACGGAGGGCGACCCGGTGGCGCTCGGCCGCCTGGCCGATAATTGCGTGCTCGGGCTGACGCGCATTCCCATGACGCGCTATCTCGGGTTCGGCGACTGGCGCACCACCCGCAAGATCACACGGCTTGCCGCCAAGCTTGGGGCTGATGTGCTTCACGGTCACGGCGCCAAAGGCGGGGCCTATGCCCGGCTTGCAGGCCGCAAGTTGAAGCGCAAAGGCGCGAAGGTGAAGGCCATCTATACGCCGCATGGCGGCAGCCTGCACTATTCCCCGTCACGGCCCATGGGCCGGCTCTACATTATGGCCGAACGCAGGCTGCTTCCTTTAACCGACGGGTTCCTGTTCG
>DASWJG010000132.1:0-12764 GCA_036397315.1 Methyloceanibacter sp. | reverse complement strand
GCCTTTGATGATGGTGTCGTAGTCGAATGCCCGGCCGATATCGTCCTCGAGCGCGCGCGTGGCCGGGATCACATCGACATCGACGGAGAAACGCACCCGCTGGGTGACGCCCTTCTCGTTGGTATAGACACCGATCTCGACGTCGAGCACGAGATCGTGCACGAAAACGCGGTCAACGATCTTCGCTGCGTCAGACTCAGGCCTGGGCGCGGCCCGTCTCAGTCGCTCTTCGGCCATGACCGAGGCTCCGTTGCGGCGCGGCATCACTCTCACGCATCCCCTAGCATAACGACTGCGGAGCGAGGTTAGCCAAATTCGGCTGATTTAAAATGTGCGGCCTTTCCGGGATCAGCGCCCTGATCGCCGCGAGCCTGACTGGATCGAGATCCCGGCTGCGGTCGCCGCATTGGCAGAGCGCGCCGCGAAAGCCGAGCAGGTCCGGCGCGAGCGCGACCAGGCTCGCAACATGCTGTGCCTTGAGCGAGCCGGCGAGACCTACGACCAGACCTTCCGCTTTGGCGGAGGCGATGTACTCGGCGAGAGCCATGAAAGACATGTGATCCGGCAAAGACCCCGCATCCTTGCCCATCGTGTCGAACATGACGCCGTGTGCCCCGATCCTTGCCGCAAGCGCGATCGCGTCGAAGTCGGGCAAGGCATCGGCGAACAGGACGACGATGAGGCGGATTTGGGCAGCCTCGGTCGCAAGCAGGTCCAGGCTGCGTTCGGCATCGCCCCCCGGAAAAAGGCCGAGCTTGACGTAATCCACGCCGAGAGCGGCCGTCGCCAGCACCGCGGTGCGAACGGCCTCCCCGTCAAGTGGCAGATCGCCGATGGTTGCGCTGACTGGGGCGCGTGCGGCGATCCGTCTTACGCAAGCGGCGATGGTGTCGGGCGCGAGAGCGCCAAGGGCGCCGTGGCCCGGGTCTTTTAGGTCGATGATGTCGGCGCCCGCGCCGATCGCCATCTCGGCCTCGGCGGTATCGCGCACGCTGGCGAGGAATAGGGTCATCGGCAAGCCGTGTCATGCGATCGCCGGGCAAAGCCCGGCGATGACAAGCAATCCGTCGCGATCATCAGCGGAACAGCCAGTTGAACATGCCGCCACCGCCGCTTTCGCCGCCGCCCCCGCCGCGGCGCGCGGCACGCCGGCCCTCGGCTGGGGCGCCCCCTTCGGCGGAGCGCTCGAAGCCCCAAAAGTCGTCGCGAGCGGCCGGAGCCTTTTGCCTCACCTTGCGGAGCTGGATCTCGTTGGCATTCCCGTCGGGGTCGGTAACGACTACCGAGACGGCCTGCCAGTTCCATTGGGCGGCGGCAGATCCCCAACTATGGGGTTCGACGGAGACAACCTTGTTGGCGCGCGTGTCGACGATGGCGACATATTCGAGGCTCGTCTCCTCCCCTTCGCCGAAGTCGCCCGCGTAGTATTTCAACAGGCCGATGCCTGAGAGCGCGTCCTTCAAGAGCTTCCATTCGAGGATCTTGGGCTTGCCCGAACCAAACATCTCAAGCTCCGTCCTCAGTGCGGGATATTTCGGATTGCTCGCGATATAGCGTCCCGGTTGCGGCTCGTTGATCACCCAGCCCTCGACCGGCTCGCCCAAAACGCGCCCCTCCTCCGTGGGCACTTCTTGGTCGAGGCGCTGAAGAGCTTCCCGGCTTTCGGCTTGAAACGGATCTTGCGCGAGAGCGTTGCGGTAGTCGGCGACCCCCTCGTCGGTCCGGTTCAGGGCCTCGTAGATATTCCCCCTGATACGCAGGGCGAGTGGGTCGTTGGCGGCTAGCAGGAGGGCCTGGTTGACGTCATTCAGCGCGTCGTTATTGGTGTCTGCATTGGCTGCAATGGCCTCGGGATTAGTCCCGGGATTGCCCCCTGCCTGGAGCTTAGCCGAGGCGCGCATGGCGTAGGCCTTCACATTCTGGGGATCGATCTCGATGGCGCGGGTCAAATCGCCGATGGCGTCGTCGAAGCGGCGCGCCTGCACGAACACCATGCCACGCTCGATATAGGCGTCGACCAGATCGGGTTTCACCTCGATTGCCTTGTTCAGGTCTTCCAAGGCGGGATTGAGCTTCTTGTCGCCGGCATAGGCACGAGCGCGCAGCAGCAGGACATTTGGATCGGTCACTTCGGGCTGGAGGGTAAGCACCTGGGTGGCGTCGGCTGCGGCCTCGCGATACATGCCGAGCCCGAGATAGGCGTCGGCGCGATGGTGGTAGGCTGCCGTATATTTGGGGTTGACGCTGATGGCGCGGCTCAAGTCGCGCACCGCGGCGTGATAGCGCTTGAGCTCGGCATGGGCCATGCCCCGTCCGTTAAACGGCACCGCGCTCTGCGGCATCAGCTCCACCGCCTTGCGGAAATCCTGAAAGGCGAGAGCGTATTGGCCAAGCGCCACACGGGCGTTGCCCCGGTTGTTGTAAGCGGCGCCGTAATTGGGCGACAGCGCGACCGCCCGGTCGAAGTCCTTTACCGCCTCGTCGGGATGGCCCAAATCCATCAGCGCGTTACCCCGGTTGTTGTAGACGGCGGCGTTCTCCGGCGAGAGCTGGATCGACTTGTTGAAATCCTCGATCGCCTCCTTGGTCTGGTTCAGACGCCATTTGGCGACACCGCGATCACTGTAGATGCTCGCCTCGATGAAGTCGGCGATCTCTGGAGCGGTGAGCGCCTCGTCGTAGGAGGCTACGGCTTTGTCATATTGCCCGCGCATCAGCGCCGCGGCGCCCTCGCGGGCGCGCCGAAGGGTTACGTCCTCGGCAACGGCCTCGGCGCCGGCGCCTACGGCGAGAACGGCGGCGAGAAGCCAGCCAATCCTATGTCGTGAAGAGTGCATGGCCACGATGAGACAGGCCTTCCCTCATAGCTCCTGACCTCATGTCTCCCATAAGGCCAGAGTGTGTCAACAACGGGTCACCAAGCGGTATCGGCACGGTCAAAGATCGGCCGCGCCGCCGGCTCTCAAGGGGCCCGCCCGAAGCTCGCGCAGCACTTTTGGCAGCATCTCCGGCAAGTCCTCGGCGATCAGGCCAGGCCCGAAATCCTTGGCCGCCGCCCCATGCAGCCAAACGGCGGCGCTTGCCCCTGCAAACCTCGGCATCCCTTGGGCGAGGAGCCCGAGAATCATACCCCCAAGCACGTCGCCGGTGCCGGCGGTGGCAAGCCAGGGACTTGTAGTCGCATTGATTGAGGCCGCTCCATCGGGGACGGCGACGACGGTATCGGCGCCTTTGAGGACGATGATGGCACCGGAGCGGGAGGCCGCCTGCCGCGCCCGCTCGAGCTTTGGTAGGGAAGCAAGGTCGCCGAAGAGCCGAGCGAACTCCCCGTCATGGGGCGTGAGCACGACCGGGGCGTCACGCGAGGCGACGGCGGCGAAGAGCGGCCTTGGATCCCCGGCAAAGGAGGTCAGCGCATCGGCGTCGAGCACGATCGCAGCCTCTGAGCCAAGAGCCGCCAAGATCATCTCCTTGGTGCGATCCCCTACCCCTACGCCGGGGCCGATCAGGACCGCGTTCTTGCGCTGATCGGCAAGAAGGCTTTTCAGCCCGCGGGCGTCGTCGGCCTCACGCACCATGATGGCGGTAAGCTGGGCGGCATTGACGAGGATAGCGTCACGAGGCGAAGCGACGGTTACGAGCCCGGCGCCAATTCTGAGCGCGCCACGGGCGCCGAGCCGCGCGGCGCCGGTGCTAAAGGCAGGTCCCGACACGACAACCGCATGGCCGCGCGCATATTTGTGACTCTCCTCCTTCGGCCAGGGAAATTGCGCGAGCCAAAGCGCCGGCTCGTTGGCGAAGGTGTTTGGACGGATCGCGGCAAGCACGGCGTCGGGGATGCCGATATCGGCGAGCGTCACTTCTCCGCAATGAGTCCGTCCGGGCAAGAGGAGATGCCCGGGCTTCAGGCGGAAGAAGGTCACGGTTGTGGCGGCGCGGACGGCCACGCCCCTCACCTCCCCCGTGGTGCCGTCGATGCCGCTCGGTACATCGACGGCAACAACGGGAAGACCGGATGCGTTGACGCGCTCGATCAGGCGAGCAAGCTTGCCTTCGATCGGGCGCGCCAGCCCCGCGCCGAACAGGGCGTCAACCACGACATCGGCGCCGGCGAGGATATCAGGACGAAGCGGCTCTCTTGCGCCGGCGAAGCGCTTGGCCATGGCGCCCGCGTCCTCCGGCAGACGCGCTTCATCGCCATCGAAGCCGAGCCTGACCTTATAGCCCCGCTCGGTGAGGCAACGAGCGGCAACGAAGCCGTCGCCGCCATTATTGCCAGGACCGCATAAGACGACGACCGTCTCCTTGTCGGGAAAGCGGCGCGCGACCTCTTCGGCCACGGCGCGCCCGGCGTTCTCCATGAGGGTTGCGCCCGGCACGCCACCCTCGATGGCGAGACGATCGGCGCGCCCCATCTCCTCCGCGGTCAGAAGCTCGAGCATCGGTTTCCGTGAGTCAGCGGTAGTGCTTCCTTGTAGAGCAAAGGCGCGGTAGAGGAGACAGCCCAAGACATAGGCTGCCAAACCTGCTTAATTGTTATGCATAGAGCCTAATGTTTGAGCAGCCATCATTTTCCCACCGCCGCCGCCATCCGCCCCATTGTCATAAGTCATTGAAACGAGAGACAAAACTTGCAGCCAGAGGATTGGCATAGGGCGTGCTTTGGCTGGCCCACAGTCTTGCTAGATCACGGACGGAAGCGCGCGGCTAAGCGCCGTTTTGCGTCCATGGGAGGTGCAGCGAAACAATGAAAAAGATCGAAGCGATCATCAAGCCGTTCAAGCTCGACGAGGTGAAGGAGGCTCTGCAAGAGATCGGACTCCAGGGGATCACGGTGACCGAGGCCAAAGGCTTCGGACGCCAGAAGGGCCACACCGAGCTCTATCGCGGCGCCGAATATGTCGTCGACTTCCTGCCCAAGGTGAAGCTCGAGCTGGTGCTCGGCGACAACATGGTGGAGAAGGCGATCGACGCTATTATCGCCTCGGCCAAGACCGGCCGCATCGGCGATGGGAAAATCTTCGTGTCGAACGTGGAGGAAGCGGTGCGTATCCGCACCGGCGAGACGGGAAACGATGCCATCTGAGGAGGATGGCCCAGCTAAAGGCCGGCAAGGCGCGGGCCGGAGCGAGTTTTCCGCCGCCAAGCTCAAAAGGGCGGCATCATCATGCCAATGACAGGGGAGTACGATGGCAGACGCTAAGAGTGTGACCAAGAAGATCAAGGACGATGACGTCAAGTTCGTGGACCTGCGCTTCACCGATCCGCGGGGCAAGATGCAGCACGTCACCATGGACGCAAACGTCATGGACGAAGAGGCATTCACCGACGGCATCATGTTCGACGGCTCGTCGATCGCCGGCTGGAAGGTGATCAACGAGTCGGACATGAAACTGATGCCGGATCCGAGCTCCGCGGTGATCGACCCCTTCTTCGCGCAGAGCACGCTCGCTATCTTCTGCGACACGCTCGAGCCCTTGACCAACGAACCTTACGAGCGCGATCCACGCTCGATTGCCGGCAAGGCCGAGGCCTATCTCAAACAGACCGGTGTCGGCGACAAGGCGGTGTTCGGGCCGGAAGCCGAATTCTTCGTGTTCGATGACGTGCGCTTCGCCGCCGAGCCTTTCAATTGCGGCTACAAGATCGACTCGATCGAACTGCCGACCAATACCGACACCGAATACGAGATGGGCAATCTCGGTCATCGGCCGCGCACCAAGGGCGGCTATTTCCCGGTGCCGCCGGTGGACTCGGCGCAAGACCTCCGTTCGGAGATGCTGTCGGTGATGGCCGACATGGGCGTCATCACCGAAAAGCATCACCATGAGGTGGGCGCCGCCCAGCACGAGCTCGGCATCAAGTTCGGCCCGCTGGTGAAGCTCGCCGATTCCATGCAGATCTATAAATACGTCATCCACCAGGTGGCGCAGGCTTATGGCAAGACCGCCTGTTTCATGCCGAAGCCGGTTTTCGGCGACAACGGCTCGGGCATGCACGTCCACCAGTCGATCTGGAAGGGCTCGACGCCGGTCTTCGCCGGCGACAAATATGCCGACCTGTCGGATACGGCGCTGCACTACATCGCCGGCATCCTGAAGCACGCCAAGTCGCTCAACGCCTTCACCAACCCGACCACCAACTCCTATAAGCGTTTGGTGCCGGGCTACGAGGCGCCGGTCTTGCTCGCCTATTCCTCGCGCAACCGCTCGGCCTCGTGCCGCATTCCGCTCGGCTCAGGACCCAAGGCCAAGCGCGTCGAGGTGCGCTTCCCCGATCCCGCCGCCAACCCCTATCTCGCCTTCGCCGCCATGCTGATGGCGGGGCTTGACGGTATCGAGAATAAGCTCAATCCCGGCAGCCCGATCGACAAGAACCTCTATGACCTGCCGCCGGAGGAACTGGAGAAGGTGCCGACGGTGTGCGGCTCCCTGCGCCAAGCCTGCGAGGAACTCGACAAGGACCGCGCCTTCCTGAAGAAGGGCAACGTCTTCACCGACGACGCGATCGATGCCTATCTCGAGCTGAAGATGGAAGAGGTGGAGAAATTCGAGATGTTCCCCCATCCCATCGAGTTCGACATGTATTACAGCGTCTGACCAAGGACCCGACGCTTCGTCAAAAAGATGGGGCGGCCGCTTTATCGGGCGACCGCCCCACTTTGGCCCGGCCTGCCGAACCTTATGCCTTGCCACGTTCCCCCGTGGACGCGGAATAGCTCAAGGTTCCCGCCAGGCTCCCCCAAAATTCGGATCGGACCGGCTTACATCAAATAGAACACCGCGTAGAGCAGCCCTCCGCACACGAGCATGTAAATCCACTGCCTGTGCTCCTGGTACCAGCCGCCGAACATGGACGGCAGACCGAAGATCACGAAGCGGCAGAGGGACAGCGTGATGAGGGTGGCAATTGCGGCCAACAGCCAGAAGGCGACATCGCTCTGGCCGCCGCCTTGGCCGGCATCGACAAGAAGCCACTGGCTGTTGTTCGCGCTCGCAGTGATGACGGCCCAGACCGAGGCCGCCCCAATCGCCGCCAGCATGGCGTAACGGATCACCATGACGCTCAAAACCCCGCCGCTTTTGAGACGAATTTTAGGGGCCGCGCGTAAAGAAACGGGAAAGCGGTAGGCTTAAGCGGGGGTTAATGCACCCGATGTCTACGCCGCCTTCCACTTGATGGAGCAGCCGATCGAAGGGATTTGCTGGCGCGGCCCGCTTCCGGTCAGCGCAATGTCCCGCATTGCTTCGAAGAGGTCGCGCCGCACATTCGCAGGCGCCGCCTCCTTCCTGCTCGCATCGAGGCGCCCGCGATACTGCAATTCAAGCTTGGCGTTGAGGCCGAAGAAATCGGGCGTGCAAGCTGCGTCATAGGCGCGCGCCACATCCTGGCTCTCGTCGTAGAGATAGGGAAAGCTGAAACGATGCGCCGCGGCGAAGCGCTTCATGTTGGCGAAGGAGTCGTCAGGATAGTGCGCGGCGTCATTGGAGGAGATGGCGACGGCGTTGATGCCAAGTTCACGCAACTCGTTCACGTCGCGCACGATGCGGTCGATCACCGCCTTGACGTAAGGGCAGTGGTTGCAGATGAACATCACGAGCGTGCCGTTCGGCCCGCGCAGCTGTTCGAGGCTGTGGGTCTTGCCGTCGACGCCAGGCAGGGAAAAGGCCGGCGCCTTCCAGCCGAAATCGCAAACGGGGGTTTCTTCGGCCATCGCATCTATCCAGTTCGCAAATCTGTCATGGCGCGGCTCTAAGTTCGCTGCCGTTCTCCGCTCGGAAGAATGAACCCCGCATATGGCGAAAACCGATAACTTCTGCAACAGGGCCGAGGCTTACGAAGCCCATGACAATGTGCCGCTCAGCCCGGCGGGTCGAGACGCGATCGGCGACATCATCTTGCGGCGCTACAGCCGCCGCGCGGTGTTGCGCGGCACGCTCGGCACGGCCGCCGCCCTATCGCTGTTCGGGCCGGCGCTGCTCGCGAGCCGTGCTTCCGGCGCCGAGGACGTCCAGGATCGCTTCGGCTTCGCGGAGGTCGAAGCCGGCGTCGACGAGACCCATCATGTCGCCGATGGCTATCGGGCGGCGGTTCTGCTCAGATGGGGCGACCCGCTTTTTCCCGACTCGCCTTCCTTCGATCCCTTGCAGCAAAGCGCCGCCGCGCAACTGAAGCAGTTCGGCTACAACAACGACTACATTGCCTTCTTCTCGCTCGACGACAGCGGGAGGCGCGGGCTGCTCTGCATCAATCACGAATACACCAATGAAGAGGTGATGTTCCCCGGCATTCCCCGCCAGGACTTGCTCTGCTTTCCCGACATGACGGCGGAACTCGTCGATATCGAGATGGCGGCCCATGGGGTGAGCATCGTGGAGATCAGGCGCGAGGACGAAGATTGGCGCGTCGTGCTCGACAGTCCCTACAACCGCCGCATCAGCCCCACCAATAGTGTGATGAGCGTCGATGGCCCGGCCGCGGGTCATGAGCGGATGAAGACGAGCGTCGACCCGTCAGGCATGCGCATTCTCGGCACCCTCAACAATTGCGCCGGCGGGGTGACGCCCTGGGGCACCTATCTGACGGCCGAGGAGAACTTCCACGGCTATTTCTGGAGCGATTTCTGCGCGACGGGCGGCAAGACGCCGACGGGTCTGGGCGGCGCTCAGGCCAAGAGCTACGCGCGTTACGGCGTGCCGGGACTGTGGCAGGCCTGGGGCAAGTTCGTCGACCGTTTCAATGTCGACAAGGAGCCGAACGAGCCCAACCGCTTCGGCTGGATCGTCGAGATCGATCCGTTTGACGCCAGCTCCGTTCCGGTGAAGCACACCGCGCTTGGGCGCTTCCGCCACGAAGGCGCGGAGTGCATCGTCAACAAGGATGGCCGCATCGTCGTCTATTGCGGCGACGATGCCCGCTTCGACTACGTATATCGCTACGTCTCGGACGGCCATTATGACGCTGGCGACCGCAAAGCGAACATGACGCTGCTGTCGGCGGGCACGCTCTCCGTTGCCAAATTCCATGACGACGGCAAGGTGGAGTGGCTGCCGCTCGTCTTCGGCCGGCCGTGGCTGACGCCTGACTTCGGCTTCAACTCCCAGGCCGATGTGGTGATCGACGCGCGGATCGCCGCAGACCTTCTCGGCGCGACCCGCATGGACCGGCCCGAGGACGTACAGCCGAACCAGGTCAATGGCCGGGTCTACGTGATCCTGACCAACAACAAGGATCGCAAAGCCGGGGAAGAGGATACCGCTAATCCGCGGCCTGAGAACGTCTTCGGCCATATCATCGAAATAACCCCGCCTGACGGTGACCATGCCGCGGATTGCTTTGCGTGGGACGTGCTGGTGCGGTGCGGAGACCCTGCGGTCGCCGAGGTGGGCGCCTTGTGGAATCCGGAGACGTCAGACAACGGGTGGTTCGCCTGCCCCGACAATGCCGCCATCGATGGCGAGGGCCGGCTCTGGATTTCGACCGACCAGGGCGAGCCTTGGCCGAGCCGACGCGCCGACGGTCTTTATGCGCTGGAGACAGAAGGGGCGCGGCGGCGTACCGGCAAGCTCTTCTTCCGCGCCCCCGTGGGCGCGGAGTTGTGCGGGCCTTGCTTCACGCCGGATCAAGCGACGCTGTTCTTGGCGGTGCAGCACCCCGGGACCGACGGGACGGACCGTTACAAGGGCTTCGAGCGAGCCTCGACCTTCGCCGACCCGGCCACGCGCTGGCCCGACTTCGATCCCAACATGCCGCCAAGGCCTTCGGTGCTCGTCATTACCAAGAACGGCGGCGGCAAGATCGCCTGACGCGCTTCGCCCACGGGGACTCTTGAAAAAGCCGCGAACGCGTGCGAGCTAGAGTCGTTTCCCTGTGCATAGAGATTCGTGGAGCCCCTGGTGTCCAAAAGACCCATGCGCAAAGCCGCCTCATCCCGCGACCTGTTCGCCAAGCTCGAGGACGAGCTGAAGAAGAAGCCCATCAAGGGCTCAAAGCAGGCCGCGCACGGCAAATCCGCTGGCCGCTCGGACGAGGCCTACACCGCCGCCGACATCGAGGTGCTGGAGGGGCTCGAGCCGGTGCGCCGGCGACCCGGCATGTATATCGGCGGCACCGACGAGAAGGCGATGCATCACCTCTTCGCCGAGGTGCTCGACAACGCCATGGACGAGGCGGTCGAGGGCCACGCCGACCACATTGGTGTCGCGTTCGAGGCCGACGGTTTCCTCAGCGTGACCGACAATGGCCGCGGCGTTCCTGTCGACCCACACCCGAAATTCAAGAAGAAGTCCGCGCTCGAGGTCATCATGACCACCTTACATGCGGGCGGGAAATTCAACTCGAAGGTTTACGAGACGAGCGGCGGCCTGCACGGCGTCGGCGTCTCGGTCGCCAACGCGCTGTCGGAGAGCATGGAGGTCGAGGTGGCGCGCGGCCAGAAGCTCTATCGCCAGAGCTATACGCGGGGTAAGCCCGACGGCCCGCTGAAGAGCCTGGGCGCGGTGAAGAACCGCCGCGGCACCAAGGTTCGCTTCCGGCCGGACCCCAAGATCTTCGGCAAGGGGGCGGCCTTCAGGCCGGCGCGGCTCTTCCGCATGGCGCGATCGAAAGCCTATCTCTTCCGCGGCGTCGAGATCCGCTGGTCGTGCGCCAAAGCCCTGCTCCAAGGCGACAGCGAGACGCCCGAGAGCGCCGTGTTCCATTTTCCGGGGGGCCTCAAGGATTTTCTGGCGAGCCGCATCGAAGGTCAGGAACCCGTCACCAAAGACGCGTTCACCGGAAGGATCGAGAAGACCGAAGGCTCCGGCTCGGTCGAATGGGCGATCGCCTGGATCGCCAGCGACGACGGGTTCTTGAGTTCCTATTGCAACACCGTGCCCACGCCCGACGGGGGGACGCACGAGGCGGGCTTGCGCGCCGCGCTCACCAAGAGCCTGCGCGCCTATGGCGAACTCACCGGCAACAAGCGCGTCGCCCAAGTGACGGCCGACGACGTGCTCGGCACAGCCGCCGCCATGCTCTCCATGTTCATCCGCGAGCCGGAGTTCCAGGGCCAGACCAAGGACAGGCTGGCGAGCCCGGAGGCCGCCCGCATCGTCGAGGGCGCGCTGCGCGACGCCTTCGACCATTGGCTGACCGGAAACCCGGCCCAGGCCAACCGCCTGCTCGACTGGATCATCGACCGCGCCGAGGAACGGCTCCGCCGCAGGAAGGAAAAGGAGATCGGCCGGCAGACGGCGACCAGACGCTTGCGCCTCCCCGGCAAGCTCGCCGACTGCGCGCTGAGCGGGGCGCAAGGCACGGAGATCTTCATCGTCGAGGGCGATTCTGCCGGCGGCTCGGCCAAACAGGCACGCGACCGGGCGACCCAGGCCGTGCTGCCCCTGCGCGGTAAAATCCTCAACGTCGCCAGCGCAAGCTCGAACAAGCTTGCCGACAACCAGCTCTTGGCCGATCTGATCCAGGCGCTCGGCTGTGGCACGGGGCCGCGCTATCGCGACGAAGATTTGCGCTACGAGAAAGTCGTGATCATGACCGACGCCGACGTCGACGGCGCGCATATCGCCTCGCTCCTCATCACCTTCTTTTTTCAAGAGATGCGCGGGCTCGTCGACCGAGGCCATCTCTATCTCGCCGTGCCGCCGCTATACCGCCTGAGCCAGGGCGCCAAGACCTTCTACGCGCGGGACGACGCGCACAAGGAGGCGCTTATGCGCAAGGAGTTCAACGGCAAGGGCAAGGTTGATGTGAGTCGTTTCAAAGGCTTGGGCGAGATGCTTCCGAGGCAACTCAAAGAGACGACCATGGACCCTAGAGTGCGCACGTTGCTCAGAGTCGAGATCGCCGACGACGACAAGAGCACGGGCAAGCTGGTCGATCAGCTCATGGGCAACAAGCCCGAGGCGCGCTTCCGCTTCATCCAGGAGCGCGCCGCCTTCGCCAAACCCGACGATCTGGATATTTGAGCTACAGCCAGCGCGGCACGCCTGCCTTATATTGGCGATAGGTCTCGCCGAATTGCCGCTCGAGATAGACTTCTTCGCGCTCGACCACGCCGCGCTGCAAGATGATCAGCACTGGAATCAGCAGCAGCAGGACCCACACGCTCGTCAGCATGACGGCAAGCCCGAAATAGGCGAGCACGAAGCCGATATAGATCGGGTTGCGCGTGACGCGGTAAGGCCCCTCGACCACGAGCGCCGTCGAGGGTTGCCCGGGCACGACGCTGGTGCCGGCAAGACGGAAGCGGCGGACCGAAAGCGCCGCAAGGGCAAAACCGATCGCCACGAAGGTCAAGCCGACCGAAAGCGCGAGCCCGTTCGCCGACCCAAGCCTCGGTCCGACCGGAAGGATGAGGCTCAGGAGGCAGCCGATCGCGAGCGCGCCCAGGAACAGCACGGGCGGCTTGATCGCCACATCGGCAGAGTCGGTCATATTCATGGCCTGGCGGCGGTCCCCCCTCCTTCTATCAACCTTATATTACGCGGGTTTTCCGCGCCGCGTAGATTTGCCTCTTGCGCCGATTGGTCAAGCGCCCTATTTGAGGAGCAGGCAATGCAGGGCATATTCGCCGCACTGCTTCAGTCGAGTCTTGCGCAAAGGCTGCGAATCGTTGCAGCAAATAGTTGCGCCTAAAGAAAGAAGATACGCGTGGCGCTTCGGGCCCCGCGGAATTTTTGCTAACGCATGAGCTTTTCACATCTTGGCTTAAGTCCGAAAGTGCTGACTGCCGTCACCGCGGCAGGCTTTGAAACTCCCACCCCCAT
>DASWJG010000131.1:0-1835 GCA_036397315.1 Methyloceanibacter sp. | reverse complement strand
CTACGGACGCGCCGTCGATCTTCTCACCCGCGCGGCGATCAAGGAGATGATCGTCCCCTCTCTGCTGCCGGTGCTGTCGCCGATCGCCTTCTACTTCATCATCGATTGGATCGCCGGCAAGAGCGCGGCCTTCTCCGCGCTCGGCGCCATGCTGCTCGGCGTGATCGTCACCGGTCTCTTCGTCGCCATTTCCATGACGGCGGGGGGAGGGGCATGGGACAACGCCAAGAAATATATCGAGGATGGCAATTACGGCGGTAAAGGCTCAGAGGCGCACAAGGCGGCGGTGACCGGCGATACGGTCGGCGATCCCTACAAGGATACGGCCGGCCCGGCGGTGAATCCGATGATCAAGATCACCAATATCGTGGCGCTTCTGCTGCTTGCGGCGCTCGCCCATCAATAGGGCCGCGTCAGGTCGGCTTAAATGCCGGGAATGCCGGTCGGGCTCGGTGGCTTCGCACCTTTGAACATGCCGCGATTGGCGAGATTGCCGAAGAGCTGCTCCAGCAAGCCGAGATCCTTGCCGCGAGCGGGCGTCTCGCCCTTGTAGTAGTTGACGACGATCCCGTCCTTCAGCCCGTATTGGGCGACCTGCTGGACGTTTGCGCTTCCGTCGAAATAGACCGCAACGACCTGCCGGTCGATCTCGCGGGGCTTGAGAAAGGCGACGGTCTTTTGCGTCGTCGAGATGTAGTAATAGGCGTCGCCGCCAATTGTGCCCGTGGTGTCGGGCGAGCCGAGCACGGTCTGGACTTGGTCCTTTGTCATGCCGGGCTGGATCTGCTGGAGGTCGACATCGATAAAGACGTGCCCGTGCCGGTCGATCTGGGCGCCGCAGCCCGAGAGCAGGGCGGCGCCAAGCATCAGCGCCACCAGCGTAGGCCATGAAGCCCTGACGGAGATCAGCATGAACCTGCGCAAATCCAGATGTCCCCTCGATGAACCCCGTGAAGGGCCTTGCACGATGCCCCAGGCCCTTCCCGCGCGTGACGCCGCCCAGGACGTGGCGGAAGGCTAGACCAACAGGGCCATCCTTTGAACCCTCTCTATCCCCTGACGCGATGGCGCCGCAACGAAACGAACGCGGCGAAACTCTATGGCGCGATTGTGGCGCAGGCGCGGCTTCCCGTTTTCTACCAGGGCTTTGGGGTTCCCGACACGCTTGAAGGACGCTTCCTCATGCTGTCGCTGCATCTCTTCGCCGTGCTTCACCGGCTGAAAAGGGAGGGGCCGATCGCTCTCGGCTTGGCGCAGGAGCTCAGCGACCGGTTCAGCGAGGACATGGAGACAGTGCTCAGGGAGATCGGCGTTGGCGATCTCAGCATTCCGAAAAAGGTGAGGGGGCTTGCCGCTTCGAGCGCAGCCTTGTTGCAAGCCTATGAGGAGGCCCTGGCGGCGGGGGACGAGGCCGTTGCCGCAGTCATCGCCGATGCGCTGCCGCTCGAGCCCGGGCCATCCGAACCTACAAGCGAGCGCCTCGCGCACTATCTAAGAGGGGTGGTGCGCCAGGTTGAGGCGCAAAGCTTCGCGGCGCTCCGCGCCGGCGACGTGAGATTTCCAGGGATGGCCCCTGGCGAGGAGCTGGGAGACGAATTGCATGAATAGCGAAGCTGACCGCGCGGTCCTTTCGCGCACCGTCAGGGTCGATGACATCCGGGGCGGCGCGAGCGGAGAGATCGCCGTCACCAAAGCAGAGATGGACGCCATCGCCGGCATGCTCGACCTTGTGGCGCTCGAGGGGCTCACCTTCAACTATCGCCTCGATCATGGCGGAGGCGGCCGTGTGCACCTCACGGGCAGGCTGCATGCCAACGTCACCCAAACCTGCGTCG
>DASWJG010000130.1:0-2494 GCA_036397315.1 Methyloceanibacter sp. | reverse complement strand
GGTGCGGAAGGTGTGGGCGGCCGACGCCGGGACCGGTTCGTCGTCCAGCGGACGCCTGAGCGCGGTGCCGCTGGTCGCCGACGGCAAGGTCTTTACCCTCGATGCCGGCGGCAGGGTGTCGGCGTTCTCCTCGGCGAGCGGGGCGAAGCTGTGGACGGCGAGCGTGACCCCCGCCAATGAGAAGAGCAGGGAAGGCTTCGGAGGAGGGCTCGCTTTGGACGGCGGCCGCCTCTATGCCGCAACCGGCTATGGCACCGTTGTCAGCATCGATCCCGGCAACGGCGCCATTGTGTGGACGAAGCGGGTCGGCAAGCCCATTCGCAGTTCGCCCACGGCCGCCGGCGGCAAGATCTATTTCGTCTCGGCCGACAATATCCTCTATGCGCTCAGCGACGACGATGGCCAGCAGCTGTGGACGTCGCGAGGCTTGCCGCAACCGGCCACGCTGCTCAGCAATGTGAGCCCTGCGGTCAGCGGCAGCATAGTCATCGCGCCGTTTCCGGCGGGCGATGTTGCCGCTTTTGACGCGAGTAGCGGCAAGGCGGCCTGGAATGATTCCTTGGCGCGCTCGAGCGACACCACGGCTGCCGGCATCCTTGGCGATCCCGCGCGACCGGTGATCGACCACGGTGTGGTGTTTGCGGTCAGCCACGGCGGCAAAATGATTGCCACGACGGAATCCTCGGGCGAGCGGCTGTGGACGCGAAATCTCGCCAGCACGCAGATGCCGTGGGTTGCCGGCGACACAGTCTATGTCGTCGACCTCGCCGGC
The DNA here is from genome assembly GCA_036397315.1 of Methyloceanibacter sp. GTDB lineage: Bacteria > Pseudomonadota > Alphaproteobacteria > Rhizobiales > Methyloligellaceae > Methyloceanibacter. The sequence goes on along the minus strand of DASWJG010000130.1, from coordinate 1,722 downwards.
AAGCTTATCGCGCTTGCCCGCACCGACGGCAAAGTGCGGTGGACGGCCAACCTCCCCAGTAGCACGCGCTGGAGCGGGCCGGTGCTCGCCGGCGGCAGGCTGTGGGTGGTATCAGGGGAGGGGCTCTTGGTCGGGGCCGACGCGCGCACAGGACAGCTCGCAACCCAGCTCGATCTCGGCACCAAGGTCTTCGTTTCGCCCGTTGTGGCCGGCGGCCGCATGTATATCTTGGCCGACAATGCCTCGCTGATCGCTCTCAACTAGGAGCCCCTTGAGGGGAGCGACCCCGAGGAGACCGCCGCAAGCTCCGCCCCCCGAAGGGACCAATGTCGTTCACCGTCGCCATCGTCGGACGGCCGAATGTCGGCAAGTCCACCCTGTTCAACCGGCTGGCAGGCAAGCGGCTTGCGCTCGTCGACGATCAGCCGGGTTTGACGCGCGACCGGCGCGAGGCCGAAACGAGCCTCGGGTCTTGCGCCGTCACCCTGATCGATACCGCCGGCCTGGAGCCCGGGGATAAGGGGCTTACGCGGCGCATGCGCCAACAAACCGAAGCCGCCATTGCCCAGGCCGACCTCGTGGTGTTCCTCATCGACGCGCGGGCAGGGGTGGTGAGCGCCGACGAGATCTTCGCCGATCTCGTGCGGAGCTCGGGCAAGCCGGTCATTCTGGCGGCGAACAAATGCGAGGGCCGCGCCGCGGAGCCTGGCGTCTATGAAGCCTATTTGCTCGGGCTCGGCGAGCCGCTGCCGATCTCGGCCGAGCATGGCATCGGCGTCGGCGAGTTGAGCGAGGCCATTCAGCAGGTTTGCCAGGATCGCGGCGGCACCGCGCCAGTCCAAGGCGACATTGCTGAGGAGCTGGGCCCGCATCCTTTGCGCATCGCCATCGTCGGCAGGCCGAATGTCGGCAAATCGACCCTCGTCAACGCGCTGCTCGGCGAGGAGCGCATGATCACGGGGCCAGAGGCCGGCATCACCCGCGACGCGATCGCCTCCGAGCTCCAATGGGACGGCCGGTCCTTGCTCCTGTTCGACACCGCGGGCCTCAGGCGCAAGATGCGGGTCGAGGGCCGCGCCGAGGAGATCTCCGTCGGCGACGCGCTGAAGGCGATCCGCTTTGCCGAGGTCGTGGTGCTGCTGCTCGATGTGGAGCAGCCCTTCGAGAAGCAGGACCTGCAGATTGCCGACCTGATCGAGCAGGAGGGCCGCGCGCTGGTCATTGCCGTGAACAAATGGGACCTCATCCGAGAGCGCGAGAAGCGCCTCAACGAACTCCGCGAAACCTGCCAGCGGCTGTTGCCGCAAATCAAAGGAGTGCCGCTGGTGCCGGTCTCTGCGCTTGGCGGGAAGGGTCTCGGCAAGCTGATGAGTGCGGTCCTCGCCGCCGACGAGCTGTGGAACCGAAGGCTGCCGACGCATGCGCTCAATCAGTGGCTGCAGGCAGCCGTCGAGGCGCATCCGCCTCCTGCGGTGTCGGGCCGGCGCATCAAGCTCAGATACATCACCCAGGCCAATGCGCGGCCGCCGACCTTCGCGCTGTTCTGCTCGCGACCAAAGGCGCTGCCGGACTCTTATTCGCGCTATCTGGTGAATTCCTTGCGGGAGAGCTTCGACATGCCGGGGGTGCCGATCAGGCTAAACGTGCGTAAAGGCGCCAACCCGTTTGCGTGAGGGTTTGCAGGATGGGCGAGGGAAGCGTCACGGAAGTCTATTTCTATCA
>DASWJG010000129.1:0-1652 GCA_036397315.1 Methyloceanibacter sp. | reverse complement strand
GTCTCGAAATCGAGTCCCGGCGACAGCCCGAGAAAGGCGTGGGTCGGCCGCGCGTAGCAGTAGATGCAGCCATGCTCGCACCCCCGATAGGGGTTGATCGAGCGGTCGAAGCCGATGTCGGGGGAGTCATTGCGGGTGATGATGCGCCGCGCCGGCACCTCTTGCACTTCGGTGGCCAGCGCATCGAGCTCGGCGAGCGATTCCCAGCCGTCGTCGGCGGGCTCATAGCCGACTGGCTCGTAGCGCCCGGAGCGGTTGGTCTGGGCGCCTCTGCCATGCCGGCGCCCCGCGGCAATGCCCCCCGCATCGAGCGGAAAGCTGTCGGAAGGGCCCGGTTTCCTTAAGGCAACGGACATGCTGTCTATATAGGGGCCGGCTTAGAACAAAGCAAGAACGAATGGAGGGTTACCGCCATGTGACGATTGCCGGGCAAAGGGCAGAGGCTATAGGGTCCGCGCCATGATTTCGGTAATCATCCCGACGCTCAATGCCGAGCGCACGTTGGCGCCCACGCTCGCTGCTCTCGTGCCGGCCGTGGTCGAGGGCATCGTGCAGGAAGCGATCGTCGTCGACGGCGGATCGACCGACGAAACCCGCGTCATCGCCGAGGCCGCCGGCACGGTGCTTATAGAAGCCCCGCGCGGGCGGGGGTCTCAGCTCGAAGCGGGCGCAAGCCAAGCGCGGGCAGATTGGCTGCTCTTCCTTCATGCCGACACGGTGCTCGAGCCTGGCTGGGCCGAAGAGGCGCAAAGCTTCATGGGGCGCGTTGAGAGCGGAAGGCGCGACCAGGCCGCGGCGTCCTTCCGCTTCGCGCTCGACGACGACGGTCTCATGCCGCGCTTTGTCGAATGGCTGGTGGGCTTGCGCTGCCAGTTGCTTGCTCTGCCTTATGGCGATCAGGGACTCCTCATCTCGCGCAACCTTTACAACCGGCTCGGCGGTTTCCGTCCGCTGCCTCTCATGGAGGACGTCGATCTCGTGCGGCGGCTGAAGCGCCGCGAGCTGGTGATGTTGAAATCGCGTGCGGTGACGAGCGAAGAGCGTTACCGACGTGAAGGCTACCTGGCGCGGAGCTTGCGCAATCTCGGCTGCATCCTGCTCTATTACCTTCGCGTGCCGCCGCGCGTGCTCGCGCGCCTTTATGGCTAGGCGAGACGCGGGGCTGAAGCGCCGCGCGAGCTTTGCCAAGCATCTCGTCATCATGGCCAAGAGCCCGGTCTTAGGCCGCGTCAAGCGGCGGCTGGGGGGCGAGATCGGCGATGTCGCCGCGCTGCGTTTCTATCGCAGCTGCCTCTCCCATACCGCGTTGCGACTGGCCCGCGACCCGCGCTGGCGCACGGTGCTCGCCGTTGCTCCGGATCGCGATCTTGCCGAGCGCTTTTGGCCTTCGCGGCGATCGGTCGGTCGGCTGCCGCAAGGAGAGGGCGATCTTGGCCGGCGCATGCAGCGTCTCTTCGCGCGCCTGCCGCCGGGCCCGACGATCATTATCGGCAGCGATATTCCCGCGATTCGTCCCGTCCATGTGGTGGACGCCTTCAGGCGCCTCGGCCGCGCCGATGCCGTGCTTGGACCGGCGCCGGACGGCGGCTATTGGCTCATCGGGCTGAAACGGACGCCGAAAGTGCTGAGGCCTTTTGCCGGCGTCCGCTGGT
>DASWJG010000128.1:0-15014 GCA_036397315.1 Methyloceanibacter sp. | reverse complement strand
GTCGTCTCGTTGAGACGCCTGACGAGACGCGGCAGATGGGGCAAGACCTCGGCGAGCCCCATCACGGAGAGGTCGCTCATGGGAAAGAGGCTGACGAGCCCTTGGCTCGTGCTTTGCGGGCCGCCGACGCCGGCAAAACGGATGCGGCCGCCCGTCTCGCGCTTGAGCGCGCCCATCAGCCGACCGGCGAGATTGTCCCCGGACGCCTCGCCCGAGACGATAAAGATCAGCTTCTCCCGTCTGTCCATGCCAACTCCACACCTAAGCCCGCGCGCCGCCGAATAAGAGCGGGGAGCCGTCAAATTGCCGTGGGGCCTAATTCAAACATCCCGCCATGACAGGAAAGTCGCGGCCTGGCCATGCCTCATACCGTCCCGGTCGAGGAGCTCCCAGACGACCCCGTCCTCGATGATAAAGCGTCGGCCGGACTTGGCAACGCGCAGCCCCTGATAGCCGGACAGAAAGCCGTTGCGTGCAACGTCGTCCAACAGCGATTGGCGTTCAGCCCGATCGGGCGCTTCGGCCGATAGCCGCGACGGCAGCGACATGAACTCCTCCCACGAATATTTGAAACATTTCTGAGCGGCCTTGTTGGCGTAGATGAATTTCGGGTCCTGGTCGGTGCCGTGCGCGACGACCACGAACGGCGCCTCGCGATACAACCAATCGGCGTCCATTGCAGGCGGAACGAGAGGCGCTCCCACCAGGCGCGCGTAGCTGTCCGTCAGCAAGGCGAAGAAGCCCGCATCGGTCGACAGATCCACAAATCGGCGCTTTGGTGCGGTCGTCATCTCGCAGCTTCTCACAGCATGCTTTTCGCGTAGAGGTCGGTGCGGCGGTCGCGGAAGAAGCCCCATTCGGCGCGGTAGCGCGCGATCTCCGCCAAGTCAAAGCTGTGGACCAGCACGCCTTCTTCATGATCGCCGAGCTTCGCGACCAGCTCTCCCTTATGGTCGGCGATGAAGGAATGGCCGTAATAGCTCTGCGTAGCGCCGTCGTTCTCTTCGAGCCCGATGCGGTTTGCCGCTACAATGGGCACCGCGTTTGCGACCGCGTGGCCCTGCATCGCGCGCTGCCACTGAAGGTGGGTATCGACCGTGAGGTCTTGCGGCTCTGAGCCGATGGCCGTGGGGTAGAACAGGATCTCGGCCCCTTCCAACACCATGGCGCGTGCCGCTTCCGGGTACCACTGATCCCAGCAAATGCCGACGCCGACCACCCCAGCCGGCGTTTTCCACGCCTTGAAGCCGGTGTCGCCGGGGCGGAAGTAGTATTTCTCCTGATAGCCTGGACCGTCAGGGATATGACTCTTGCGATAGACGCCGAGGATCTCGCCATCGGCGTCGGTCACCGCCACGCTATTGTAGTAGCGCGGGCCGTCCTTCTCGAAGAAGGAGATGGGGATGATCACTTTCAGCGACTTCGCCAGCTTGGCAAGCGCCAGCACGCAAGGATGCTCTTTGGCGGGGTAGGCAGTGGCGAACCATTTGGGGTCCTGCCGCGTGGGGAAATAGATGCCCTGGAACAGCTCCGGCGGCAGGATTACCTGCGCGCCCTGGCGCGAAGCCTCGCGGACGAAGCCCTCGATCTTGGCGATATTGGCCTTCATGTCGTGGCCGAAGGAGGCCTGAATGGCCGCCACCGCGATCATACGCTTCGTCATCACGCCGGCTCCTGCTGAGTGATGCAATGAAACGACCCGCCGCCGGCGGTGCCCGAGCCGAGAAGCCCGCGCGAGGGGAGGCCCATGACCTTGCGGTTCGGGAAGACCGCCTGCAAGGCCTCGACCGCGCGATCCGCAGTCGACGTGCCGTAGACAGGCATGACGACGACGCCGTTGGCGATGACGAAGTTCACATGCGAGGCCGGGGCGATTTCTCCAGTGTCGTCGATGACCAAGCTGGGGCTCGGAATTCGGATCACTTCGAGTTTGCGCCCCAGTGCGTCGGTCGCCGCTTCGAGTGCGCGTGCGATCTCGTCTAGGTTCTCCGCATTAGGATCATCGGCGCCGGTAGGGGACTGGCAGACGACGCGGCCGGGGCCGACGAAGCGGGCGATGGCATCGATATGGCCGTCGGTATGATCGTTGACGAGGCCTCGGTCGAGCCAGATGACTTTCTTCGCGCCGAAGGCGTTGCGCAGCGCCGCTTCCGCGTGCTTCTCCGTCCAGCCATTTCGATTTTCATTGAGCAGCGTCTGCCGCGTGGCGAGGATCGTGCCCGAGCCGTCCTGCTCGACGGCGCCTCCTTCCAGCACGAAGTCGAACTTGCGGATCGGCGCGCCGGCAAGGCGCGCGATGTCGTCGCCGACGGTGGCGTCGTCGGGAAGGTCAAACTTGCCGCCCCAGCCATTGGTCCTGAACCGCAGCGCGACCGCGCCACCTTCCGTTCGTGCAAAAATCGGGCCGGTGTCGCGGAGCCAGATATCGCCGTAGCGTGCGGGAATGATCTCGGCTACGCCGCCCGTTTCCGCGCGAGCCGACGCCTCGGCTTCCGCACCCGCCGCCAGCAAGCGCACGCGGTTCGATCGGCCAAGCGCGCGCACCAGCGCTGCCACGTCACGGCGCGGGCTCGCCAAGTCGCCGTTCCATTGGTCAGGATCGGCGGGCCAAGCGGTCCAGATGGCCTTTTGCGGCGCCCATTCCGCGGGAACGAAAATTTGCTCGGTATCGGCAAGTCGCATGAATTTCTGCTCGCGGGTACACCAAGTTCAATCGGTCTTAGCCGAAATCGTGAAATCTACATCCCTCTCAAGGGTGTAAACTCGGCCTCTGTCAACTATGGACGTGGATCACGCGAGAGAAGGGCCGGTAAGCGCCCCGCGGCGTGTTCGCGTCGGACGGCCAGCAAGGGAGGAAGAGGTCATGGCTAAAGCGGCTGCACGTGTGGAACAATCCAACATATGGTGGATCTTTCTGCTTGAGGGAATCGCGGCGCTCATATTCGGCGGACTACTCCTGACCGCGCCCGCGGCGACCCTCTTAGCGCTTGCCATATTCTTGGGTTTCTACCTGCTGTTCGTCGGCGTTCTGGAGCTGGTGCGGGTCTTCGTCGACCGCTCCCAGCCCTGGATCTGGTCGCTTCTGATCGGCGTCCTCGGCATCGTCGCGGGCATCGTGGTCTTGAACCATCCGGCCCTGACGGCGCTGGCGCTGCCCACTACCGTCGTCGTCTATCTCGGCGTGGTCAGCTTGGTCATGGGCGTGGTGGGGATCATCGGCGGCTTCAGCGGCGGCGGCATAGGGTCGTTCATCCTCGGCATCGTCAGCCTGATCATCGGCATTCTGCTGCTCGGCGCGCCGATGACGACCGCGCTTGCCGTGCCCTTCGTGTTCGGCATTCTGCTGCTGATCGAGGGCGTGGCGCTGATCATGTTTGCCTTCCGCGTCAAGGGCTGAACGCTCCGAGCCTCTCTTGGGAAGCCGTTAGCGCCGGCTCTGGCCCTGCTGCTATAGTTAGGCCCAGGTTTTGATGCACCGGCTCACGCCACGCGTGCCGTGCGTCGGCATTCCGCGCGTTCACGAGGCTTGGACATGATTTTCCGGCAGCTGTTCGACTCGACTTCCAGCACCTATACCTATCTTCTCGCCAGCCGCCACGGCGGGGAGGCGCTCATCATCGATCCCGTCCTCGAACGGGTCGACCGCTATATTCAGCTCCTGAGAGAGCTCGATTTGCGGCTGGTGAAGGCCATCGACACGCATCTCCACGCCGATCACATCACGGGGCTCGAGGCGCTGCGCGAGCGCACCCGTTGCATCACGGTGATGGGCGAGCAGACCAAGGCTGACGTGGTCTCGATAAGGGTCGGCGACGGCGACCGCGTCGGCATCGAGGGGCTCAGCCTTGAAGCCCTTTATACGCCGGGCCATACGGACGACTCTTACAGCTACATCATGGCCGACCGGGTGTTCACCGGCGACACCCTCCTGATCAGGGGCACTGGCCGCACCGACTTCCAGAACGGCGACCCGCGGGCGCAGTACGACTCGCTGTTCGGGCGCCTGCTCAAGCTTCCCGACGAGACGATGGTCTATCCGGCGCACGACTATAAAGGCGACACCGTCTCGACCATCGGTGAGGAGAAGGCCTTCAATCCACGGCTCCAGGTAAAGTCGGTCGATGATTATGTCGACCTCATGAGCAATCTCCACCTGCCTAACCCCAAGATGATGGACGTCGCCGTCCCGGCCAATATGCGCATCGGGCTCGCCCAGCAGATTGTCGCGGGCAAAGGCTGGGCGATCAGCGCCGATGAGGCGAAAAATCTTTTGAGCCTCTCTGAGGTCGCTTTGATCGACCTCAGAGAGGACCAGGAGAGGCGGAAGCACGGGATCATCCCCGGATCTCTGCATGTTCCCTATCAGGACGTGGAAGGGAGTCTGAAAGCGGACGGCTTCTTGCAGCAGCTGGCGAGAGCCGCGGGAAAACGCCTCGTTTTCTACTGCGCCTTTGGCGAGCGGTCGGCCATGGCGGTACAGGCGGCGCAAGCTGCGGGGCTTGCCACCTCGCGCCACATTCATGGCGGAATGCAAGCCTGGCAGCAGGCTCAAGGACCCTTGACCCACTGAGCCTTCATTGCGGGCTCGACGTCGCAAAAATAAGCCACTAAGAAAACGGTCATGTCCAAGTCCCCCCTTCGCGTTGCCGCAGCGCTCGCGGCCTTACTCCCCTTATTTGCGTCCTTCCCGGCGGCCACGCTTGCCAACGTGAAGGTGTGTCGCAGCCTCGAGCAGCGCTACGAACAGATCGAGCGCGGGGCCAGCACCGTGGAAGTCAACGCCATGCTGTTTTCCGCAGCCGACAAAGGCTGCCTCGACCTGGCCAAGCTCCTTCTCAGCGCGGGCGCCTCGGTCGAGGCGCGCGATCGTCTCGGTGCAAAGCCGCTCGCGCGTGCGGCTTCAGCCGGTCAGGCCGAGCTTGTCACGCTGTTCCTCGAACGCGGCGCACCCATCGATGCGCGCGATCTCGACGGCTCGACCGCGATCTTTAAGGCGGCGGAGACGGGACGGCTTCCCATCGTCCGCCTTCTGACCGAGCATGGAGCGGACGTGAAGCTCCCCGGCCGCAATGGAATAACGCCGCTTTCTGCCGCCGCTTATATGGGCAGCGCTCCGATCGTACAGTTTCTAATGGACAAGGGCGCCGATCCGAAAGTGATCGACGACACGCGAAAGGCCGCCATCATCTACGCCGCGGGCCGGGGCTTCTCCGCCGTTGCACGCCTCCTGCTCGACCATGGCGTCGACGTCAACGCAAAGTATGGCAACGATTTGACTGCACTGATGTGGGCGGCGGGGCACTCCGCCGAAGCCGGCGTGAAAGACGTGGTGGAGGTCATGACCCTCCTCATCGATCGCGGCGCGCGCCTCGACGAGAGGGACAATCGCGGGCGGACGGCGCTGATGATCGCCGCCGAGCTCGACCACGCGGTGGCGGTCGACGTGCTCCTTGCCCACGGGGCGGATAAGAGCCTGAAGGATAAGCAGGGCAAGGCCGCGAGCGATCTCACGTCGCTGACAGCGCTCCGCGCGGAGCTCCTGGCCGCTAGGCCTTAACGCCCGTTGCCGAGATATTGGTCAATCTGAAGCCCGGCGAGATATTTCGCGAGCGCGGTGAGGTCGTCCGGCGCGGTCGCTTTCATCAGATCGGTCATGCCGGGATTGTTGCCGCGCTTGCCGTCGCGAAAGTCAAAGATCGTCTTGGCGAGATAGTCTTCCCACTGACCGGCCAGCCGCGCGGTGGTGCCGTCGCCCTGAAAATGGGCCAAATGACAGCCTGGGCAGCCGACCGAAGCCGCGGCGGATTGCGCCTTGGCCGCAACGTCATTCGGCGCCGAAGGCTGCTGCAAATTGGGCCATTTCAGCTTGGTGAAATAGGCGGCGAGCGCCAGCAGGTCGTTCTTCTCCAGCGTCGCGGCGATCGGCGACATCAGCTCGTTTTTGCGGGACCCGCTCTTGAAGTCGCGGAGCTGCAAATAGAGATAGCCCTCGTTCTGCCCCCAGATCACCGGCGTGGTCTTGTTGATGGGAATGCCTTGCTCGCCATGGCAGGTGGCGCAGAGCTTGGCCTTTTCCGCGATGCCTTCGGCAGCGAACGCGTTCCCGCCTACGAGCAGGACGCAAGCGAGAAATATGGTGCGCGCTGCCAGGCGGCTCAGAGTCATGCTCTCAACTCCATAGAGCAAGGCCGGGTTATGAAAAGGACGGGGCATAAGATGCCCCGTCCTCTGGTGTTGTATATGCGGCGACTTGCCGCCGCATTGCGGCGAAACGATCAGTCGGCCGTAAAGGCGATGATGTTATTGCCGCGCTTGAAGTCGATCTGGGTGTTACCGCCCGCACCGACCACAATGTACTGCTTGCCATCCACGGAGTAGGAGGCCGGCGGCGCATTGACGCCAGCGCTCGCAAAGAACGACCACAGCACCTTGCCGGTCTTGGCGTCGTAGGCCCTGAACCAGCCATCGCCTTCACCGGTGAACACAAGGCCGCCGGCGGTGGTGAGCGCGCCGCCCATCATGGGCAATGGCGTTTTCACCTGCCAGGCGATCTTGCCGGTGTTGTAGTCGACGGCGGTGACGTTGCCGGACTGCTGCTCAGTCGGGATCACCTTAAAGGCGCCGCCGAGCCACAGCTTGCCACCCGGGTATTCCGATGCCTCGACGTGATAGGTCATCGGCTGGTGCAGGTTGACGGCGTAGGTCAGCCCAAGCTCGGGATTGACCGCCATCGGCGACCATTCCACGCCGCCATTGGCGCCGGGAAGCATGCGCGCACCCTCAGGCGTGGGCAGCACCCACATATTCTCCTGCGCCACCATGGCCTCGGAGAAGCGGATCAGGCTGCAATCGTCCCGGTTGTGAATATAGACGTGGCCGGTCTTGCCGCCGTGAATCACGCCCGGCACGACCTTGCCGTCCTTATTCTTGACATCGACCAGGACCGTCGGGCTGACAGCGTCGAGATCCCAGACATCGTGGGCGATGTACTGGGAGTGGCACACATACTTGCCGGTATCGAGATCGACCGAAACGAGCGAGTTGGTGTAGAGATTGTCGCCCGGCCGGATCGCGCCGTAGAGGTCAGGAGAGGGATTGCCGACCACGAAGAAGATGCGGTTCGACTTGAGGTCGACTGACGGATTCTGCCACACGCCGCCACCGAGCGTCTTGTAAGGATCGCCTGCCTTGGCAAGCTGCGCCTTCTCGGCCGCGATGTCGCGATGCATGTCGCGTCCGGTCGCGTCGTGGGTGGCCCATACACCAACCGAGTTCTCGGGAATGGTGTCGAAGTTCCACACGAGCTTGCCGGTCTCGGCGTCGTAGGCCCGCACAAAGCCGCGGATACCGTATTCGCCGCCGTTGGTGCCGATCAGGATTTTGCCGTCGACAGCGGTCGGGGCCATGGTCTCGCTATAGCCAAGCTCCGGCTCGGCGATGTCGGTCTGCCAGACCAGGCTGCCGGTCTTGGCATCGAGGGCGACAAGCTTCGAGTCGAGCGTGCCCATATAGACCTTGTCTTTATAGATGGCGACGCCGCGATTGTTGGGACCGCAGCAATAGGTCGTGACGGGGCCCATCTTGTGCTTGTAGTGCCAGTACTCCTCGCCGGTCTTAGCGTTGATGGCGTAAACGTGGTTGAAGGACGTGGTGACGTACATCACGCCATCGACGACGATCGGCGTCGTCTCCAGCGACTCTTTCACCTCGGTCTGGAAGATCCAGGCGGGGCGAAGCTTGCCGACGTTCGACGTGTTTATTTGCTTACCGGGATAATACCGGGTCTGGTCGTAATTGCCGTTGGTATGAAGAAAGTTGTTTTCATTGCCTGCCGCGGCGTTGAGCTGGTCCTGCGTCACAGACGGTGCAGGCGCCTCTTTGATCTTGGTGGTCGCGGCTGTCTCGGTTTCTGCTCCACTCCACGCCGGGCTCATCAACCCGGCAAAACCTAAAATGAGCGCGCCAACGAACGTGGCCGCTGTTTTACAGCACCCCATGTTTTCCTCCATTGCGTGGTCCCGTATCGGCCGGCTTGAACCGGTCGCTCCAGTCGGGTTCGCACGGAAAAGACTGCGCGCGGCCTTGCCATTTGTCAATGCGACGTTGCCACCGAGTCCAATGTGGTCGGCAAGTAGGCAGCGAGATTTGCCACTCTTGGCTGCGTTTGCTGCTGTTTTGCCCGCAGGCAAGCGGGTAGATTTGAAGCGAACCGCAGCGTTCACCAGCGCGAAGACTTGTGACGAGCGTACAGGCTATTTTCCGGATGCAATCCAGACAAGGTCATCAGTCGCGGGAACCGCGCAGTTCTCAGCCTCCGCGCGCTCGCAAATCCCGATGTCGCTTCAGGTCCCTAATCTTGACCTCGCTGTTTCTCCTCTTTGCGCCGTTGCCGGGTCGCGCCGCGACGGAAGGCGGGGATGAGGCGACGCGGCTTCCGCCCGCCGGCGAGTTCGCCACCGTGCCGATCGGATACCTCAAGCAGGAGGTGAAACGGTTCATCCCGCTGTCGCGGCTGAACGTGGAGCCGGAAGATTTGGGCATCGCCGGGGCTGAGATCGCGCTCAAAGACAACAACACCACGGGGCGCTTCACCAAGCAGCAATTCACCCTTGAGGTTGAGCGCGTGCCGGCCGGGGGCGATGCCGTGCAAGCGCTCGAGACGCTGGTGGAAAGCGGCCACCATTTCGTGCTGGTGGATGCGCCTGCCGAGACCCTGCTGCGCCTCTCGGACGCGGTCAAAGGCAAGGACGTGCTCCTGTTCAACATCCGCGCGCCCGACGTGAGCCTCCGCCAGGAAGACTGCCGGGCAAACGTGCTGCACACGGCGCCGGACCGCGCCATGCTCGCCGATGCGCTCGCCCAATATCTCGTGTGGAAGAAATGGCCGCGCTGGTTCGTGGTGAAGGGCGTCTTCCCCGAGGACCTTGCCTATCTCGACGCGCTACGCCGTGCGGCGAAACGCTTCGGCGGCACGATCGTCGAGGAGCGCGAATACAAGGAGACGCCGGGCGCGCGCCGCTCGGACTCCGGTCAACTACAGATCCAACGGCAAATGCCGGTCTTCACGCAAGGAGCGCCGAGCTATGACGTGGTGGTCGTGGCCGATGAGAAGGAAGTCTTCGGCCCCTATCTGCCGTATCGCACCTGGGACCCCCGGCCGGTGGCTGGCACCGCAGGTCTTACGGCCATGAGCTGGCACCCGGCGCACGAGCAATGGGGGGCGACGCAAATGCAGAATCGGTTCCAGCGCTTTGCCAAGCGCTTCATGCTGCCGCTCGATTATCAGGCCTGGGTGGCGGTGCGGGCCGTGGGCGAGAGCGCCTCGCGCGCGGGCTCCGACTTCGCCCCGATCAACGCCTATCTCCGCGGCGATGAATTCGGGCTCGCGGCGTTCAAAGGCCAGAAGGTCACGTTCCGCACATGGGACGGGCAGCTCAGGCAACCAATCATCGTCGCCGGTCCCGATCTGCCGGTGTCGATGTCGCCGCAAGAAGGCTTCCTGCATGAGCGTGCCGAGGTCGATACGCTGGGCATCGATGAGCCGGAGAGCAAATGCAAATTTCAATGAGGATTGAGCAGAAATCGCACGCCTGAATGGCGGCGTTGATCGGGAGGACGACTGAGGATGGCATCAAGCGCAGAACGAGCTGCGATCGTGGTCGCCGCTACGATGGGTGTTATCTTCGCCGCGCATCCGGCCGCGGCTTATACCGTCTACATCTCCAACGAGAAGGGCAACTCGATCACCGTGCTCGACAGCGTGACACTGGAGGTGAAGGAGACGATCCCCGTCGGTCAACGCCCGCGCGGCATCATTTTGACCAACGACGACAAATATCTCCTCATTTGCGCGAGCGACGAGGACGCCGTGCAGATGCTCGACGTGACGAGCCGGGAGCTCGTTGGCGACCTGCCATCGGGTCCCGATCCCGAGCTGCTTGACCTGCATCCCTCGGGGAGCCCGGTCTATATCGCCAATGAGGACGACAATCTGCTTACGGTGATCGATCTCGCCGACAAGAAAGTGGTGGCGGAGGTGGAGGTCGGCGTCGAGCCGGAAGGCGTCGGCGCCAGCCCCGACGGCAAGACCGTGGTGGTGACCTCCGAGACCACGAATATGGCCCATTTCATCGACACCGGGAGCTACGAGATCACCGACAACGTCCTGGTCGGGTCGAGGCCGCGCTTTGCCGAGTTCACGGCCGACGGAAGCCGGCTCTGGGTCACTTCCGAGGTGGCCGGAGTGGTGACGGTGATCGACGCCAAGACGCGCAAGATCATCAAGACGATCGGCTTCGCGATTCCGGGCGTTCAGCCCGAGCACATTCAGCCGGTCGGCGTCCGCATCACCAAGGATGGCGCCAAGGCCTTCGTGGCGCTGGGGCCGGCCAATCGCGTGGCGGTGATCGACGCCAAGACGCTCGACGTGGAGGAGTATCTGCTCGTCGGTCAGCGGGTCTGGCAACTTGCCTTCACCCCTGACGAGGCCCTGCTGTTCGTCACCAATGGCAACAGCAACGATGTGTCAGTGATCGACGTTCCCAACCTGAAAGTCGTCAAGTCGATCCCGGTCGGCACCGCGCCCTGGGGGGTTACCGTCTCGCAGCATTGAGGGTAGTAGCGAGCATCGCGCAGGGAAACGTCGCTAGCAGATCGTTAGTCGCTAGCAGATCGTTTGGTCAGTGCCCGGTCAGAGCCTACGCCGCCGCAATCCATTCGCCCGCCACGTAGCCGAAGGCGACCGCATCGGGGTCACGCTTGGCGGCCAGCCGCAGCTTGTCCTCGGCGTCTACAACGAGGGCGCGATGCTTGGTGCTCTTGTCCTTGGGCCCGTCTTTGAAGCCGCTCAGCAGAATAATCTTCCTGCCGCGCATAACTATCTTCGGGAGTGCCATCCCACCTCCTCGGCCCACCCAAAAGATTCGCTCTGAGATTTTATGGCCGGGGCTCAGAGTCGCATCTCAAGGCGAGCGCCTTGCTGCACATGGCGACCCCCGTCAGCCATGGTGAACCATAGCAAGGAAATGCGACGATGGTAAGACCGGAAGCGCATGCAGACGGACTTTCAGACTCAATTTACGGCAATTTCGCTGCGCGCTTCGCAGTGCACAAAGTCGTCACGCTTGTACTGCGATGCAGCATCACGGAGACGCCTCGTTGCGGAGGAGCGCGGCAAGTCCCGCCGCGGTTTCGATGGGAGGGACCCAATTGAGCCGGGTCAGTGCCGAAGGATCGGCGACCAGTGAGCCGAACAGAGGCGCGCAGGTCTCGGCCTGGCCTGCGGCACGAAGCGCGCCCCTGAGCAAGGGCTTCGGCACGTAGAACAGCGCCGCCCGCCGCCCGAGGCCTTGGCGCATGGCCGCGATCATCGCGGCGATGGTGAGGGGCTTCGGGTCGGCGACGATGAGCGGCCGCTTCAGCGGGGCTTCCGCCGCCAGCACCTTGTCGACGGCCTCAACCAGATTGTCGAGGCCAAGCAACGAGTGCTCGGTTTTCAGCCCGGCCAGGGGGAGGGGATAGGGAGAACGGGCGAGCTTGATCAGCCTTGCCATGTTGCCCTCGACGCCAGGCCCGTAGACAAGGGCGAGCCGGAGCGCCACCCAGTCGAGATCGGTCGCGGCGAGACCCTGCTCGGCCGCGAGCTTTGAGCGGCCGTAGGCGTCAGTGGGCTGGGGCTCCCGGTCCTCGGTCAGCACGCCTTCGGCGGTCGGACCGGACTGCGCCCTGATCGACGACAAGAAGACGAAGCGCCTGATCCGCGCGCGCTGCGCCGCTTTGGCGAATCCGACCGTGGCCTCGGTGTTGAACAGGCGATAGTCGTCCTCCGGCACGCCGGACATCGTGCTGGCAAGGCCGGCGGTGTGGATCACCGCGTCGACCTCGGCAAGCGCCTCCGCCATGTTGTAGGGTCGCGCCAGATCGCCGATGACCGCGCTGGCGCAGCCTTTCGGCAAATTGGTCGGGCGGCGGAGCAGCACCCGCAGGCGGTAGCCCCGCTTCGGCAGCTCGTTGAGCAGATGTTGGCCGATAAAGCCCGTGGCGCCGGTCAGCGCGACCACGGGCTTCCGCGCCGGCTTACGATCGCTTCCCGCCGTTTGGCTCATGCTGCTCCTGCGCCAAGCCCGCTCGCCCGCGGGCCCGACCACTTGCAGCACAGTTCACAACCACATTGGGGCCAGAGCAAGCCTTTCGAGGGAACCGGTTGGCCCCTAAGGTTCAAGCGCGAGGGGTCCTATGGCAGCAGTTCCGAAGGCCCGAGCTTGAAGCTCACTTTGTTGATCGTGCCGGTGAAGCGGAATGGCACGTCGTAATCGGCGTCGTCCACCGGCGTGCGGGTGTCGGACCCGATGTCGAGGGTCTCGTCGATCGTCAAGATCGCCGGAGTGCTTTGGGACATGCTGTTGGTTGCGACCTCCTTGCCATCCACCTTCAGGACGCCGCTGCCGCCCTTGGCCATGCCGGGCCCATCGTATTTGAAGTCGAATTCGAGAGTATGCTTGCCCGGAGTGAGCGGCTTCTGCCCTTCCCACCGAGCTTTCTCAAGAGCGAGGAGATTGTAGGTGAAGACCGGCTTGCCCTTCAGCACATAGAGCCCGTAACCGCCGAAGCGACCACCGTCGGTAACGATCATCCCATCCCCACCGCCCGTAGGAACCTCGATGTCCGCCGTGATGGTGTAGGACCTCGCCAGAATGTTCGGCGCATTGCTGTTGGGTATGCCGGTCAGCTCGCCCGCATAGCTGAACTCAGTTCGCCCAGCGACGTAGCTCGGCTTGGGGTCCAGAATGCGCTGGAGGATGTCATTATCCAGCGGGAATACGTTGTATTTCGCCGCCTCGACCAGGAAGAGTTCCTGCAACTCGCGCAGCTTGTCGGGGTTCTTCGCAGCGAGATCGTTCGCCTGCGAGTAGTCCTCAGCGATATTATACAGCTCCCATTTATAGCCGTTGACCACGTCGGGCATCTTGGTCAGGCCCATCAGCCAGGGCCCCGCTGGCGGCGTGGTGCAGGCGTACCAGCCTTCGTTATAGATGCCGCGGTTGCCGAACATCTCGAAATATTGCGTATTGCGCTTCGATGGCGCATCGGCGTTGGCCTTGTCGAAGGTGTAATCCATGCTCACGCCTTCGATCGGCTTCTGGGCGACGCCGTTGACCATCACCGGCGCGGGGATGCCGGTGGCTTCGAGGATGGTGGGCACGATGTCGATCATGTGGTGGAACTGATGGCGGATGGCGCCAGCGTCCTTGATGCGATTGGGCCAGGCGATGACCATGCCCTGGCGCGTGCCGCCGAAATGCGAGGCGACCTGCTTGGTCCATTTGAACGGCGTGTCGAAAGCCCAGGACCACGCCACCGACATATGCGGAGTCGTCGTAGGCGAACCCCAGGCGTCGTAGTACTTCAGCTGCTCAGCGACCGGGACGTCGATGCCTTGGATCGCGGCCATGTCGAAGGGCGTGCCGATGGTCGAGCCCTCGGCGCTCGTGCCGTTGTCGCCGGTGATGTAGATGACCAGGGTGTTGTCGAGTTTGCCCATGTCGTCCACCGCCTGGATGACGCGGCCGATCTCATGGTCGGTGTAGGCGACGTAGGCGGCGAACACCTCCGCCTGGCGGGCGAAGAGCTTCTTCTCATCGGCAGAAAGGGTGTCCCATTTCGGCAGCTTGGCGCCGCCATACTCGGGTTGGCCGTCCGGCCATGGCGTGAGCGTCGTGCTCGCCGGGATCACGCCGAGCCGCTTCTGATTGGCGAAGATCTGCTCGCGCATCGCGTTCCAGCCCATGTCGAACTTGCCCTTGAACTTCTCGATCCATTCCGGCGTGGGCTGATGCGGCGCGTGGGTAGCGCCGGGCACGTAATAGAGTAAGAAGGGCTTGTCGGGCGCCGCCGCATTAAGCTGCTTTAGGTAATCGATGGCGTCATCCGCCATGCCGGTGATCATGTTGTAGCTGGGCTGGTCGCGCCAGGGGAAGATTTGCGTGGTGTTGCGGTACAGGAATGGCGTCCACTGATCGGTCTCACCGCCCATGAAGCCGTAGAAATAGTCGAAGCCCATCCCGGTGGGCCATTGGTTGAACGGTCCGGCGGTGCTGTATTGGTAGTCGGGCGTGTTGTGGTTCTTGCCGAACCAGGACGTGGCGTAGCCGTTCTGCTTCAGGATTTCGCCGATGGTGGCGTTGTCGATGCCGATAATGGAGTCGTAGCCCGGATAGCCGGTGGCCTGCTCGGAAATGACCCCGAAACCAACGGAATGATGGTTACGCCCGGTGATCAGCGCCGCCCTTGTGGGCGAGCAAAGCGCGGTGGAATGGAACTGGGTGTAGCGCAGTCCCATCTGCGCTATGCGGTCCATGGTGGGTGTCGGAATGACGCCGCCGAAAGTGCCATAGACCCCATACCCCTGATCGTCGGTCATGATCAGCAAGATGTTAGGCGCGCCTTTGGGAGGCACAATCTGCGCCGGCCAATATGGCTTGGAGTCCTTGGCATCGAGGCCGATCTCGCCGCCGAACCTTGGCGGCGGATTGGGAAGGTAGTTGCCGTCGATGGTGGTCGTGGCGCTCGGCGCTCCTGGAACGCCGGTGGTTTCCTGGGCGCTTGCCACTGCGGTCAGCGCCGTGCCGACGAGAAGTCCTAACGTCAGCGTCAGCAACTCTCTCTTCATGACATGCTCCTCCCGTTCACGCGGCCCGTTCGGGCTCATCTGCAATGAAACGCCGCAAAAAAGTCTTTTTGCGGCAGGGGACGCCTCGTCAGGCCGCTCCTAGTAGCACGGCGGGTAGGGGTAATAGCCGCAAGGAGGCGCCCCGTAATAATAGGGGTGTGTCACCGCCGCGCCAACCGCTGCGCCCGCCGCAAAGGCAGCGCCGGGATGAGCGTACCACGCGCCATGCCAGGCAGGGCCACGCCCTACAACGCCAACATGGCCGCCGCCGACATGCGCCGCGAACCAATCGATGAAGAGCGCTGCGGCTCCGGTCGCGTTGGCGAGATCACCTTCCAGCACGGAC